>ONOD01000093.1 GCA_900319325.1 uncultured Elusimicrobium sp. | reverse complement strand
AATTTTAAACTTAATTATTCCGTATCCGTTAATCATAACTTCCGTACAAATTTGCACCGCATCAGCTCCGGTGGCGATATATTGTGCGGCATCTTCCCACGTGGAAATACCGCCCTGTCCTAAAATGGGTAACCTGCTTGCTTGGCGTAACTGCGCTACACAGCGAAGGCCGATGGGGCGGATCATAGGCCCGGAACAGCCCCCGAAAGTAGTTTTTCCGTTTACGTTAAGGACCGGTTGTAAGGTGTGTAGATCTAGGCCCATAAAGCCTTGGACGGTATTAATAGCGGCTAAACCGTCGGCTCCTGCCTTTTCCACGGCACAGGCAATATTGGCAATATTGGATACATTTGGGGAAAGTTTTACAAATACGGGTTTTTGTGCCACTTCTTTGACCCACTGGGTAATGCTAGCAGATATTTGCGCATCCGTTCCAATGGCCATGCCTATGCCTTTTTCCGGCATTCCGTGCGGACAGGAAAAATTAAGTTCAAAGGCATCGGCTTTTGTGCGGTTGAGGGTTTGAACTAAATTTTGCCAAGCCGCTTTTTCCACCGGAGCCATGATGCTGGCAATGATGACTTTGTGGGGATGCTTTTGTTTTAAGTAGTCAATTCCCTCACACCAGTATTGCACAGTGTGGTGGCTTAGTAATTCAATATTTTGAAACCCGATAATACGCTTTTGATTTTGCAATACCGCATAGCGCGGGCTGGCCTCGCTCATTTCCAAATTGTCGGGCGTAATTGTTTTAAGTACAGCGCCGCCCCAACCAAGTTCAAAAGCTTTATCAATACTTTCGATATTGGCTGTTGGAGGGGCAGAAGCCAACAAAAAAGGATTTTCAAATTTAATGCCTAAAATATTTGTTTGTAAAGTGGTCATGGCAAATCTCTGTGTTTATTCTACGTCAAAATTGAAATAGGTGTCCTTGTAGGGTTCGTCTTTAAGCGTAAAATGCCACCACTCTGAGTCAAGTGGTTTAAACCCGGCTTTTACCATGGCATCGCGCAAAATTTTGCGGTTGCGTTTTTGTTTTTTAGTGATTTTTTTATAATCCGGATGCGAGATGGGACTAAACAAATCGAATGTGCCGCCCATGTCTACAAAAGAGCCATCTTGTTTAACAATGGTTAAATCAATCGTGCTGCCGCGCGTATGGCCGGATTTAGGCATAATATAATCCCCGGCAATTAAGTCCGATTTTTCTAACGTGGGATAAAAGCTTTTATTCCCGGGGTCCTTGGAATCATTGATCCATTCTACAAAATGATCTACGGCCTTTTGTGGGCGGTAAGAATCCCACACTAAAATACGATATCCCTGTTGGCGTAAATCTGCAGCTGCTACGGCAAGGGCTTGCAATGCTTCTTTCGTCATGTACGCTACGGGGGCTTTATAGCCTCTTATCTTGGAACCGGTGAAATTATAGGGGGAATAATAACGTAAATCAAATATGGCATCATCTACAAAGTTATATATTTTGTCAAATCCACTTCTATCGGTGGAGATAGTATCGGCCCAGATTGGGGAGATGCCAACAAGAAACAACATGCATACGCAAATTAAATTTTTCATATGACGATATCCTTTTTTCTTTCATTGTAGCATATAAATATTTTCACGTTCATCTCATTATTGAAAGTATAAAAAACCGCCCTCGCGGTAGTGCAAGAGCGGTTGTTTTAGAAATTTCTCGCGTTTATTTATCCAACTTTTTGCCACTATTCCATGCTTGGCCTACTTTCTCACCGATTTTGTAGTAGCCTCCTTGGAATTGGTCAAATACAAAAGCGTTTAGCTTGGTGGGATCCACAGTACCTTTGTCGGTGAGTACTTTTTCATCTGCTAGCACGTTGACGATTTTACCCACCACGCGGAACCCATCCGGTTGAATTTCTGCTACTTCACACTCTAAAGTAAGGGGAAACTCCTCTACAACAGGGGCATCCACCCGCGTGCTTTTAACCGCATGCAAGCCGGATTTAGCGAATTTGTCTTTCACGGTATTAGCGGAAACAATACCTACATAATCCGCCGCTTCTAGGTGATCCGTATCAGCAATGCTGATTGTAAATGCTTTACGGGCTTTTATATTGGCAACGGTTTTGTGGCTTTCCTCCAGGTTGAGGGCCACTTTATCGTGATCGCAAATGCCACCCCAGGCCATGTTCATCACATCTACGCTATTGTCCTCGTTGTACGTGGCGATCATCAGCACAGGCATGGGAAATAGAAACGGTTTTACTCCTAAGTCTTTTTTCATAGTTGTCTCCTTATAAGTTATTTAACCAGTGAATAATTTTATTGTGGACGGCTTCTTTATATTGGTCACCTACATTGTTAAAATTGGCATATGTGCCTACCTGAGCGTTTTTCGCATTAGATTTAAAATCTTCCAAGAAAGTCCCCGGATTACTGCCTTGGGTGGAAAACGGGATTATTTTCTTTCCCTTAAAGTCCATTTGTCCCAAAAAAGAATAAAGCGGTGTTGCCATCGTGTACCACCAAACAGGACCGCCCACAAACACAGTATCATATCCGCTTACATCGGGCAGTTGTCCGGCCAGTTGCGGATAAGTTTTTTCTTTCAGTTGTTTTTTTACACTCGCGTAGAAAGCCGGAGAAGTTTTAAATTCTTCTTGGGTTTGAATGCGGTATTCGTCTGCCCCCGTTAATGTTACAATTTGCTGTGCAATATCTCGGGTGTGTTCCGTTAGAGAATAATAAATGATAAGCACTTTACCAAGATTAGCCGTATAGGGCTGTTTTTGGGCAAATGCGGATAATTCTTTTTTGTTTTTGTGGGCGACTTTTAGATTATGTACAACCGCACAAATGGCGCCGATAACGGCGAGGATGAGCAAAATAATAACAATTTTTTTAAGCATATTATCTCCAAGAACGGTGAACAGAGAACAGGGAACGGAGATGAGAGAAAAGATACATATATTTCTATATCGGAGAAAGAGGAAGAGAAACATGAAAGACTTATCGTTAACAGAGAAATTTTTAATTCGTTATTCTGATTGTGATTGTAATGGCAATTTAAAACCGTTTTCTTTGCTTAATTTTTTTCAAGACATGGCCGCCGAAAGTGCCGAGCGTTTAGGCTTTGGGTATAGCACAATTTATCCGCAAAATTTAATGTGGATTTTGTTGAAATACCGTATTGAATTTACAGATTATCCGCAACATATTTCCACGCTGACTATCAAAACAGAGCCACGTGGGTATAACCGAATGTTCGCATACCGTAATTTTGAAGTGTATGCTGATGATAAACTATGCGGGCGTGCGTCAAGCGTGTGGGCGCTTGTCAACAGCCAAACCTTGGAAATTGCCCACGTAGGGCAAGTGCTTGCCAATAACGAGAATATGATCAAATTTGAACCTCATGAAACTGATTTAAAATTCGGTAAAATTCCGGTTGTTTCCCGCGTGGATTATCAGCATGTTTTTGAGGTACGTTATAATGATATTGACGTTAATAAGCACGCAAATAATGGTAATTATATTATTTGGGCAATAGAACCTTTGCCGTATGAATGGAAACACGAAAAGAAGCTAAAAAATATAGATATCATCTTCAAAAAAGAAATCAAATGTGGCGAGCAGCTATGTGTTAAGGTCCAACAAATAGATGCGTGCACCACCTTACACACTTTATGCCACGCACAAACAAATGAAGATTTGTGTTTGATTAAATGTGAGTGGGCGTAATTTTATCAATGTCGGTCTGAAATACCGCAATGAACAGTTCCTTAAGGTTTTAAATGAATATCGGCAAGCAGAGCCGGATGCCCTGTTTGTGGTATATACGGGAAGTGCACATAGCGCCTACCAAAGGTTTGCTTCACTGGCAGATGGCATGCCGGCTGAACAAACATTTGTGCTGACGTTAGGGGTAGGGCACTCTCTTTTAGGCAAAGATGCGAGTGATTTTATTAAGACGCTGCTAAATTCCAACTTTTTACTACATCGCATGAAAGATGATAAACAAGTTGACAGAACTTTTTTAGATTTTTCTAACGATAAAGAACTGGCTAAATATGCTGGTTTTGATGTGTATATAGAAATAGAAAAACCCTCAAATTAAAAGGCCCTTTAAAAAGGGCCTTTTGTTAAATTGTTTCATGCATTACTATTTGGCTTCGCGGACAACCGGTCGCAGATCCTGTATCACGGTTTCACCTGTTCTTAATAATTGCGGCGTAATACCGGAACCCGGGGCGACGTGCCCAGCCGGAGTGTTAGGAAGGGGCACATTCCGCAACATTCCGTTTGGCAGCAATTCACGATAGGTATTGCTGAATATGACTGGGTCCACCCCTTGGCCGGTATGCGGGTTTACATAATACCCTTGCGGATAATTGCGCACCTCTCCATGGGAAGATAAAATTTCCATGTTTCCATCTACAAGCTTGGAGAAGGACTGCGGCTGCCCCGTGGGCCTATACATGGAGGGCCCCAGTTCGGGCGCTTGCTTGTATTTGAGAAGGAACTGATCCCGAGGAACAATATACTGTTCCCCACCGGGGTTGGTTACAATAAAGGACCCTTTTGGTGCCGTGGCGGTGGTTTCGGTAAAACCGTTTGCTAATGTGGTGCTCACTACTTCGCCGCCTTGCGCTTCGGTCGCTTGGATGGGGGCTACTTTTACGTAAGTTTGCGGCTCGCTAAATG
The DNA here is from genome assembly GCA_900319325.1 of uncultured Elusimicrobium sp. Taxonomy (GTDB): domain Bacteria; phylum Elusimicrobiota; class Elusimicrobia; order Elusimicrobiales; family Elusimicrobiaceae; genus Avelusimicrobium. The sequence continues at coordinate 3,104 of ONOD01000093.1, read as the reverse complement.
CGGGCTTGGTAACGGTCTGTGCAGCCGCTTTCGTAGTGGCCGAGGAAGTTTGCGTAGCGGTTTGGGAAACCGTGGCCACCTTATCTTTGAGCAAGCTTACTTTGCCTTTTAACCATTGCGTGGCATTATAAATGGATTTGCACAAATCAGGTATGGATGCCACAAACATCGTCACGGCAACCACCGTAATGGCCATGTCAGCATATTCGGCTGTTTGCTTTAATTGCGTGATTTTGGTGTAGCGCGTTTTGGTGTCAACATAGCCTTTGGACCGGGTTGTTATCCGGGCGAATTTCTTTTGCCCTACCATGGCATCTGCATACGCAAAAGCAGTATTGCTCACACGCAGATAGGTGCCGGCATTTAAGTCCCACCAAGGCTGCGCGAAAACATGCTGTATTAAATGCATAATCCCTTCAAGATTGTTGGACACTGTGCGCGGTTTACTGACGGCGCCCTTCATAATTCCTACGACCACCGGCCAGTGCCCGCCATAAATGGCAAATTGTTGAGTTTGGGTGCCTACCGGAATTGCCGGGGCTGCTCCGCCCGTTGTAACGGGGCGCGGGATGGCCGAGGTCTTGGCCGGTTTCTTAGTTTTGGCATAAGCATAGGACACAGCCGAGGCCATAATCTTTTTACCCAATGCCTGGGCGGATTTATTACCGGCGGCTGCTTGGCGACCAATCAGCACGCCGATTCCCTCAAACACGTTTGTGTTTGGGTATTGGAACGCCGGGTTATTATAAGGATATTTAAAGCCCTGGTCTTGAGCTGCCAAAGTATCCATATAGGTATATCGTTTATTGGAGCTGTTATAATAGCGGGTAGCATTCGCGCGCCCGGCTTCGTTGAAGTGAATCCCCAAATTGGTGATTCCTTCTACCGTCAGCAAAGAGAGCGCATCCTTACCTACGCTGGGCATAGAAGTTTGCGTTAAGAAGGTATCAATATCACTCCACGCGGCCTGTGTGTTCAGTACGGCTAAAGCGGTAATTGCTCCCCAGATAACTTTTCCGCCATCGGACGATTTCCATTTGTCTTTCAAAACTTTGGTGGCTGTTTCGCGGGCGGCTTTGCGGGCATTGGCATCTTGTCCTTGGGACAAAAAGGCAAGCCCCATCAAGGCGGCCATTTCTTCGCTACAAGTATTCCCTTTTTTGCCACAGGTACTGGGTTGCGCAACGCCTTTGAAGTATTTAATTAAGGCTTGGATGTCCGAATGGTAATACACCCCGTATTTAGACACTAATTCAAGCACTGCTGGGGCAGATTCCCGGATGGGGTATGAATCTGTTTTCACCGTGTGTGTTTTGTTACTTCCTAACGTCTTTTTTTGCTTGTAATTGTAGTATAACCACGGGTTTTGCGGGTTGGATACTGCTGCATGCGCAGCGCCTTGCGCAAAGTATTGGGCCTCTAAGCACACTTTATTCTTTGTGTCTCGTTTGCTGGCAGGTACGCATACGGTGGCCTTGAGTGGATCCTTTGCTTGGGAGGCGCTTTTTAAAAGGTTCAAAACGCATTTGACGGCGCCTACATCACAATTTGCTTCTGCCAATTTAGCACCTCTATTTACCCAGTAAGAAGGGCTTTGCGCTTGTACGGTGCTTTGAACAGTGCTTTCCACGCGTTGTGCCGTTTGGGAGCTTAACCCTTTGCTTCGGCTGGAGGTGCTAGTTCTGGAAGAAGTTGTACGTCGCGAAGAAGTGGTCCTCTTTTTAGAGGAAGTTTTCCGGCGGTTGGCAGCATAGAGCGGCGAACATTGGTTCGCTAAAAAAACGCAGGCAATGAACAAAGATGTCCATTTTTTTAAACGAAGAGATGTCATACGTTTCCTCTTTAAAAAAACAGTATAAAATTCCGCTCATACTATAAGTATAAGCGGAAAGCCCAAAATGTCAAGGGGAAAAGCCAACTGCTGTATGGGTCCAAAAGACCCTGGGGCCTAGGTCCAATGGCCCTGGGAGATAAGACAAAAAAGTTTTATAATAAAAGTGTAGTAAGAAAAAAGGAGAGAAAAATATGAATTTAAAAAAGACGATGTTGGCTGTTGTGGCAACGGTGTTAGCGTTTCCGGCTATGGCGCAAGTGTCTAACTTAGAAGCAGTGTATGAAGATGCTGCGGCGTCTAAACAATACATTCGGGGTTTACAGGAAGAACTGGCTAACCGCGGTATAGACAACCTGGCCGAAGATAATGGTGCCTATAAAGTAACTTTTTATAGCGAAATGGCCGCGGCCGCCCAAGACGCTGTTAAAAAGGCGTCCAGTGAAGAAAATAATTTGCGGGCTTTTGGGTTAATGAGCCAAAAATTTGAGCAAGAAATGGGTGTAAACCCAGCTAAAGCCTCCATGGAGCAATACAAAGCGTTTTACCGCAAATACAGCAATAATCCCATTGTCTTAGTGACAATTGCCATGTGGCAAAACAGAGGTTTTGAAGGGATTGCGCCGTATCGTCATCAAGGGCACCCCTTTTGGGATGAACCTGAACAAGCCGGCGGTATGTATGAAACCATGGCGCAAATTGATCCGGAAAAAACATTAGGTAGCATGATTTTCTACATCATAGATGAGGACCAAACCCAAGAAGAATATGCGCATGAATATTTTACGCGGTTTGCCGCGATGGGTGATTATGCCGCCAAAGATGCCAGCAAATTAGAGGGATTAGTGGTAGAATTATTGAAGCACCCCGCTGACGAACAATAAAGCCGGCTCATCTTAAGTTTGAAAGTATCCCCCGCTTTGGCGGGGGATACTTTGCGTGGAAGACCCTGAAATAAGTTCAGCATGACGGCCCTCTTATGGAAATAAACAAAGTGTCATTCCAAACTTGATTTGGAATCTTCCACGCATATTGTGGCTGTTTCAAAAACAACTTCAAGCGCTACAAGCGTTGAAGATCCTGAATCAAGTTCAGGATGACTTTATAATCCTTATTAACAACCTATTCGTTGTTCAAAACTCTACGGAACTCCGCGCCTAGTGCGGGGTTTTCTATACACAAAAACACCCCCGGAATTTGTCTCAAACCGGCGGGGCAAAACCCGAGTTGTTCACAGAATGGTCAACAATTCGGGCTTTGTTCATGTTATAAT
>ONOD01000069.1 GCA_900319325.1 uncultured Elusimicrobium sp. | reverse complement strand
GTCCGGAATTTTTTGATATTCCCCGTCTTTATTCTTACGGCTAAGCGTCAGCTTTACTTTGCTGCCTGCTTTCCCGCGCATCAAGCCCACGGCCTCATCCAATTTCATATCCGTTACATCTTTATCATCTACAAACAGAATACGGTCTTGCGGCATAATGCCCGCCTTAAAAGCAGGCGTGCCTGGCATAGGGGTCATAACGGTAATAAAGCCGTCCACCTTTTGCAAACGCATCCCTACGCCGCCAAATTCTCCCTTGGTATCATTTTTTAATTCTTTGTAATCTTTAGGATCCAAGTAAGAAGAAAAATCATCCAATTCTTCCACCACCCCTTTAATGGCCCCGGATACCAACTGATCGGTATCAGTTGTCTCCACATAATTTTCTTTTACAAATTCAAGCACATCTACTAACGTACGCAATTTTTTAAGGCTGCCATCCACGGCCCCGTAAGCATACGGGAACAGCGTTCCCATAAAAAATAAAACAGCTGACCAAGCTACCCATTTATTTAATTTTTTTCTTTTCATAATTCCTCTTATTTAAGCCAATCAAGCGGATCTACCGCTGTAGTTCCCTGGCGAATTTCAAAGTAAACAGCGCTTTGCCCTGTGCCGGAAGAAGATTGTGTATCTTTTCCTACGGTTCCTACAACGCCTTGCGTGTCCACTTTGTCCCCTACAGAGACGCGGATTTCTTTCAAAAATCCGTAGATTGTAAAAAATCCTTTTGCGTGATCAATGATGACCACATTCCCATATGATCTAAACGGCCCGGCGTAAATTACGCTACCGGCCGCACTGGCGCGCACGGAGGCGCCTGACGTACCTGCAATTTTAATACCATCTCTAAAAATCCACGTGTTCAAATCCGAACGGTACTCCTTACCAAACTGACTAATTACCTTACCTTGTATCGGCCACGGCAAAGAATGAGCAGGCACATTTATCTTAGGGCCGGCAGATTTAGTAGTTGAATTTTTACCGGCGGACTCTTTACGTTTACGCTCAAAAGAGGCAAGTAAATTGTTCAGTTCGGAGGCAGACTTATTGAGTTCATTAATCTCTTTGCGCACACTATCCACTTTGCGCTTGGTAACATCTAAATCTTGCTGTTTCTTTTGGAAGGATTGTGAAATAACTGCCTGTTCCTGTTTCAATTTGCTACTTTGCGCCTGCAATGTTTTGTTACGTTGTGTAAACGCCTCAAAGCGTTCTTTGGCTTCTTTATTTTCATTTTGAAGGGTAACTGCAAACGCAGCTTTATGGTTAAGCATCCGATCCACAAACAAATCCTGCTCTAATTGGTTTTGCACGCATACCGTGCAGGCAGGCGTTACATAATAGTTTTTAATTTCCTCCCACACAACCCCTTGCCACATGGGCATACTGCGCTCCAAAGCGGTTCGTTTATCTTCAATAGAAACTAAATTTTGTTCTACTACAGAGATATCCATCTCCACTTTGCTTTTCATTCGTTCGGCTTGCGCCTTTTTATTTTGCAAAGCAGAGATTTCCTTGGAAATTTTCTTTTCTTGCTCGCGGTATTTTTTCAGTTCCGCCTCTTTCTTTTGTGCTTGCGTTTTAAGTTTAGCCAATTCTTTTTTGTGATCGGCCGCTTCATCTGCCCAGGCAGAAGAAGTGCACACCCACAACGCAAACAACAAACCTAAAATTTTTGCCATTTGGAAAATGTCCATCCTAAAAGCCCGCTACAAACCAGCAGCAGCACCTGGCGATGCCACGTCGTAAAATAAGCAAACACATCTGCCAATGGTCCCACCGGATAAATAAGTACCACTAACACTCCTGCCGACAAAGCCCCCGCTAAAATCCCGGAAAACAATCCGCCCAGTGCATGCCCCTGTTCGTATGGGAACGCTTCCACCAAAAACATAAAAGCGAGTAGCCCCAGCAAGGTAAGTGCGCCCAATACCCGCACTATCTTAGACGCAAACCCCACATAAAAAAACATTTGCGCATGTTGTTCGTTATAATGCGGGGTAAGGTCTTCATACTCGGCATTCAAATTATCTACAAACGGGCGAATGTTATTAATAGCGGGCACGGAAAGCGTAATTTCAAAATACGCCGGCATTTGATTTTTTCCCATGAGTAATAGCGATTCCACCAACTGCGGGTTTTTATGCCGCACCACGGCAAGGGCATCTTCAGGCGACAATAAACGTACGCTGGTAATATCTTGTTTTTGATTAAGCGTCTGCCCCCATTGTTCCAGAACCGCTGCTTGCGCCGGAGTATCTACGGTTAAAATTACCTTAAAAGAATCTTTAAGCGTGTTATAATAATCCCCTAATCCCTTGTCCACAAACAACAAGGCTTGCGCCATAAGCGCTATGGAAAACACGAGTAAAAATAATTTACGGTACAAGTGTCCCACTTGTTTAGTATGTTTTTTCTTTTTCGGTTGAGTTTCTTCAAAAAGTTCGTCCATAATTCCTCTAGTTAGGCAATTGTTTTACGGTATAATTCCAAGTAGGCCCGAGCAGATTTATCCCACGATACGTCCGTACGCATGGCGCTACGCATGAGCCGGTTCCATAATACTCGGTTTTTAGTGTACACATTAAGTGCTTTTATTACCGCATTGTAAATCCCTGTGTCGGTAAAAGAATCAATAAAGAATCCCGTTGCGGTATTTTCGTTTTTACCATCAAATCCTACCACGGTATCTACAAGTCCCCCTACCCTGGACACTACGGGCAGAGTGCCGTATTTCATGGCAATTAATTGCGAAAGCCCGCACGGTTCAAAACGCGAGGGCATCAAGAACAAATCCGCCCCGGCATAAATTCTGTGGGCCAGCTCTTCATCTAATCGGCCCGTATAGCTGACGGTTCCCGTATGGGAACGTGCTAAACTTTGGTAGGCTTTTTCAAGCATCGGGTCCCCTTTGCCCAAAATCACAAATTGTGCTTGTTTATGGAGTCTTTCAATCAAGCCCAGCACCACATCCAGTCCTTTTTGATAATCCAAGCGCGAAACAATCCCGATAAGCGGTTTGTTTTCATCTTGCACCAATTTGCATTGTTGTTGCAAGGCTAACTTCGCGGATAATTTCCCGCGGGTCGGATCACTAGCATCATATCCTACGGAAAGCACCGGGTCTATTTCCGGGTCCCAAATATCCGTATCAATGCCGTTTACGATACCACAAAAGTTTTTGCTACGAGCCCGCAAGACCCCGTCCAGGCCAAACCCCATGGCAGAGTCGCGTTGGATTTCCCGCGCGTAATTGGGGCTCACTGTATTGATGTTATCGGCAAATACAAGGCCGCTTTTTAGGAAACTAATTCCGCCATAGTATTCAAATTTTTCGGGAGTGTAATCCACCGGATGGAACCCCGCCTTGCGAAACGCCGCATACGAATAATGCCCTTGATAGGCGATGTTATGAATGGTATACAAGCTACGCGCGCGCGTATAGAAGGCATCCAATTTGTAAACCGTTTTTAAATAAGCCGGGATGAGGCCGGTTTGCCAATCGTGGCAGTGGATGATATCCGGGCGGAACCCAATAAATTTACATCCTTCCAACACGGCGCGGTTAAAGAAGATAAAACGCTCATCATTATCCTGAAATTCCCCATCTTTAGTGCGGTACAAATCCGGTCTATCAAAATATTTGCGGTTTCCTACAAAGAACACCAGTACGTTGCCCCAATTGATGTAGGAAAGTGAGGCTTGTTCAATTTTATCCCCCACCGGGATTAAATATACGCCGGGCACAATCTTAAGTGATGACACCCGCACAATGTTGCGATAATGCGGTAAAAACAAAAGCACTTTATTGCCCTTATAGCCGGCAAATTGCTGGCACAACGCCCCTACCACATCAGCTAATCCACCCGTTTTACAAAACGGGAACGCTTCACTGGCAGCTAAAACAATGTTCATTTCGTTTCCTCCTGCGTAGGCACTTCTTGCGCTTGCGCAGTCTGCTGGGCCGAAGTCTCTGTTTCTTCTTCAAATGGTAACCCTTCTTCGGCGGTTGTCGTTGTATCCCCCGCAAGCGATAAATCCCCTTGATTGTAACTATTTCGTTGGAAGAACGGATCGGGGGTGGAAACTTCCAAAGCTTCCAAGCGTTCCTCGCCCTCCAGTTCCTCTAACGGAATAATGCGCGGCTGCCCCAAGGGCGGCAGCGGTTCTCCAAACGGTAAATCTTCCTGCTTTTCTTCCAAATTCTTTGCGGCAAACACTTGCAAATCCGGTAGTTCGGTCACCTTGTTAAGACCAAACATCCGCAAAAATTCATCAGTTGTGCCATATACCATTGGGTGCCCGATGGTTTCCTTGCGTCCTACCACACGCACCAAGCCACGGTCCAATAATTTTTCAAGCGGACCGGCCACATCCACCCCGCGGATAGCTTCCATTTCGGCACGGGTGAGCGGTTGCTTGTAGGCAATAATTGCCAAGGTTTCCAACGCCGCGTTTGATAGGCGCGTTGTCATTTTTTCATTATACAAGCGGCGCACCCAGCGACCGTATTCCGGTTTGGTACACATTTGATATCCGCCTGCAATTTCCATGATTTGAATGGCACTGCCGCGCACCGTGTACATATCTTGCAGTTTGGTAATAGCTTCGCGCACTTCTTTAGCGGTGGTGTTTTCAATCACATCCACCAGGCGTGAAACTTTTACCGGACGGTCCGTAATAAATAACAGGGTTTCAATAATTTTTTGTAAATCTTCACTTTCTAAGAGCGTAGGGGCCGCATCCGGATTTTCATCAGCAGAGGCGGGCGTTTTCACCGTTTCTTGCGCCGCTTCCGGAGCGATAGGTTGTTGGTTTTCTTGCAATTCTTCAGTCATAAATTCTCCCTGCGTTAGGCTTCGTCGCCGTGCATTAAGGTTTTAAAATCTTTATCTTTATTTTCGGGGTTTAGGTAAATGCGGATTTGCCCTTCGCGCTCATCTTGCCGGGCGATAATTTTTTTAATTTTCATCAGCTCCAGCACTGCCATAAAGCACGTAATCACGCCGCGCTTTTTAGTTTCCCCTACAAAAATATCGTCCAAAAGCACCCATTCGCGGTCTTTAAATAAGCTGACCACTTTTTCCATCTTAGTTTCAATGGGAAATTCTTCCACTTTAAGCAGCTCAATACGTTTGCGCTCATCCAGGCGATCAAAGGCACGTTTGACGGCCGCCAAAAGATCAAAAAGTTGTAAATTAAGCACTTTTTCGCCATTATCAAAAATGGGTGCGGCACGGTAGTATTTATCTTTATTCTCTTCTAATTTTTCGTTTAGATATTTACTGGCTTCTTTGTATTTTTGGTATTCCACCAGTTTGGCCACCAGCTCCTTCATGGGGTTGGGGCCTTCGTCCTCGCTGGTGGGGGCTTGGGACGGGAGCAACGTCTTGGCTTTAATCTGCATGAGCGTGCTGGCCATCACCAAAAACTCGCCGGCTACTTCCAAATTAAGCTCCTTCATCACGTTGAGATAATCCAGGTATTGCGTGGTAATCTCGGCGATATTAATATCGCAAATATCCAGGTTATCTTTTTTGATCAGGTGCAACAAAAGGTCCATCGGCCCTTCAAAGACGTTGATGTGCACATTGATCGGAGTTGGAGCGTTGGTAATCATATTATTTAATAATCCGCATGACTTTTTTTACTTTCGTGAGCGTAGCCGAAGCATTCGCACGGGCTTTTTCTTTGCCTTCATTCACGATTTTTGTCAGTTGTGCTTTATCATTTTCAAATGTTTTTCGCCGTGCGTTAAAGGCAGCCAGTTCCGGTTCCATCAAGGCAAAGAGTTCCTTTTTGCACGCCACACAACCCAAGGCGCCCGCTTTACATTCTTCACACCGTTTTTGCCAGTTGGGGTTGTAAATTTTGTGGAAAGCATACGCCACACATCCTTCGGGATAAATCTTCCCCCAGGAAAATAGAGTTATTGTAGGATTTGGACATCTTGCGTCCGTCCAGCCCCGGCACGCGCGCCACGGCAGTATAAAGGGGTTGCGGCTCGGTAAATACTTGCTCCCCATAAATTTCCGCAAAGCGGCGAGATAAATCACGCGCAATTTCCAAGTGAGCGGTTTGATCTTTGCCCACCGGTACGTACGAGGCTTGTTGAATTAAAATATCCGTAGCCATCAGCACGGGGTAGCCCAAAAAACCAAAGCAGGAAATATCGTCATCAGCGGCGATAGAGGCCACTTTTTCTCCCAACGTTTTTTCATCTAATTGCCCCGCGTATTTTTGTTTTAAAAGCTCTTGAATTTGCTCTTTGTACGTCGGGTTACGCAGCAGCCAACCCAGCGGTGTAATCATACCCAGAAGCGTATTTAGCTCGCTCACTTCCGGCACATCACTTTGAATAAAAATTGTGCATTTTTGCGGATCTAATCCGGCGGTAAGCCAGTCAATGAGCATATCTTCGCTATTTTGCGCCAAATTTTCAGTGTGTTGATAGGCTGTCGTGAGCGAGTGCAAATCCGCCACAAAGAAATAGCAATTATATTTATCTTGCAACGCTACCCAGTTTTTAAGTGCCCCGTGAAAATTGCCCAAGTGTAATTTCCCCGTGGGGCGCATCCCGGAAAGTACAATTTTATTCTCTGCCATAAAAAACCTCTATAAACCAAAAATTTTAGCCAACACGCTCACGATAAAAGCCGTAGGCGGGAAAAGGATGTACTTCACCACTCCCGTCAAGATAAGTGCAAACACAATCCACATCCCATACCGGCCGACAAAACGGTCATATTTGACGGCAGCGCTAAGCGGCAGCAAGGCTGTAAGCACACGGCCACCGTCTAGCGGAGGAATGGGAATTAAATTAAATACTGCCAAAAAAACGTTCACAAATACTCCGTATTGCAAAATGTGCGCCAAAGAAATCACCATGTGTTGCCCCAACTGTGCCTGAAACGCTACCGTCAATTTTAGAAAAAGCGCACACAAAGTTGCCAAAATCAAATTGCACGCCGGCCCAGCAAAAGCCACTTTCCCCATGTCTTTATGGGGAGACGGCAAACGCATCGGATTAACGGGCACGGGCTTAGCCCAGCCGAAAAGCGGCCAGCCAAACAACCAGCATACCGCCGGCACCGCAATCGTACCGATAAGGTCCACGTGAGAGATAGGATTTAGTGTCAAGCGCCCGCTCATATAAGCAGTATCATCCCCCATGCGGTAGGCCACATAGCCGTGGGCGAACTCATGTAAAATAATTGAAAAAAACAGTACCGGAAGTAAAACAATAATTTCCATACTAGTATTCTAGCAATTTTACAGGAGTTTAGGGGATATTTTTTCGTACGCGCGCGCACAAGCAGTTATTTCTTTTTGATTTGGGCAGCTTGTGCGGCTTTGAGTTTTTCTAAAAAGGCAGCTTTGACACTGATCATGTTATTCAAGGGAGCCGTTTTAAGATGACAAATCCCAATGGCCACGGCGTCGGCAGTATCATCGGGATTAATGATTCTATCTAAATGAAGGGTGAGTTGCACCATACGCTGTACTTGTTTTTTATCCGCCGTACCCGTTCCACAAATTATCATTTTGACCCGTTTAGGAGAGTAGAAAGTAATGGGCTTGCCAGCCTGTTCACATGCCAAAATAATCACCCCGCGCGTCATAACGGTATTGGCCATACTTTGGGCACGTTTTAAAAAGTAGTTTTGCTCCATAGCTACTTGGTCCGGCTGATAAGTTTGAAGCACTTTTTGAAGTTCTTGATAGACAAAATCCAGACGCTGGGGAAGTTCTTGTCCGGCATCCGTGTGAATGAGTCCGCACGCAACAAGCGAAAGAACGGAACGGGCATCTCTTTGGAGAATGGCCCATCCCGTTCTATCTAAACCGGGGTCTATGCCTAAAACGGTGGTCGTTTTAGCGTTCACAACACCTCTGTTATGCGTCTAATTTAGCGGCAATTTCTTCCGGAATGTCGGAATTGTCATAGACGTTCTTGGTATCATCGTGATCGTCTAACGCTTCCAACATTTTCATCAAAGTTTCGGCAGTATGCTCATCGCTAATGGAAACATTGGTATCCGGAATCATCGTTAAATCGGCCGACACGGGTGTAATGCCCTTGGCTTCAATGGCTTTTTTCACTGCTTCAAGTTCGGCCATATCCGGGTTGGTGATAACTTCATATACATCACCGGAGGTACGCACGTCTTCAGCACCGGCTTCCAAAGCCAGGTTCATCAAGTCATCTTCACCAATATCTTCTTTTTTGACGATAACCATCCCTTTGCTTTTGAACATGTAAGACACGCAGCCCGCCGTCCCAATAGAACCGCCGTGACTGGTAAAAATTTTGCGAATTTCCGAGAAGGTACGGTTTTTGTTATCGGTCGTACATTCCACAATGATTGCTACCGAACCGGGACCGTATCCTTCATAAGTAATGTTTTCGTAGTTATCACCGTCTGCGCTGCCGGCTGCCTTTTTGATGATTCTCTCTATATTTTCGTTCGGAACGTTATTAGCCTTCGCCTTTGCTATACACTCACGAAGCTTTGAATTTGATGAAGGATC
>ONOD01000016.1:2518-16206 GCA_900319325.1 uncultured Elusimicrobium sp. | reverse complement strand
CCTCTGCGCGATATTATCTTTTTGGCAACTTCGGGTGAAGAATCCGGCAGCGATAGCGGGCTTTTGTGGTTAGGTGCCACTCATTGGGATAAAATCGCTCCCGGCTATGCTTTGAACGAAGGAGGCGGTATCATTCAAAATCCGGAAAGTACGCCCATCGTATTTGCGGAAGCCGCTACCAAACTGTACATGGACATTAAAATTACCGCCTACGGAGAAGACGGACACGCCGCCATTCCCCGCGAAAACAATGCAGTATATACCCTTTCGCAAGCGCTTGCTAAAATTGAAAATTGGAAACGCCCCGCTCAGCTAACCGCCCCTGCACGTACGTTATTAAATGCCATTTTACCGTTTCAAGACGAAGACGGTAAGACCACCCTTCATATGTTATTACAGGATGAAAATCCGCAAAACCGTCAAAATGCGGCGGAACTTATAACGCAAGACCCGTTCTTCAAATCGCAATTGAAAGATACAATTACCCCCACTCAAATTTCGTCTCAAACCGACGCTAATAGCCTGGGTGCCGCTGCCACCGCAGTACTAAATGTACGCTTGTTACCCACCACAGATCCGGATATTTTCTTTACTGAACTACAAGCCTTATTCAAGGATGATAAAAACATTGTATTGGAAGTGTTAGAACGGCCCGAATTTCCGGCGCCCACAGCCATGGACGGCACGGATCCCTTGTTTGCATCTATTCAAAAAACAGCTCAAAAATTAATCCCAGGGGCTATTACCGTACCAGGGCTAAGCCCGGCGTCCAGTGATAATGAATTTTTGCGCAAATTAGGTGTAATCACTTACGGGTTGGGGCCTGAAATGAATCCGCTGGATACAAACTCAGCTCACGCCGCAGATGAATTTATCCGCGAAGAAGATTTTTACCATCAATTGGAATTTATAGCGGGTGTTATCTTTGACTTTGCCTACGGGCAAGATTTATTAATGTTCCCCACCTCAACAGATAAGGCACAGTAACGCACTACTTATAATAGATGTTGGCTTTGACTTTGTCGGCCGTTTCTTTGCCTAGCAGTTTTTCTATAATAGCCAGCCCGAAATCAATACTGGCAGCAGCAGATTTGCCGGTGATAATGTTGCCATCTAACGTTACATATTCGCCGGTAAAATGTCCGCCAAAATCTTCATTCATAGAAGTAAAGCACGTATAGTTTTTCCCTTTCAAATAGCCGGCATGTCCTAAAATAGTAGGGCTGGCGCAAATGGCAGCCACTACTTTTTGTGCGTCTATAAATTCTTTAATAAGGGTTTGAACGCCGGCATTTTTTTCAAGCTCGGCATACTGCGGGCCCCCGGGTAACACAAGGGCATCATATGCGGCTCCGCATAATTGGGAAAATGGTTTAAGACGCGTGCAAGTAAGGCCAAAACGCCCTGTTGCATCCGCCTGTGTCAATGAAAAAATATCCACGTCAAGTCCTCCGCGGCGCAAAATAGCAAACGTGCCAATCGCTTCTACCTCTTCAAATCCATTCGTTAGAACTAGACACACTTTTTTCATACACACCTACCTGGCCGCAGCTTGTTTCAGCACCGCGGCTTTATCTGTTTTTTCCCAGGGGAAGCCTTGGCGGCCAAAATGCCCAAAGGAAGCCGTTTGCGCATAAATAGGGCGGCGTAACTTGAAGTGCTCAATGATACCGCGGGGCGTAAGCGGGAAAATCTTCCGCGCGATTTGCGCCAGCTTTTCATCCGGCAACACCCCGGAACCATCCGTATCTACATAGAAACCTACCGGTTCCTCTTTACCGATAGCATAAGCAATTTGCACCGTGCACGTATGTGCCAATTTGGCAGCTACTATATTTTTGGCAATATAGCGTGCCATATACGCGGCGGAGCGGTCCACCTTTGTTGGGTCTTTCCCACTAAAGGCCCCTCCGCCATGAGGGCAACGGCCACCGTATGTATCCACAATAATTTTGCGTCCCGTAAGGCCGGTATCGGATTGTGGCCCGCCAATGACAAATTTGCCGGTAGGGTTGATATAAATCTTGGTATTTTTATCCATCCACTTGTCTAACACCGGTACAATGGCAGCGGCATAGATTTCCTTCTTGGATTTTTCTGTAATTTGATGGCCGGTTTTATCCAAAATATCTTCCGTATGTTGGGTGGAAAGCACCACGCTATCCACACGCACAGGTTTCCCGTCCTTATATTCCACCGTTACTTGGCTTTTGGCGTCCGGCCCCAGATACGGTAATTTTTTGCTGCGGCGGACTTTATCCAATTCTTTCAAAATATTGTGTGACAATACTAGGGAAAGCGGCATCAACTCAGGCGTTTCAGCCACCGCATAACCCACCATTAAACCTTGATCTCCGGCCCCCCCCACATCAACGCCTTGGCTAATATCGGGGGATTGTTTGCCAATTACGTTGACTACGGCACACGTTTTATAGTTAAAACCCCATTTAGCATCGTCATACCCAATCTCTTTAATAACCTCGCGTACAATTTGCTCCACATCTACCCACGTACGAGTGGTAATTTCCCCTCCCACGATCACGAGCCCACGCGTGATATACGTTTCACAAGCTACACGGGCCGTCTTATCCTTGGCTAAAATAGCATCCAAGATAGCATCTGAAATTTGGTCGCATACTTTATCCGGGTGCCCTTTGGAAACAGATTCCGACGTGAAGAGATATTTACCTTGTGTGATCATACAGCTTCTCCTACTGAAAAAATTTGAGGGTTTTATATATATTATACCTTATTGTAAGTACTTCAGCGGTATCAATCCTTTTACGCCCAATCAAAAAAATGTGGCACATCCGTTTGATGCGCCACAAGTATATAATCTTACAATTCAATCTTTCACTCAGTACTTGACTTGTACAGCCAATACTTTATGTCCGGTGCCAGAATCGTCATAGCGATCCACAAATTGATACGCTTTACACTTAGTAGCTGTGGATGAACAGCCCCCTGCTCCGACTTCCGATATTGTAATTCCTCCGAGTTTAAAACTTTCTTTTGCAGTAAAATCGTAGTTAATTTGCAAAGAATTATTCGCTGTGCCATTCACAGTTACCTTCAAATTTTCTACAAGATTCTCTTTATCATTCGGAGCAAAAGTGCCAGCATATGCATTATTTGAGACATGCAACTCTCCCCCATTTACAAACAGGTTAGTTCTGTGCTCTGATGTTGGCTGGGAGTCATCAATAACATACGACAATACCGGTGTATTCGATGCCTTTTGGATTGAGTTTCCACTAAAACTTGTACGTTTATCCCCTTCATCGTTAGCAGGTGCGATCGTAGTAATGCTATTCAAGTTTCCTGTACCGTTCCCCGGGTTATATGCTTGACACCCGGCCCCTTCAGAGCATTGATGGATGAGCTGATCGGTTGCAGTACTCTTCACTTCGTCAGACAACGTAATTGTTTCACCCGTTTTAGTTTGGAGGGTCATCTCTGCCCCCTCCTTAACCAGCACTCCTCCTTGCAGATTAGCGCGTTCAACAGCTTTTAAAGTTTTATAGGCCCCTAAGCGGGACGGGTTAAACGAAATAACGGCCACCGGCTCGTTATAAGCAAACGCGCTAGAGGCACACATCCATAAAACAAACAATAAAATGATACGGCGCATAAAGCCCTCCTCATTTCTGCAAAATATTTAAAAAAATCCTTTCTATAATTCTATAGAAAAAACGGCTAAAAAACAAGACCCAATTTTGGGTTTAATTTTCATGGATTGCATGAAGGCCAAAGAAATATCTGTTTTCAAAACGGAACACAACCTTGCAAATACTGGTATTGCCGCCCCAAAAAATATAGAATATAGACACGAAAATACCCTGTTGGGGTATTGAATACCATACCGAGGAGCTGTTTTATGGCACAAAAGAAAAAAGCCACTGTAGCCGTGGCTTCCCAAGAAGAGTTGGCATTACTAGATAAAATTGTGGGTAAAGTGAAAGAAGCCCAGCGTATATTTTCTACGTACACGCAAGAGCAAGTAGATAAAATTTTCCGCGCTGCGGCCATTGCTGCCGCGCAGAACCGGATTCCCCTTTCCAAACTGGCCGTAGAAGAAACGGGCATGGGGGTAATGGAAGACAAAGTAATTAAAAACCAGTTTGCTTCCGAATATATTTATAATCAATACAAAGATACCAAAACGTGCGGAGTACTTACCGATGATGACGCCTTTGGATACCGGCAAGTAGCGGAACCTATCGGCCTAATCGCCGGAATCATCCCGACTACAAACCCAACCTCCACGGCTATTTTTAAAAGCTTGCTCGCGTTAAAGACACGCAACGGGATTGTTTTCTCCCCCCATCCGCGCGCTAAAAAATGCACGATTGAAGCTGCCAAAATCGTACTCAAGGCGGCGGTGGAAGCCGGCGCCCCCAAGGGAATTATCGGTTGGATTGAAAACCCGACGATGACACTATCCAACGCACTCATGCACCATAAAGACATTAATTTGATTTTGGCGACTGGTGGGCCCGGGATGGTAACAGCGGCCTATTCTTCCGGCAAACCGGCCTTAGGTGTAGGAGCCGGAAATACACCCGTAGTGATTGATGCTACCGCCAATATCAAAATGGCCGTCAGCTCAGTCATTATGAGCAAAACATTTGATAACGGTATGATTTGCGCCAGCGAGCAATCTATCATCGTAGAAGACCCTGTATATGACAAAGTAAAAAAAGAGTTTATCCTGCGCGGGTGCCATTTTGTAACAGGCAAAGACCGCCAGAAATTGGCAGAAACAATTGTAGTGGACGGGAAATTAAATTCCGCTATTGTAGGCCAATCGGCTGAAACAATTGCCCAAATGGCAGGCATTAGAGTGCCAGCACATACCAAAATTCTAATTGCCGAGGCCAAAGAAGTCAGCGATAAAGAACCTTTTGCCCGTGAAAAATTATCCCCTGTGTTGGGGTTCTACCGTGCCAAAGATTTCAAAACAGCGGCCGACATCGCGCGTGAATTAATTTTGTATGGCGGAGCGGGCCACACCTCCGTCCTCTATACAGATGAAGCAAACGAAAATCATATTGACTATTTTAAGGACATGCCCACCGCACGCACCTTGATCAATATGCCTTCTTCCCAGGGTGCTATCGGGGACGTGTACAATTTCAAATTAGCGCCTTCTTTGACGTTAGGTTGCGGCTCGTGGGGCGGCAACTCGGTCAGTGAAAACATTGGAGTGAAACATCTTATGAACGTAAAATCCGTAGCAGAACGCCGTGAAAATATGTACTGGTACAAAGTGCCGCAAAAGATTTACTTTAAACGCGGGGCCTTGCAGCAAGCTTTAGCGGAACTGCAAGATAAAAAACGCGCCTACATCATTACCGATAAGACCATGGAGCAACTAGGCCATGTGCGCACCGTAGTAGATGTACTTGAACAACTAAACATCAAAGTACGCGTATTTTCCGATGTAATTCCGGATCCGAATATCTCCAATGTAAACGAAGCGCTAGCCATCGCCAATTCTTGGCAGCCGGATATGATTATTGCCCTGGGTGGCGGCTCTGCCATTGACGAAGGAAAAATGGTATGGCTCATGTACGAAAACCCGGATACTAGCTTTGAAGATATCGCGATGCGCTTTATGGATATCCGCAAACGTATTTACGCAGCCCCGCCCTTGGGCAAAAAAGCGACCATGGTGGCTATTCCCACTACGTCGGGAACGGGTTCCGAAGTAACGCCGTTTACCATCATCACCGACGAAAAAACAGGCACTAAATACGCCATTACCGATTATGCTTTAACACCTGATATGGCCATCATTGACCCGGAATTTGTACTCAATATGCCTAAATCTCTGACGGCATTTTCGGGGTTGGATGTGCTTACTCACGCCATTGAGGCCTACACTTCGGTATTCTCCACCAACTTCACAGAAGGGCAAGCACTGGAAGCTATGCGCCTAGTGTTTAAGTATTTGGAAAAATCTTACAATGAAGGAGCCAAAAATATTAACGCCCGCGAAAAAATGCACTACGCCGCCACCATTGCCGGCATGGCCTTTGCTAACGCATTTTTGGGGCTTTCACATTCCATGGCTCACAAATTGGGAGCCATGTACCATGTGCCGCACGGCTTGGCCAATGCGTTTTTGCTCCCTTATGTTATTGATTTTAACGCTACCGATAAACCCACCAAGCAGGGGTTATTCCCGCAATACAAGTATCCGTTTGTTAAAGGACGCTACGCCAAGATTATTGATTATTTGATAACGGATCACAAACTGGGTGACAACAAAGATGCCAAAGTACAAAAACTCATTGACATGGTAGAGGATTTGAAACACAAACTCAATATTCCTAAATCTATCAAAGAGTACGGCATCCCGGAAAAAGAATTCTTAGCCAACTTGGATAAACTTTCCGAACTGGCGTTTGATGACCAATGTACCGGTGGCAATGCGCGCTATCCGCTAATTAGCGAAATTAAAGAACTGTACTTAAAAGCATATTACGGCAAACCCATCAAACATAAAAAGAATAAATAACCTTAAACCTAAAAAGCCCTCGCATTTAAGCGGGGGCTTTTGAAAATATTTCTAATACTTACTACTGTACATTGTTTTGTAAAGAAGCAACATTCCTCTTCAAACGCAAGTTGAAACTTACTGTCTCTCTTTACGCTAAGGTTTTTGTAGTTCCTCAAGAATTATTTTACGCTTAAAGTACGTATATTGAGCCTTTGAAAGCATGTGGCGTGCCAATAATCTCATTCCGGTTTGAATTGTCAGTGGCAACCGCCCACCGTGCCCTCCTTGAAGCCATTCCTCCAATTTTACAACTCTCGCTTCACGACGAGCTACTTTGTCTTCGGCACGCCAAACTCTCTTACGCATCAACCGTGATAGTTTGATTACTAATTGCTTATCTTTCTTAACAGCATTTAACAGATTCCTATCCAACATAATGTCCATCCTGGTATGCATGAACATATCATCAAGCGCAACGATTGTAATATATCTATCCATGGCGGCTTCCATATTTTCCGGAGTTGCCGGCTCACCCTCTCTTAACAAACTCCTTGGCGATACCTCCCATGGGGGAGGGAGTGTAGGAGATGTCATTATATCCATTAAGTTAGGTTCGTTAGGAGCTGGGTTACTAACCCCTTCTTTCATTCTAGCCCCACTTTCACCAACATGTATACGATGAGTACTTCCAAATGCTCTGCCCGATGTACCACTCTGGGAAATAGAACCTCGCGCTACAGAACCAGACTCTTGTGTTTGTGCCACTTTTTCCGCCCGTTCTAATGCAATGTTTAAACGAGTCTGAGCGGCTCTACTCCACCCTTTTCCTAATCTAGCATTCCCCGCCGGTCTCTTAACTTTAATTTTTGGCCCAGCTTGCAAACCAACAGTTCCTGTTAGCATGATAACGGCTGATAATAACACCGCTTGTACTTTGACTATTTTGTTCATTTAATATACTCCTGTATAATTTTAGTTTAGCTTTCATCCCGTTAAAAAAACAGGGTCCAAGGGCCCAAAATCTAGGGGAATTAGTGCCCATAACAAAATAGGCCCCTAAAATTTTTGCTATAATACTCCCATGGGACTGGAAGAATTAGAACAACAAGATTATTTCTCCATCGGCGACGTAAAACGTATCACCGGCGTGCCGGAATATTCCGTGCGCTATTGGGAAAGCGAATTTGGCCTTATTCGCCCGGTACGTTTACCTAGCGGGCACCGCCGTTATAGCAAAGCCGACGTTTATACGATTTTGAAAATTAAAGATTTAATTTATAAACACAAACTTACCCTGGAAGGCGCCAAAAAGCAACTGGGCAAATATCAGTTTACGCTGGGGACATCCTCCTCTCCACGCACAGACGTCAAACTGCTTACCGAAATCAAAGAGGCCCTAGCCAATTTACTCAAAGAATGATATAATGTATGTGTTGCGAATAATCGCAGCAGGACGGGGAGTGGCTCAGAGGTAGAGCGCTCGCTTGGGGTGCGAGAGATCGCGGGTTCGATTCCCGCCTTCCCGAAGTTTTGAATTGATTGAGTTGCAAACTTGCGTGTGGTATAAGCGCAAAAATTTACGGGGCGTAGCGCAGATGGTAGCGCGCACGGTTCGGGACCGTGAGGTCGCTGGTTCAAATCCAGTCGCCCCGACCATTTAAATAGAAAACCGCCGAACGGCGGTTTTTATTTGTTAAAACCAAGAAAACGTCGCTTGTTCTAATATATGTAGCAATTAATTATTGTGATCAGAAAGTTTTACTTCCTCAGCCAATTGACGATAATAAAAGAGGAAAGAACGTCAAGCTAGCATTGGTGAGCATTTAAATAGAAAACCGCCAAACGGCGGCTTTTTACTTTTCATAACGATTTTCACGCTACCAATCGCTATCCTTACCCATCACGTTGGTAGGTAAGGCCGCGCCGAAGGTAAAGTGACGGGGCATTTCGTGCGAAGAGAGTTGTTTGGAAAGAAAGGTCTGTATCGCAGACAGTACTTCGGTGGAGGCAGATTGTTTAAGCACAATAAATGCCTTTAAGCGCCGCCCCTCTTCCGGGCGCATCAAACGCACCTTACACGCCGCCACAGCCGGGTGACTCTGTAGCACTTGTTCCACATGGGTAAGCGATACATTGACCCCAGCCACTTGTACCACACGGTCCATCCGTTTTAATGGGAAAATTCCCCGCGGAGGTACAAACTCCACCTGGTCCGGGAAAGAGAGCCACCCTTCAATTCCTTTTCGGCGAATTTTGTATTCTCCCTGTTGCACAGAGACTTCCCAAAAATCATTGATTTCAAAGGGATCTTCTTCTGCTTCGCGCACGCCAATTCCCCCCGTTTCACTAGCGCCGTATAATTCCACCACGCGTGCGGCTCCTGCGTGTTTGAGTCGGTCAAATAATCCTTTAGGGCATGGGGCGGTGGAGGTAACCGCTGTCACGCCCTTCGGAAAAGTGTTCCCTGCCCGAAGGAAATACTCCCAAAACAACGGAAATCCCGCCATCACGTCTCCTTCGCGTAAAAGTGAGTGCCACGGTTGCAGCGGCATGGGAGCTAAAGGCGTCGTGGACAAATCAAACAAAGAAGTAAAAAATACTGCGAACGTCAACCCATATAGATGCTGACGAGGAGTCAACGTTACAAAACGCTTGGCTTGCAGAAAATGTTTCCCCACGCTTTTACCTTCTATGTCCATCATCTCTTGCGTATGCAAACAGAGTTTGGGCTTGCCGGTGCTGCCGGACGTAGTTAAATAAACGAATTGATTGCGTGTATAGGCGTCGTACGATTGCGAAATAAGTTCCTGCAACGAAGAAAACCTCTGCGGAGTAAACCCAAAATAAGTGCCCACTTGCGCGGTGGCTTGCGCCAATACCGCAGGATCTAGGGTACGTACTTGTTCCATTTCTTGTCGGTCAAAAAAGGCCAACGAATCCTTGCGCTGTTTGACGATTTCCGTGCGGAAAATATCTTCCACAATCCAACTTATATGCTCACGGGAGAACATACGGTTCCCCCTGTACGTTAAATAACATCCCCGCAAATTGTTCTTGCAAATGGAAAGGTTCCTTCACTTGTAAATAGTGGTTAAGTAGTAAAGCACTGTGCGCACAAGATTGCACGGGGATTAGCGGTTCGCTTTGCGTTTGCACCGCTTGCGTGCTTGCTAGTTGTAGATGATGTAGCACAAACTGCGTGTGTTGCGTAGCGGCGGCACTGAGCACAAACGCGGCGGCTACACGTTGGGCCTTCTGCGTAGGTTGATATAAGAACGGATCAAATACGTGCGGATTTTTTTGTAATACATCCTGTAAAAGTGGGTTTACGTCTTCCGTTATCACCACTAATACCTGTTCGCACAAATGCTTAGCCAAAAACTGTTGCGCAGTTACTAAAGCCCCGGCAAATGAGGCATCTAACTGTCCGGTTACCACACAGGGCCCGTGCATCTGCAAAAACATAGAAAGCATGAGTGCAGTAGAATTATGTACCGAACTGGCAAAAGCTGTGGGAGAGGACAATTCATCCCCGTCCTCAATAATGCTATCCATAAATTTAATCGTACTGCCCAGGGCACCGGCCCCCATGGCCAAACTAATACCCATATCCTCGCGCGCGCTCGGCGGCACTTGGGCCTGTTGCAACGCACGCAAGGCACACAGTAATACATTTTTGGAAATAGGTTCTGCGCGGCGCAACTTGCGCACGTCCAAGAAAGGCGCAAAATCTTCCAATTGCGCATCCGATGTCAAGCAAGAAAAACCGTTAATGTAAAGTTTAGGCAACATCCGCAGCTCCCAACACGATTGCCGCATTACATCCCCCAAATGCCAGCGAATCCGAAACAGCAAACCGTTTTGTAATACTTATATTTTGTGTAGTCGGCACGAGATGTAATGCTTCATCGGGCGTTGTAAACCCGACCGTAGCCGGCACTAACCGTTGATTCAGCGCTTGAAGCGATAACACCGCTTCCACCGCCCCGGCGGCTCCCAAGGTATGCCCCGTAACTCCTTTTGAACCCCATACCGGCACGCCGGGCAAGATTGTGTTAAATGCCATTGATTCCGCGC
Organism: uncultured Elusimicrobium sp.; assembly: GCA_900319325.1. Classification (GTDB taxonomy): domain Bacteria; phylum Elusimicrobiota; class Elusimicrobia; order Elusimicrobiales; family Elusimicrobiaceae; genus Avelusimicrobium. The sequence goes on along the minus strand of ONOD01000016.1, from coordinate 5,624 downwards.
TATCATTAGCTTGGCTGGCGGTACCATGGGCATTGATAAAAGCAATATCATCCGCACATTTTCCGGCATCTTGTAAGGCAAAGGACAACGCTTTTTGCAAACCTGTTCCTTTTGGATCAGGTGCGGTAGGGTGGAAACCGTCGCAAGCGTTTCCGTAACCTAGTACATATCCCTGGCAAGGCAAATTTAATTGTTTAGCAGTTTGCGCATTTGTAAGCAGCAAGGCGGCAGCCCCTTCGCCTATATTGATACCTGTTCGGGTTTTACAAAACGGGCGGCAACGCTGCGCCGAGGAAACCAGCAAACGGATAAACCCGACATACGGGCTTTGAGTTACCTCATCCGTTCCGCCACATAACACCACATCACATAAACCGGTTTCAATCCAATTTTTGGCTAGTCCAATAGCGTCTGTTCCGCTGGCACAAGCCGTGGCTACGGTTTGGAACGGACCTTCAAACCCAAAATAGCGGCTGACCCATTGGGCCAAGGGAGAAGCTAAATAATTCTTAAGAGCGGTATAATCGGCCTCAGCTAATTTATCTGTTTTCCAGTGACGATAAACCTTGAAACAATGAAAAGAAGGGTGAACGGACGCCCCTACGATGACGCCCACCCGTTTGGCATTTAATTGTTGGGGAGAAATGCCCGCCTGCTCAAAGGCCTGCAAGGCGGCTTTTATAAAGAAGAATTGACTAAATGTAATATCAGTTGGTTTTTGGGCATATTCGTCAGGCGGCACCATAAACACGGGATATTTAGCCGTGTAGGTACTTTCCACGCGCCCCGCCGGCAACGCAAACAAAGCGTTTCCATTAAGCGCCCCTTCAAATGCCGCGGCGGGCGTGTTTCCACATGCACACACGCACCCCATTCCGGCAACCGATACTTTGTCAGCCAAGGTCATTTTTTGCGATTTTGTTCAATGTAATCAGCCAGCGTACCCAGCGTTTTGAACACTTCGCGGCCTTGTTGCATATTTTCAATGAGAATGCCGTATTTTTTCTGTAAGAGCATAATAAGCTCTACGGCATCCAGGCTATCCAAACACAGGCCCGTATCGCCAAAAATAGCATCATCGGCCCCGAAGCCGGACAAATCATTTCCACCCAAATCAATATTTTGGGCAATAAGGTCTTTTACTTCGTCAATGGTTTGTTGTTTCATGATTTCTCCACCCGTCAAAATAATTAAAGAATTGATATGGATATTTTATACAAAATTGTGTCAAAGCGTCCATAAATTGTTGTGCCTGAGGTTGGTAATGTTGTTTGTGAGGACCACTGTCCGGCACGTAAATAGACTCAAACACCCAACTGGCCAATTTGCCGCGTCCTTCCCAGGGAAAGAACGCGATCACAATCGGCGCCTGCGTAACAGCCGCTAACCGGTAGAAACTATACGGCACGCACCACGTGCCCCCCATAAATGAAACTTCTAGTGCATTGTGTGGATTACCAAAAACGCGGTCTGCCATTGCACACACAATTTCCCCCCGGTTAAGGGCGCTCATCATCTCAGGCACACCGCCCAGCGGGCCCGCCGGGTTAATGAGCGTAAAGGGAGTTTTGCCTCCTTTATGTTCGGCAACCAACTTATCGTTATCCTTTGGGTTACGGTAATACAACACGTGCATCGGTTTATTTAAGAACTGCATGCAATTAACTGCACTCTGCCAGCATCCCACATGTGCCGTTAGCATAATGACCCCCTTGCCTTGCTTGACGAGGGCTTCACATTTTTGACGTGTATCGGGCGCGGAAAGAAATTCTGCCTTGCCCAATATCCCCAACGCCGCACGATCCACCAAACAGCGGCCGAAGGTAATATTGAGCTTAAAAGTATGCTTGAAAAATTCCCATTTACTGCGCGGCGCAAAGCGTCGGGTAATGTATGCACGCGATTTAGCACGCACAGAAGGATATAAACAATAGCAGAATACTAACGGATATAAAAACGCATAAGCAAGCCCCCGTCCGCCCATCGCAATAAGTGCATAAACGAACCGATGCTTAAAGCGGGAAGCTAAACTTTTCCCTGTATTTTCTTCACGCGTGTTCATGTAAACTCCTGTGCAATATCCAGCCAATAATCGTTACCACAAGCAGGGTAATCCCGGCCAGAACAGGCGCTACCACCAAAGACCCTACAACCCACTCCCAAATCCGCTGCAAAGCTTGGCGGCCCAAGGTAGTCATATTAAACTGGGTCAGCCATTGCCCATGGCGCATAAAATATCCTACTTCAATACATAAAGCCGGCACAAAAGGTCCAATACATAATTTTTCAAAACCTACACACAGCAGACGGTTTAAATTCCACCACCCCGCTCCCCAAAACAACCACACTTGCCGAATACCCGGAAAAGCAATCGCCCCGCAAAAGATGCCCCACGCCGCAGAAAGGCCGTTACGCAGGGCACTCCCCGGGGCGGCCAGATTATCGCGTAATGTTTGGCAGTAATTGCGCTTTTGTAATTTTCCTTGCACAAGCTGATATTGTGTGTGTGCAATAGGTAACATGGAACGCATCGTTAAATAAGTATTGAGCAACGTCAATCTCAAATTATCTTTCCATTGGCTAAAGTGCGAAATGCGCTCCTTTGTATAACGAACCGACACGTCTATTTGCTGTACATCAAACCCCGCCCAAAGGGCACGCACAATTACTTCCACTTCAAACGCGTAACGTTTGCTCCATACATTTAGCACATCCAGTACATTCACTGGGTAACAACGGTATCCACTTTGAATATCGCGAATTTCTTTCCCTGTTTGCACATGCACCCAAAAATTGCCAAACTTTCGCCCAAAACGAGAACCAAACGGCACGTTTTCATCAAACCGACGGACCCCTAGCACAATCGCTTGCGGTTGTGCGGAAGATGCCTGTACAAAAAGCGGAATTTCAGCCGGCTCATGCTGGTCATCCGCATCAATGGTAATAATATGTGTAAATCCATGTGCCCGTGCCCAAGCCGCTCCGGCTAAAATAGCAGTCCCTTTACCTTGATTAGGGGTTTGACAAAGAAGTTCCACATCCATATCTTTTAGTAATTGGTTAGGTGAGGTATCACTGCCATCATCTACCACCAATATATGCGGCC
>ONOD01000016.1:0-2472 GCA_900319325.1 uncultured Elusimicrobium sp. | reverse complement strand
AATGGGCAATCACTACTAAGAAGGTTAGGGTCGCGGAAGTTTGCCCTGTTTCCATGCTTGGCATATTTTCTCGTAAAAATCGGGACGTTCAAATAGTACTTGCTGATTTTTATCCATAAGTAACTGCACACTATATCCGCGTGCCATTACGTTTTTTTGTTCATCTAAAATCGTAAAATCTACATTTAGGCGTACCGCTTCCGAATAAAACAGCCGGGCTTTTACTTCGTATGTGTGTCCATAAGTCAACGGGGCTAAATAATCCAAATGCATTTGACGCACAGGGAGCACTACCCCGTGATTAAAAAAATCGGCATAGCCCATACCAAAGGCATCTCCTAGCGCCATGCGCGCATCTTCACACATAGCCACATAATGCCCATGCCATACAATTTTCATAGCATCCACTTCATGGAAGCGTACCGTATGGAAAATAGACTTTTCCAACGGTTTTGGATCCGTAGCTTCTTGTTTAAAATAGGTATATTTTTCCATTATTTTCTCTCTACAAATTGCAAAATAAACTGGCTGATTTTTTTCTTATGATCGGGTTCGGTAAGTTCTACTGAGTACCATCCATCGGCGCGAAGCATAAACCCAATCTCTAGCCGCGTATCCGGCAGCACGGGGCCTACAAATTTGGCGCGTTTAATAGCTTGTATCTCTACTGGTTTTCCCAGTAAACGGCTGGCGGCGTCCGTGCAAAATGCCAACTGCCCAATCGCCGGGAGTAGCGGATGTCCTTCAAAATGTCCCTTAAAAGCCGGAAAATCCGCCGGCACCTTATATACAAAACTTGTGGAGTTTGCCTGTTCAAAACAGGGGTGAATGGCTTCTTCTACAAACATACGCCTCCCGTAACTTCCAATTCAAATATGCCGGATATTGAGTCGGCAGATTGCTTTATTTTCCGCGCCGGGCAAGGAACTAAAAACTGCTGCTGTGCCAATTTTCCCCATGCATAAACTAAACGATTGGGAATCCGTTGTGCTTTTTCATGCAGTTGGATTTGATTACCCGTAACTGTTAAATCGGCCAACTTGAGAGCCGGTTCCGCTAAGATAATCACCCGCGTTTTTCCCGCGTGATAATCACTGATGAGGGTGAAAGACATTCCTTGTGGACTAAGTACGCCGTTCGCAACCGCCGCACTTTGCATGTGGATAGGTTCTGTTGGCACAGGGCTAACAATCCAATGCGCTCGGCATCCCACCAACAAAATACTTACAATTCCAATCCATTTTCTCATGACCAACGCTCCCACAATGAGGGCAATACAAACAAGGCCACCCCTACTGCTCCCCCAATTCCTAACAAGGCACAAAGCCCCATCATAAACAGCACAGTGTGTTTAGCAAGGATGAGCACCCCAAATCCTGCCAACGTGGATAATCCGGCCGCCAGCAAAGCTTGCGACGGATAGAGCCGCTCCAACCGTTCTTGCTGAGCACGCCCCTTCATTAATTGAAAAATCGCATAGTCAATCCCCAACCCCACCAGCAACGGCAAAAAGATAAGTCCAAATAAATTAACAGGAATTTTTAACAAGGCTAAACTTCCAAACAAAATACACCCCCCCAGCAGCACCGGGATAAAACAAAACAATGTATCTTTCAAACGTCTAAACAAGAGCCACACCGCCAAAACATTAAACGCAAGCGCCAGCATGACTACCCAAATGGCTTCTTGTTTTACGCCTTGTGATAGATCTTCCTGCAGGTTAGAAGCCGAAAGAAAAAATGCGGTTTCCTCGTCAGCCGCATTGGCATAGGTGGAATCATTGGGAACCACATTCATTACCGCATACAGCTTGTTGGACAACTTCACCACAGGGTTATACCATGTAGAAAGATCACTCGTTGTATGGGCGTCCGTTTGACGCAACCACTGCCAAAAAGGAGCAAAAGAATCCGCATTAAACCCTTGTTTGGCAGCCTCCTCCCGGAGTAGCAGCTTGGCATAATTGGCACGTGCGGCACTCCAAAAAGCTTGCCAACGTTCCCTATTTTCCTCTTGCGTGCGTTGAGACGCGAACAATTCACTAATCGGCAGTGGCTTGGGTAGTAAAGAAGAAAATTTTTCGTTATTAGCCAGTGCTTGATCGGGCGTTTGTCCTAAGACAAAAAGCAATGCTTGTTGATCTGAAGCAAAAAGTTTTTGCGCAATTTTTTGCTCTTGCACAAATGTTTGAGATGTAGAATTTAAAGAATTTAACCCAGGGCTAAGCGTTATGTTTAAAACGCCCCAAAATCCTAGTAACAAAATCAACGTGCTTGCCCAGCAGGCAATACGAAAGGAAAACGGGCGTATCGTAAATTTACGGGCACGCAATTTTGTTTTAGGTTGCTTGGAAAAATAATCCGGCAATACCCACAAAGCAATTCCCAATGCAAGCGACAAAGCCACCAATGAAAATACCGCAATTTGCTTAAATACCTCAATAGAAGAAAATACTAGCGCTGCAAAACAAAG
>ONOD01000111.1 GCA_900319325.1 uncultured Elusimicrobium sp. | reverse complement strand
TTAGGAATTAGCTTTGTAGGGGACGCTTATTTGGCCGAAAAAATACTGTCTTTAGCTAAGCAAGCGCCGGAAGGGAAACGATTCTTAACTGATTTTACGGTAGTACGTTCTCTGCTTAACTTAGAGCGGTATGATTTGGTACAAGAACTGATGAATTTCCGTCAAGTACAGGAAGGATGGCTCAAAGACGGGAAATTTGTTGGCGGTGAAACGGCCAGCATCTATGAAGAAGTAAAATTATATCAACAAACCATAAAAGACATTCCGGTTACGTTTCCCGAAGAATTGCCTGCCCGCCATAAATTCACGTTTTCGCAGGCAGATGACCGCATAGAAGAATTAATGGAAAACAGAACAAGAGCTATGTTGTTTCAAAATGATAAACCACATTACGGAAAAGAAATAGAACCCGAAACTTTAGCCGAGGGCCTGAACTGGTTCTTGCAATACAAACACAGAGATTTTACCAAAAAACCCCAATAATTACCCTGTTCCCTATTTACTTTTTGCACGTAAATTGCTATAAAAAAAGTAGGGATTCTAACAGGGTAAATTTATGCGCAATAATCCGCACATTTTAGAAATTAATGCGCGCTCTTGGCTTGGCCGCTACGAGCGTGAACTAGGTCACAAAGTCACATTGGCTGACGTGCCTGCCAGCTTTTGGGAAAAAATCCAAAAAATGGGGTTTGATGCCGTGTGGCTGATGGGGGTGTGGAAACGCAGCCCGGCTGCCCAAAAAATTGCGCGTGAAAGTGAAGATATTTTAAATCAAGTTCGTGCCAGCAAACCCGATTTTAATAAAGACGATATTACCGCTTCCCCTTATGCGGTTTACGATTATGTAGTGGATGAATTTTTTGGCGGGAACGAAGCCTTAGCCGCTTTTCGCAAAAATTTAAACGACCGCGGAATTCAACTCTTTTTAGATTTTGTCGGCAATCATACCGCTATAGATGCCCCCGTCGTTGAAGAACATCCCGAACTGTTTGTTACAACGGGGAAAAATGCCCCGCATATTCACGCAGATTGGTTTTTCCAAAATACAAACGGGCACTACATTGCACACGGACGCGACCCGTACTTTGCCCCGTGGACCGATACCGCGCAACTCAACTATTTCAACCCTAAAACGCGTGATTTTATGACGCAAAAGCTTGTGGAAGTTTCGCATATGTGCGACGGCGTGCGTTGCGATATGGCCATGCTGTCCTTAAACAAAGTACAACGCGATACCTGGTGGGAATTTATCGGCGGAGAACTGCCCAAAGAAGAATTTTGGACGCAAGCACTAAACGCCGTGCGCGCAGAGCACCCCGAGTTTGTGTTTATTGCCGAAGTATATTGGGGCTTAGAGTGGGATATTCAAGAACTGGGTTTTGATTATACCTACGATAAAGTGCTCTACGACCGCTTGCGCTTTGCCAATGCTGATAGCATTCGCGGACATTTGCGCGCCGAACATTTGTTCCAAATGCGTTCGTTGCGTTTTATCGCTAATCACGACGAGGAAGAACCGTTAAAAGCGTTTGGGCGTGAAAAATCCCTCGCTGCAGCTACGATCATTTCTACATTGCCGGGGGCACGTTTGTTTCATCTGTTCCAACTGCTCGGCCGCCCGGTGCGCATGCCCTTGCAATATGTAAACGACGATTTTGTAATTGATCAAGATGTGGAACGATACTACTGGAAAATTTTAGAAATCGCTTCCGATCCGGCTTTCCACGGCGGACAATGGTCCTTGCAGGACATTATCCCTGTATATGCCGGGGAAGAATCTTGCCAGCATATTTTGTCTTGGTCTTGGCGCCAACGCCACACGGGCAAAATGGTATTTATCAATTATAGCGATTCCCCCGCCCAATGCCGTGTGCCTTTCAAGGGCGTTATTGGCAAAACCGTGCGCGAAGAAATAGAACAAAAAGAACTCACCCTCACGCCGGAGCTTGCTTCACAAGGGTGGGAAATGGTCTTAAAACCGTACGAGTGCAAAATTTTTACGTTTGCCATTTAAGCAGATGCTTTTTCAAAAAACCCCGGTAAAGCCGGGGTTTTTAATTCGTAAAATTTTGTGAAAAACACACCGATTTTTTTTATAATGTAATTATCCCCTAGTGTAGGAGAAAAAACGCTTATGCCGTACCAACCGTTTGGCCCGCAGGATCAACTGGAAATTGCTTCCTTGGGAACTGAATTTGCGCTGACGGAAATTATCGGGGCGGCTGGCGGGTATTGGTTGGATGTCAAATTCGGTACACTCCCGTGGGGAACAGTAATTGGCGTAATGCTGGGGTTTGCTTTGGGGTTTATGCGCATTTTACAAGCAGCCAAAGAGGCCACCAAAAAGGCGCAAAAAAGGGAAAAAAATGGACGTAGCTGAGACCATATCGCATCACATTTTAGACCATGATTGGGGGGTTGTGCTGGGAGGAATTCGCCTACCGGTAACAACACATTCCGTCACCATCCTTGCGGTGAGCGCTATTTTGCTTTTCGTCCTGTCTTTTGCGGCACGTAAACATACCAGCCGTGCCGGCCGTTTAGTTACTACCCTACTGGAAGAATATGTGTCGTTTATCCGCGGTGGCATTGTGCTGCCCAATATGGGCGAAGAAGGCCGCGGGATGCTTCCGTATTTCTGTACCCTTTTCTTGTTTATTTTATCCGTTAATTTAGCGGGGATGATCCCCGAAATGAAAACGGCTACTTCCAACATTTCCGTAACGGCTGCGTTAGCCCTTTGTTCCGGGGTGCTTATTGTGTTTAGCGGAATTAAATTTCACGGAGTGTGGGGCTTTTTGAAAGGGTTTGTTCCCTCAGGAACTCCGGGTTGGTTAGTACCGCTTATTTTCCCGCTGGAAGTGGTCAGCTTGATTATTAAAACATGCGTGCTTGCTATCCGTTTATTTGCCAATATGCTTTCCGGGCACATGGTACTGATTTGTCTCTTGTTAATTATTTTCATCATCGGGGGAATGAGCAAATCCGCCGGTTTAGGCGCGTTAATCCCGGCGATGGGGCTAGAGATTTTTATGACGTGCTTGGAGTTGTTAGTTGCCTTTTTACAGGCGTATGTGTTTACCCTGCTTACCGCTATTTTTGCGGGATCGGTCATTCACACGCATTAAATTTTACAGGGCTATTTGCCCACAAGGAGAAAACGTATGGAATTAGTAGCACTTAAATATATTGCCGCCGGTATTGGTGCCGGTCTAGTTGTATTAGGGGCTGGTTTTGGTTTAGGAAAAATCGGTACAGCCGCTTTGGAAGGATCTGCCCGCCAACCGGGTGCTGCCAGTGATTTGCGTACTACCATGATCATTATTGCCGCTTTGTTAGAAGGGGCCGCCATGTTGGGCTTGGTCATTTGTTTGCTCACCATGGTAATGAAATAAATTTTTAGGACGGTTGTATGGAAAATTTACTCAAGCCGGATTTTGGCGTACTCCTGCTGACGGTTTATAACTTTCTGCTCTTAGTGTATTTGCT
>ONOD01000006.1 GCA_900319325.1 uncultured Elusimicrobium sp. | reverse complement strand
AGGAGAACTCTACCGTGCTTTAGCTTATAAAGTGTTTGAAGCACACGTTGCCCCCGAAGATGGCGCTGCTGTGCTAGCGCTTGCCAAAAGGCTCGTTTTTACCTTTGAACGCCAACCGGATGCCGTGCTTAAAATGTATGTAGATGGCGAGTATTTGGGAGCCAAACTGCACTTGGAAGAAACCGGCAATGTGGCCAGCAAAGTTTCTACGCACAAAGAGGCACGTGCTGTCCTCACTGAGAAAATGCGTGAAGCGGGAGCCGAGGGTGGTATCATCATGGAAGGACGCGACATCGGAACTGTGGTGTTTCCGGATGCCGATGTGAAAATCTATATGACCGCTTCGGCTGAAGAACGTGCAAAACGCCGTGTCAAACAGTTGCAGGAGCATGGCGAAAGCCCGGATTATAATCATATCTTAGCGCTGATTAAAGAACGTGATTATCGGGATTCGCACCGTGCGGCCAGTCCTTTAAAACCGGCAGATGGAGCGATCATTGTTGATACCTCCACACTTAATTTAGAACAAGTAATTGCACTTGTCTTGGAGAAAATTTCCCACCATGGTGCTTAATTTAGTAAAATATGTAGCAAGGATATATTTTAAGCTTTTCTACAATTTCAAAGTAGAAGGCTTGGAAAATATTCCCAAAGAAGGTGCTCTTTTAATTGCTGGGAACCATTTGTCAAATGCGGATCCGCCCGCTATCGGCGCTTTTGCCGGCTTGGTACGTGATTCTCGTTTTGTGGCTAAGAAGGAATTGTTTGCAATTCCTCTCTTGGGTTGGTTCTTTCGCCATTGTAACTATATTCCGGTGGACCGGAAACGTACCATTGGGGATATGGGGGCGCTCAAAGAAGTAGTGGATGCGCTTGCACATGGGGAAAGTGTGGTGATGTTTCCCGAAGGTACACGCAGTAAAACGGGTAAGCCGCAAAAACCGAAAAGTGGCATTGGGTTTTTGGTATATAAGACGGATGCGCCAGTGCTGCCGGTGAAAATTGAAGGAACGTTTGGATGGCCGTGGGTGCGTAAAATCCGGGTTAAATTCGGTACCGTAATGCACCTGCAAAAAGATCCAGCACTAGAGCCTAAGATGCAGTATAAGCAATTTGCAAGTCAAATAATGGATGCAATAAATTCAATAACTATCTAACGGAGGTTACGGCGATTTTTGAAAAAAAACCGCTTAAGTACTTATGACTATGAACGAAGAAACTAATACTACGCAAGAAACTAATGAGCAAGAGCTGACGATGGACCAGTTGATTGCGCAGCAAGATTCTTTACTAGAAAAACTCAATAAACGTGAAATTGTAGAAGTTCCGGTCGTACAAATCAATCAAGATTATATCTTGGTAGACACGGGTACCAAAAAAGAAGGGGCGATTGCAGTAAGTGAATTTGAAGGAAAAGCCTTGCCTGCTATTGGAGATAAGATCTCTGTTGTCCTCGTGAAACGCGGGGGAGATGAACGCCCGGCTATTTTGTCTCACAAGAAAGCACTGGAATTTTTAGGATGGGACGTCTGCAAAAAAGCGTATGAGGCAAAGGAACGTGTCAAAGGTACTATTTTGCAGCAAGTAAAAGGCGGGTACATCGTGGAAGTGTTTGGCGTGAGTGGGTTTATGCCGCTTTCTCTTTCTGAATTACACACTGCCTACAAACACTACTTGCCGGTAGGGGCCAAGATTAAAGCCATTATCGTAGAATTCGTAAAAGAAAAACAAAAACTTATCATTTCCCGCAAACAAGTATTGGAAGAAGACGAAGCCGTCCGCCGTGAAGAAGTACTCGGCAGTATCAAAGAAGGCGACGTATTACGTGTGGTCGTTTCTAAAGTGGATAAAGACAAACTATTCTTGCGTTTCCATGGGATTGAAGGGGTAGTTGCGTTGGAAAACATCGCTTGGAAAGAACCCGAAACAGCCATTGCTAACTTCCGCCGTGGACAACGTCTCAAAGCAAAACTCTTGAAATTGGATAAAGAAACTCCGCGTTTAGAATTCGGTTTGAAACAACTCTTCTTGAATCCGGCCGATGCCTTGAAACGCCGCTATCCGTATAAGAGCTCCGTCAAAGCCACGGTGACCAAAGTTTCCGAAGAGTATGGTGTGGAATGTACCATTGGTAAAAATAATACCAAAGGGTTCATCAGCCCCTTTGAGATGGGCCGTGATTTTAACGCGAAGGAAGGCGATACAATTACTGCCTTAGTCATTGGCGTCAATCCGGAAACATTTACCTTGAACTTGTCCATTAAAAAGTACGATCAAGTTCAAAACCGCAAAGTGGTAGCTCAGTACTTAAAACAAGCTCCTCGCCCAACGTTAGGGGAATTGCTCTCCGACTCGTTTGGAACCAGCGAAGAAAGTGCTGAGGATACTGAAGAAAGCAAATAAATCTGTTAGATAGAAAGTCAGTAAAACGCCCCCATTTTTGATGGGGGTGCTTTATTATGTGACAATAAAGGACCTAGAAAAAAATAGGCCTATCGCGTAGTATAAATAGGTCCAAAGGCCCTGGAAATCTCATCATATATCCTTATGCTAGTAATATACAAGGCATGAGTGGGAGGATGTAGATGAAAAAAGTGGGTCTATTAGTAGGGGTTATGTTAATGACCACGCATATTATGGGTGGCGTGTTGCACGATGCCGTCAAAAAGGGCGATCTAAGTGAGGTACATAGGTTGGTTCAAGCAGGGGCGGATGTGAATGAACTCACTGAAGAATTTCCAAGTATAGTTGAGACGCCCTTAAGTGTTGCTGCTAGCGAGGGGAATATAGATTTAGTGCAATACTTAGTTGTAGCGGGGGCCGATTTGAACATCCCCTCATTTATAGGTACTCCTCTCCATAGGGCGGCCCTTGCTGGGCATATGGATGTTGTACGATATTTAGTCAAAGTCGGTGCGGATAAAAATGCCCGCCATAAAGGTGATACTCCTATGGGTACTGCGGCCATGGGCAGGCATTTTGATATAGTGACATATTTAGCAGAACAAGGAGCAGTTATAGATGACTTTGTTTTGTCTAGGGTATGCCGCGAGAATCGGTTTGACTTGTTGCAATCTTTGGTTGCCAAAGGGGCTAAGGTGGAAGGAAGAGAGTGCTTGGAAATGGCAGTCAGGAGTGGACGTCTTGACATGGCGGAATGGTTAATACAAGAAGGAGCAGTTATAGATGGCCGCGTTTTGACTACGCCATGTGACGCGAAGCAGTTTGACTTGATGCAATCTTTGGTTGCCAAAGGGGCTAAGGTGGAAGAAAGTTCGTGCTTGAAAATAGCAGCCGAGAGTGGACGTCTTGACATGGTGGAATGGTTAATACAAGAAGGGGCAGATATAACTGGCAAGTCCGGCACATCCGCATTGAGTGAAGCTATCAAGCAAGGGCATCGTGACATCGTAGAATACTTAATTGACCAAGGCGTGGATGTAAATATCCCTGTCTCTGACCTGCCCTTAGAAGTAGCAGCTAGCCAGGGAAGACTTGACATGGTGCAATACTTAGTTGAGCAGGCAGGAGCGGACGTAAATGCACGAAACATCGACGGATTTGTTCCTTTAATGGCGGGCCTAAAGCATTATGACGTAACAAAGTATTTAGTTGAGCACGGAGCGGATGTGAATGCTAAGGTTACGACGCAAGACTACAGGCTTGTAAATGTAAGCGTTTTGCATTTAGCCGCTAGTTACGGTTCGCTTGAAGTTGTTAAGTACTTAGTTGAACGCGGGGCAGATATGAAAGCAAAGGCGACAATGGGGATCTATATCGACTTTACTCCTTATGGCATAGCGCAAACAGCCGATTGGGTGAGCCCCATGAATACAAGACAAAAGTTAGTACTTGAATATTTGGAACAAGTGGAGGAAGCACGCAATAAGTAAAAAATCATCCTAACTATAAATTTATCAAAATGCCCCGGGCGGATTAAATGCCTGGGGTGTTTTAACTATTTTTCCTGGCAACCCCGGGTATTTTCTTGCGAGGGAATTTTATAGATAAAAAGGGATACAAAAATTCCCCAATTTGTGCTAGAATGATATATAATAAAAATAGGGGGAGGTTTTACCCATACTATCAAGGAGCGTGTATGAAAAAAATTTTATGTTTAATTTGTATTGCTGCGCTAGGTTTAGCGGCTTGTTCCAAAAATAAGAAAGAAGAGTCTGCAAACGCAAATTATAACTCGGTATATGGTATGACTACCGCCGATGCGCGCAACACTAAATCTGCCAAAGATGCCAAATATCAAATTATTGACCAAGAATTTGATAATATGCTTGCCCCCGATACAGATTACGAGGCAATTCCTGCACATGAATTGCAAGCGTGTGAAGATTCTTACTTGCCGCTCGTAGAGCCCGATTGCTGTGGTAACAACAAAGGCAAAGCCAAGGTGGCTGCTTCCGGAAAGGCCAAAGCCAAAGCTACGGCTGTCAGCACCGCTACCACCCGTGCTAAAAAAGTTACCAATACCACGAACATTTACTACGTGGATGGTAATCAGACAATTCCTGTTTCTTCTACATCTACCACTAAAACGGTTTATAAAAATGGTTCGGCTATAAGTTCTTCCTCAACTTCTAGCACGGATCCTGTTACCAAAACAACGGTAAATGCGGATGGGTCGGTAACAAAGACCACTACGTATAGCCGATAGAAGGTTTTTTTATGCCGTATACACAAGCGCAAATTTCCACGGAAGCCCATCGTTTATATGGGCTTCTCGCATGTGTATCCAAGAGTAAGGCTACCAAATGGACTTTGCAAGATTGTATAGAGGCGGCCCCTTATACGCTTGCAATCAATGAACACAAAAAGAAACAAAATGCGATTATTTTGGCACACTCCTATACGACGCCGGATCTAGTATATGGAGTGGCTGATTTCCGGGGGGACTCCTATCAGTTAGCGCAACAAGCCCGCACTTGCGATGCGCATACGATTGTGTTCGCAGGGGTGTGGTTTATGGCAGAAACCGCTAAAATTTTGAATCCTTCCAAACGGGTGCTCATTCCCGCGGGCCGTGCCGGGTGCACGTTGGCCGACTCTATGACGGCGCAAGATGTGCAAAAATTGCGTACCCAACATCCTGGGGTGCCGGCTTTGTGTTATATTAACAGCTCTGCCGAAGTCAAAGCCCAATGCGATGTGTGTGTAACCTCCGGCAATGTGTTTGATATTGCGCAAAAAATGCCGGGAGAAAAGCTGATTTTTGTTCCCGATCTTCTTATGGCGCAAAATATTGAAATTGAATTAAAACGCCGTGGAACGCCCAAGGAAATTATTGCTTCGGGCGGTTCTTGTTGTGTGCATGATAAATATCTTCCGGAACACGTAGAAAGTTTACGGACCAAGTATCCGGGTATTGTGGTGCTGGCACATCCTGAATGTGCGCCGGAAGTATGCCGTTTGTGTGATTATGTGGGTAGCACCAAGGGAATGGCTGATTATGTTGCTAAATCGCCCGCCAAACTATTTGGTATGTTGACCGAGTTCGGGTTAGTTAACCGCTTGGAAGCCGAACATCCAAACAAGCAGTTTGTGTGGCCGTTTGGTATATGCAGTTATATGAAAAAAAATAATCTGATCAATACGCTAGGGGCCTTGCTGGATCCGCGAGCAGATCAGATTGTTGAAGTGGATGCCACTGTGGCGGCCTCTGCTCAGAAATCTATTGAAAAAATGTTTGAGTTAACAAAATGATACTAGATAAAATTATTGAACTTGCCTTGCAAGAAGATTTAAGTTTGGGGGATATTACCTCGGATACTATTTTTACACCTCAGAATAAAGCTAAAGCCGTCGTCCGCGCAAAAGAAGATTTGGTGCTGTGTGGCATGGAAATTGCCCGCCAAGTTTTTAGAGCTGTGGATTTCAATGTGCAATTTACCGCTTTAAAACAAGATGGAGATGAAGTGAAGAAAGGGGAAACTGTGTTGGAATTGGAAGGAACAACGCTTTCCATTTTGAAAGCGGAACGTACGGCACTGAATTTTATGCAGCGTATGAGTGGCATTGCCACGGCTTCCCGTGCGTTTGCCGCCATTGGTAAAAAATACGGTGTAATGATTGTGGATACGCGCAAAACGCAACCGGGGCTTCGCCGGTTAGATAAATACGCGGTACGGATAGGCGGATGCCGCAATCACCGGATTAGTCTGGCAGATAGCGTAATGATTAAAGATAATCATATTGCGGCGGCCGGTTCCATCACGGCGGCCGTGCAAAAAATTAAAGCAGTCATTGGTCATACACCTAAAGTGGAAGTAGAAACTACCAACTTAGAGGAAGTGCAAGAAGCACTGGCAGCCGGCGCGGATATTATCATGTTAGATAATATGACCCCGGCTCAAGTGGCACAGTGTAAGGAAGTTATTGCTGGGCAGGCTATCATTGAAGTTTCCGGCGGTATCAATGCTCAAAATTTGGAAGAATATTGTAAAGTACAACCCGATGTTATTTCTATGGGCGCTTTGACTCACTCTGTTCCTGCCAAAGATTTAAGCCTAAAAATAGTACAATATATTGGTTAAGATATAAGGACTATAAAAATGGATTACAATCAATTATTTTCTAGCGTGGTCAGCCGCTCTAAAGCGTCAGCCATTCGCGAGTTGCTTAAAATTATTTCTAATCCGGGAATTATTTCTTTTGCGGGGGGATTACCGGATCCAAACTTATTTCCCACCCAAACGATTAAAGATGTCTTTGATACCATTTTTGCCAATTCTGCCAAAGAAGCATTGCAATATGGGGCCACGGAAGGACAGGACTGTCTGAAAAAAGAACTGGTACGCATGGTCAAAGAAACGGAAAATATTGCTGTTGCTCCCGATCAAATTCTAGTGGTTTCGGCTTCTCAACAAGCCCTGGATATGTCTGCGCGTATGTTTATTAACCCGGGAGATAGTATTATTACCGCGTGCCCTACGTATTTGGGGGCTTTGCAGGCTTTTCAAGTAGCGGGAGCGGATATTATCGGTGTTGCCAGTGATGAAGATGGAATATTAGTCAAAGATCTGCAAGATAAACTGAACCTTCTTAAGGCCCAAGGCAAACCGTGCAAATTTATTTACTTAGTTCCTGATTTTCAAAATCCTACCGGGACAACTATTCCCGAAGATCGTCGTATTGAAATTTTAGAGTTAGCTAAGCGATACAACACGTTTATTTTGGAAGATTCACCGTATCGTCAAGTACGTTTTGAAGGTAAAGCTCCGCGCACATTCTACGAGTTGGACGGCGGAAGGGGAAACGTGATGACGATGTTTACTTTTTCTAAGATTTTTGTGCCTGGTTTCCGGTTAGGTTTTATTATCGGCCCGGCGGATGTTATTCGTAAGTTTGTCATCTTGAAACAAGCCATGGACTTGTGCTCTTCGCCCACTTTGCAAGTAGCTACGAGCGAATTTTTGCGTCGTGGGTTGTTGCAGGCGCATATCCAAAAGATGATAGAAGTTTATCGCCAAAAACGTGATCTGATGCTTAAAACGTTAGCGGAGTATATGCCGCAGGGGGTCACGTGGACGCGCCCGCAAGGGGGGCTGTTTTTGTGGCTTACATTGCCTAAACAAATTGATGCTACCAAATTGCTGCCTAAAGCAGTTGAAAACAAGGTGGCTTATGTGGCAGGGGTAGATTTTTACCCTGATGGAAATGTGTTCAACGATTTGCGGTTAAATTTTTCTTATTCTTCCCCGGAACAGATTGTGGAAGGGCTAAGACGTTTGGCGCAAACCATCAAAGAAAATATGTAAATCTTTGCATGATAAAAACCCCCGGCCTATGCCGGGGGTTTTTGAACAGTAAGAAGCTAAAAAATCCAGATTTTAATCAGGTAGAAGAAGGCAGAGATAAACGCTGCGGCAGGGATGGTAATAAACCAGGCCCACACAATGCGTTTGGCAGTTCCCCAGCGTACCCCGGATAAACGGCGCAACGCGCCAATCCCTACAATGGCGCCGGTAATGGTATGCGTGGTGCTTACCGGGATGCCCAGGATAGAAGCAAAGAAAATAGAACAGGCCGCGCCGGATTCGGCACAGAATCCGTCCACTGGGCGTAAGCGGGTAATTTTTTGCCCCATAGTTTTTACAATGCGCCATCCGCCCGAAAGAGTCCCTAAGGCAATAGCCCCTTGGCAAAGAATTACTACGGAGAGCGGTACTACAAATTGCCCTTGAGAAACCGCGTGCATTTCGGCATGTGTTAAAAAGAAATCGCGCACGGGGCCTACTTCTGCCCCGGCCATGCCGCCTAACAAAAGCATGCTGATAATACCCATGGTTTTTTGGGCATCATTTCCACCGTACCCTAAGGCGTAGGCAGAGGCGGAGAATAATTGTGCTTTGCGGAAGAAACGGTCCACTTTGAAGGGATTAAAGTGATTGGCCATGTTAAAAATAATCACGCCCATCAATGTACTCAAGAAATATCCTAAAAGCGGAGAGATAAAAATAAAGGCGACGGTTTTCAAAATTCCGCTGGCAACTAGTGCCCCAAAGCCGCCTTTTACTATCCCGGCGCCGATTAAACCGCCGATGAGTGCGTGCGAGGAGCTGGAAGGCAGCCCAAACCACCAGGTAATCAGGTTCCAGCTGCAGGCCCCCATTAACGCTCCAAAAATAAGGCTGGAATCCACCAGGTTAATATCTACAATGCCGGAGCCAATAGTTTGGGCAACGTGCGTTTTGAAAATCAAAAACGCCACAAAGTTAAAAAAAGCTGCCCAAGCCACCGCAAATTTAGGGGATAATACCCGTGTGGAAATAACGGTAGATACAGCGTTTGCCGCATCATGAAACCCGTTGAGATAGTCAAAGAATAAGGCCAGGAGAATTAAAAAGATAATCCACATCATATAGATTTGTTACCTCAATTGTTTTTGACCAAGATGGATTCTACCATATTGGCTACGTGTTCACAGAAGTCGGTGGTTGTCTCGGCAATTTCATATAATTCTTTTTGTTTAATGACTAAGATGGGATCTTTCTCATTGGCAAACAAGTCGGAAATGGCTTCGTCACGCAGTACGTCCCCTTCGTTTTCCAAACGGTTGATTTCTACACAATGGCGGTAGGTGTCCTTCATGTGTTTATTGCTACGTAAGGTGGCTACTGCCTTTTGTAACGCACGGGTGGTTTGCTCAATGGTATGGGCTAACTTTTTGCTATAGTCGGTCGGTTTTTGAATTTGATAGAGGTGAAAACGGTTGGCCAGCAAATAGATATTATCAATAATATCGTCTAAGCGGTTGGCCAGGGCTAAAATATCTTCACGGTCAAAGGGGGTGATGAACGTTTCATTCAATGTGTTAATGATAGCATGCGTCATTTCATCGCCATAGTGTTCAAATTCGTGCATTTCACGTACATTTTCCGGTGTAAAAGAACCCTCATTTACGATTTTATTATAGAATTCGGCCGCACGCACTAAGTTTTCGGCTTGGCGGTCAAACAAATCAAAGAATTTATCTTCTTTCGGTAATAACATGGTGTTTTCTCCTCTTGCTATCTTAAAAAAAGCCCGTTTGAATTTACACAAACGGGCGGCACAAATCATTTTTTTAACTCCTGCTTTAACGCTTCGGGCAAGTTAATAGCAGCTTTTAATAACGATGGGCGTTTCTTAACGTCTTCTATAAAAGCTGCGTCGCGCAGTTTGTTTCGGTAATCTTTTTCCTGGAAGATATACCTAAATTTAGTATATACATCGTACGTGCCGGCCAGCAAGGCTACAATATCTTGCACGCCGACGATTTCTTCATCGGTCGGGATTACAAATACTTTTACGCGGGAATTATCCGCTGAAATGCGGCATTCTGCCTTATTAGTAAGAGCCGCTTCGTTTCGTTCGGCATCAATGATGATACCAAAATTTTCCAGTCCTTTAAGCACGCGGGCGCGTACATCGGGATCGCGTTCGCCAATGCCGGCAGTGAACACAATACTGTCCAAACGGCCTAATTCCAACATATAAGCGCCGATGTATCTTCTAATGCGGTGGGCTTGTACTTCCACTGCCAATTTGCACAGTTCGTCACCTTCTTCAATTCCTTTGCGTACATCCCGCTGATCGGAAAAACGATCCCCGGTAAGTGCATACATGCCGCTTTTTTTATTCAAAATGGTATACATGTCTTCGGGGGCCATATTCAATTTTTGCATCATATAAAAACAAGCGGAAGGATCAATATCTCCGGAACGGGAGCCCATCACTAAGCCTTCTAATGGGGTTAGCCCCATGCTCGTGTCAATGCACTGTCCGTTTTTGACGGCCGTTACGCTGGCTCCGGCTCCAATATGGCAGACAATCGTGTTGATTTCATCTACTTCTTTATTCATCAATACAGCGGCCCGACGAGAAGTGTAAAGAACGGAAGAACCATGAAAACCATAGCGGCGTATATGATAATCTGTATACCATTTGCGCGGTAACGCATACATATAAGAGGAGGCTGGCATGGTCTGGTGGAAAGCTGTATCCATTACGCACACGTGGGTCACATTGGGAAGCAACGCCCGGGCGGCTTCAATCCCCATAATGTGTGCCGGATTATGCAGCGGTGCTAAATCGGCAATATTTCTCAGTTCGGCTACTACGCTATCATCTACGATAACCGATTTGGCAAACTTGCCGCCATGTACGATACGATGCCCCACAGCGCTAATCACATTGACATTTTCAATAACCCCGTGTTCTTTATCCGTTAATGTATCAATTACAAGGTTGATAGCGTCTTTGTGGTTGGCCAACGGCTTACGGATTTCTACCGATAATTTGCCCGGCCTGTCGTGGGTAATTAAGGAACCTTCTATGCCAATGCGTTCTACGCCGCCGGCACAAAGGCTTTTTTTCTGATCCCAGTCGTAAACGCTGTATTTAACGGAAGAGCTTCCGCAGTTTAAAAAAAGAATAATCATGTGTTGTTTCCTCAACGTAAAATCTAGTCACTTCTATTTTATCAAATTTATTGACCTAATGCCGCATTTAGACGATTAATATGCGCTTGCACCTGTTGAATCTGCGCATTTTGACGATTGCGGCTTAAAAATTCTTCTTCCGTTACACCGGCGGGTCCCTGCCGGTAAGTATCTACCCAATTTTGGGCTTCTTGGACGTCGTGCCGTAATAGTGCCATATTAATTAGTAGCAAATACGTGTTTACATTGACGGGATCAAGCTTTAGCGATTGTAAAAACGCTTGTTTGGCTTGGGTAAAATTTTCTGTAGCTAATTGATTATACAAGAAAGCCTGGTTCGGATCTTGTTGTGCTAACCCCAGTTGGTGCATGGCGAGTGCATAATGAAGTTGTCCGGTTTCTTGATGCAAAAGTGCATGATTAGGATTGTGCTTGTGTACAAAAGCTAGATCATCCATGGCACGGTCATAATCGGTACGGGCGGAGTCTGTATCACCCAAGGAGGGGTTAAAACGCTTGGATAAATCAAGCGTGGTAGCAAAAATATTTGCGCGATATTGACGATACTCTGTAAAGAATGGGTTGCGTTTAATAGCATCCGTAAAAGCGGGCAAAGCTGCATACGGCTGCTGTAAATTAATGAGCGCCACTCCTAAACTATAATAATGATTAGCTGCAAATACTCTAAAAAAGAAGAGACAAATCGGTAGCGACGTCAACAAAAGGATACATATCCATAAACGGGTTGTTTTGTAGATAATGCGCAGGTAGATAAAGCCAGTTCCTACTATACAGCCGGCGAAGGTAATGACAGCCAGGGCGAAGAGTAACTTCTCCCCCAATCCTACCAAGGCCAAGTGTTTAAGGATATGAGTAAATTCTATACATACATAACTGAGTGCTGCCGCAAGGGCTAGGCTGCTTATCACACGCACAAAAAGTAGACATCGCGGATGAGTGGCATTTTCTGCGGGCACATCCGGCGCGGCAGGCCGACGCATAGCAAGCGCCACAATAGTTCCTACAAATACTGCGAGCAAAAGTCCGCTGGAAGCAAAGTGTACGCTAACATCTACCACTGCATGCAGCAGTAGTCCCGCCAACGCAGCGGCATATCCCAGCAGGTATATTTTGGTATCTTTTTCTTCGGCGGAAGATTTGGCAGGCAGAGAAACTCTTAAGTTTTTGAAGGTGCATGCAAATAAAAACACAAATAACCACAAAAATAATGCTAATCCCACCAACCCGCCGGTAGCAGCTTGTTCTAAGTACTCGTTTTCGGCGTGTTGGGTTTCGTTATTATGAGCTTTTTCAATATAGAAAATTTGTGGCCGTCGGTAAGCAGGATAAACGATCTTGAAACTGCCCGGCCCGGTACCCAAGATGGGGGAGTCTTTCACCATTTCAAACGCGGAGAGCCAAGTATAAGAGCGGAAACTAACCGATTGAAAGCGTTTGGCAGAATAAATTCCGGCGCCAACAGTTGCAAGCAACAAACAAGCCACAGCAATCACATTAATTTTGACTAAGTGCTTTTTAAAGGAGGACAAAAAAATTGTGTAGGCAAAGGTAAAAAATACTGCCATAACGCCGTAGGCCAACCAGGCCCCTTTGCTTTCAGTGAAAAAGAGGTCAATTAGCCCTATGCCTAGCAAGACAAGCAGGCGTTTTTGCCGCGTGCGCAAAAACTCGGCCCCAACGATAGCCGAGGAAAATACGATAAACGCCCCAAAGAAGTTCGGGTTTGCGTGCGTGGAAAACGTTCGCCCGGCAAAAAAGTTGTGCCATAGTAAGAAATCTACGGAAGGCCACCAGATTGCCAGCACCTGTACTAGACCGTAGATAAACGAAATCCACGCAGATAATACAATAAATTTGGTAAGGGTGCGGATATCTTTGACTGTAAATTCGCAAGCAATGAGTGTGCTGATTCCCCCGTACATCAGAAGACGGATAAATTCCTCAGCAGCTTCCAGTTTGTACGGAAAACATGCAAATGAGAGTGTTTGCCAGGATATATATAAAAAGAGAGGGGCTAAAAAGGGCCATGTTTCGCGCGGGAAGGGGTTTTTGCGTTCTGTAATTTTTAGTGCGGTCCAAAGGGTTAGTAATATCGTGGAGCCAATTTGTAAAAGCGTTAGCTTGACGTGTGCGGAATCGTACGTGGCAGTAAAAAACGAAAGACTTACTAGTAAGATCAGCCAGCCCATCACCCGCGTGAGGGAGCGGCGGATGAAGGCGACGCAAGCATCACTGGAGAGGGGAAAACTGCTTTTTTGTACTTTTTTAGCCATACCTATATTATAGATAATTGCGTACCAAGAAAGTTTTATTTTTATTAGAGAAATAGGCTTAAATACTTATGTCTGTAACATAAGTTCGGGAGAGGGCGGGTGAAAGGGTGAGTGATTCATAAATCGCATTTGTGTGTAAAATTCCCTTGTCTCATCGTACGTAAAATTATAAAATATGTAAGTAAGTAGATTTAGACTACTCAAATTAAAGTAAAAGGAAAAACGCATCATGAGAAAAGCATCTGTTCTTTTGCTGTTATTGGCACTGATTGCTGTGCCTGCGGCCGCTGAAAAGCACCTCCGCTTTACCGCGTCCGAATCCGTCACTTACGATGATAACATCTATTTGACCAAAGACAACACCGAAGATTCTTTCATCAGCACCACCCGCTTAGGGGCCGAATACAAGACTCCCATTCCGTCTACAGGGTTAAAATTGACAGCGGATGCCGGGGTTGGTTATCACGCCTATACCGAGAATCACGATAGAAACAATTTTTGGGAAGCCTTAGGTGGTATTGATCTGAGAAATGATCAATTCAAAATCGGTGATCGTATCCTCTATACCACCGATCCGGCCAACAATGCCGAAACCGAACGCCACGAACGGTTGAACAATACCGGTTATTTTTCCTATGCCACATCTTATGACAAAATGTTCGGTATCGGTTTCTTTGCCAGTGATTCTTTTGACCGCTATTTTGAATCCGAAATGCAATACTTAAACCGCAACCGTGTCAATTTGGGAACTCGGCTTTACTACAATATGAGCCCCAAGACACATTTCTTTGCTGAATATATGTATTCCGATATTGATTATCAAGAGAGCGAAGGAAAAGTTAAAAACTCGCACGGACACAGCTTAGGTTTAGGCGTAGAAGGGCAAGTGGCTTCCAAAGTAACCGGAACTGCTAAAGTTACCTATGATATGCGCGACTATGAACGCGAACTGGAAGGAGCCAACAAATATAACGACTTAGTGGGTTATTATGCTGCCTTGGAATGGAAGCCGACTATGCGTGATGTCGTCCGCTTGTCCGGCGAACGCAGCATGCAAGAGACTTTTTATGGCGATGTAAACCGCTATTTTGCTGACACAATTGTGTCTCTGTACGGCGCCCACAAATTGACGGATAAATTGACAGCGTCGTTAACTTTGGCTTGGGAAAATATGCACTATGCCAAACGTGTAGATAATACCAAACGTGATGATAATCTCTATATCATTCGCCCGGAACTTGATTACCAATTTAAAGAATGGTTATCTGCCGGTGTGTGGTATCAATTCCGCACGCGTCACTCGAATGTTGACTGGGCTGACTATGACAATAACAGAGCTGGCGTATTTGTAAAAGCCACTTTCTAAGCAATAAGTTATATTGTGTAAAACCCCGCCTAACAGGCGGGGTTTTTATGTATAAATTAAATGCTTGGACAAAGGTTACATAATAGGTCGTCCGTTAAGCCATACTTGCTGGAGCTGATAATCTTGCGAAACTAGCAATAAATCGGCAGGGGCATTAATATCTATTTTTCCCTGAGGTAAGTTAAAAAGGCGTGCTGCATTGGTGCTGGTGCAACAGCTTGCTTCCGGCAAGCTATATCCGGCGTGCAGCAGTTGCTTAAACGCCGCCTGCATGGTGAGAGCGGACCCGGCCGTCACCTCATCTGTTTTGCGTTTCCATACACCATCCAGCAATACTACTTCTTCGTCATTGGCGATAAAAGGCCCTTTGAGTTGTTGCGTAGGGCGCAACGCATCCGTAATAGCGGTAATTTGTGAAATTGGTTTTACTTTGCGCAGTAACGTCAGCAAGGCCGGATGCACGTGCTTTCCATCGGCAATTACTTCGCAAGAAATATCGTTGTTGATAAGGGCCGCTCCAAATACACCGGGGGCACGTTGATGCAAGCCACTCATGGCGTTTCCCCAGTGAGTTACGCGTCGTACACCCTTTTCAAAAGCGGTTTGCATTTGTTCGTAGGTTGCGTTGGTATGCCCTGCTTGTACCCTGATGCGATGTTGCGTGCAAAATTTAATAATCGGGTCAATGTTGGGAATTTCTGGCGCAAGGGTAATGATCGCAATTTTTCCTTCGGACGCATCATAAATTTGTTGAAAATCTTTCAGATTGGCCGGCGCAATATCTTGCGATTTCATAACGCCCGGTTTTTGGGGGGAAATAAAAGGCCCTTCTAAGTGAAACCCTAAAATTTTAGCGCCTGTTTCTTGGCCGATGATAGGGGTTAATTGGCCTAGCAGAGAAGCCATTTTTGCTGGTTGAGCGCAATACAAAGTGGGGCAAAACGCACTTACCCCTTGGCGAGCCAATATACAGGAAAGCTCCAGCAGGGCTTGTGGCGTGCCCTGTTCGGGGCCAAAGCCACCCATTCCGTGCAAGTGTAAATCAATCCATGCCGGAAGTACGTATGCATTTTTGGCATCAATCAGCTCCCATCCGTCGGTTGAAGGGAGGGCGGGAGACATTTGTACAATGCGGCCGTCTTCTATCCATAAGGAAGTGTTTTCCAATATCGCGGATGGCGTGATAATACGTGCGTTATCTATGACGGTTCGTTGGGTCATAACTCTTCCTTATTTTCTACAGATAAAACCCATTGTTCAGCGTGTGGATCTGCTTGCATGGCCTCGTCCAATTGCGTTTTGAGGTCGCCCGATAATAACACGCACGCTTCCAAATCGGCCAACAAGGTGGCACGAGGATGCAATTTTAAAGCTGTTAACGGCCAGGATGGCGTAGCAGGTTGTGTGACTAAATGAGTTACGGCGGCTGCTTTTTTTACGCCGGAAGCAATAAATAATAATTCTTTAGCATCCAAAATGGTACCAATTCCTACAGTAATTGCCTGGCGCGGTACACGAGAAAGATCATTTTGAAAAAAGCGTGCATTTGCTTCGCGTGTGCTGGGGGTCAGATCGGCCACGTGTGTGCGCGAATTAAAGGACGTACCTGGTTCATTAAAAGCAATATGTCCGTTGCGGCCTATTCCGCCAATGAATAAGTCAATGCCACCGGCTTGTACCATGGCTTCTTCATAGTGGGTACACTCTTGTATGAGATCTTGCGCTTGACCGTTTGGCATAAAAATATGTTCGGGAAGCAAATTAACGTGATCAAATAAATTGCGTTGCATGTAGCTATGATAGCTTTGTGGGTGACCGGCGGGCAAGCCTACATATTCATCCATATTGAACGTGATAATATGTTGAAAATTGAGCAACCGTTCTTTAGCAAAGGTACGCAAAATGGCATACATATCCAGTACAGTGCTTCCCGTGGGGAGGCCAATGACAAAAGGTTTGTCCAATGTCGGAGCAAATTGCTTGACGGTGTTTTTAATATATGCTGCCGCCCATAAACCCACGCTGATTTTCGTTACAATTAGCCGCATAATTCCCCTGTCTAGGCCCCTAAATAGGGCCCGTGTCCCTGCTTGTATTATAGTATATTTTAGAGGTTGACCGCGGGAAAAATAGTTAGGATTTGCGAACAGCTAACCAAATCCATAGGGGATATATACTCAGTAAGGTTATTTTAAGTAATAGTAAACTTTGTATGTCGTCTTTGCCTGCTGCGTAAATAATGAGTGAGGAGGCAATGCAAGCTACGGCTATTGCTGCCAATTTCTTATATTCATAGGGAATAGTATAGTTCTTTTGGGTAAATACAAATAAAGCCAGGGCCATCGTTCCATAGCTAAGCGCTACGGCCCATCCAGCACCCAAAATTCCAATATGGGGAACCAATACTAAATTGGTTGTAATGCTAGTGGCTGCCCCCAATAAGGTAATCCATAATAGAATGCTCGTTTTTTTAGTCATTACCGGTCCCACCATGAAATTGACGTAGAGACCGTAGAAAAAATATCCCGTTAATACGCATGGGATTACATTCAGCCCGCTCCAATAATTGGGGCTAATTAAGTGAAAATTTCCCAGGAGATTACTTTGAATAATCGGCGGCATTAGAAAAGACAAACCTAATAAAAACCAGGTGCCTAATGCGGCAAAACACGTGAATACACGGGCAAAAGTTTGCCGGGCGTCCGGTTCGTTGGCGTGAGCTAAGAAAAACGGACGCCATGCTTGATCAAACATAGATACCAATAGCATCATAAATACACCGATTTTAAAGTTGGCTTGATAAATGCCTACTTGATCTAGGCCTACCAAATGAACGAGAATGGGTTTATCAATGACGCTAATGAGTAAACTGGCCAACCCCGACGGCACAAACGGCCACGCAAAGCGTAGCATATTAGTAAAAAGAGTTTTATCAAAATTGGGTCTATGCGCTGAGAGTTCTTTCCATACGACGGGGGAAAGCAGTAAAAGAGAAGTAAGAGACGCAAAAATATTGGCCCATAAAAT
>ONOD01000015.1 GCA_900319325.1 uncultured Elusimicrobium sp. | reverse complement strand
GGAAGTACCAAAAGAGGCAATAAATAGATCAGCAGTGCCCGCTTGGTACGCAAGAAACATGCAAAAACTCCGAGCAAACAGACCAGCCCCACTCCTGTAATGATGGCCAAATCGTGTTTAATAAGGGCGCTGTTTTCTAATGTATAGCGAAGTCCGCCCATGAAAAACACACGCACATCCGCCGGAAGTGTAGATTTATACTGCTCAAAAAATTGTTGCATCTGCTTGGCAGCCGCCAGATTGGATACCACTCCCTTAGCATCATATAAGCCTGCCAGCAATTTTCCCTCATCCGCAGTTAAAAATCCATTCATATAACCGGCATGCGTTTCTTGCCCGACAGCTTTCCACTTATTAAATAGAATTTCCGTTAAATAGAAAGGGTCGTGGATGACCAATTGTTTAATAAATAAACTTTGAAAAGAGAATAACTCCTCGCGATACTTACTCAGCTGTGTAGCAATACCGTCCGGAGAAATTTTTTTCAATACAACTTCTTGCACGGATGAAGAAAAAAGGCTCGGCAAGGCATTTAGCAGTTGCCCAATCATCCGATCCGCGGACTTATCTGACACCCTGATTAAATCCGCCTGCAATAATTTTTCCCGTACCTCTTGTGCAATTTGTTGTGCCTGAATCGCGTCGGGCGCTTGGGTTATAACAATTAATTTTTGGCTAAGCGGCGAATGTTCAAAAAGCTTCACTTGCTGTTTGATATGTTTGGGCACCAACGCCAGCATATTTTCTTCCACCGTACCTTGCCATACTCCCCAAGCACTAAGCAGAGCCAAGGCAATAAACAAGAGCAATTTATAGTGAGAAGTTACCCGTTTCATGGGAGAACTCCTTTAGGCAGAGGCACATTAAGTTGCGTATTGCTAAATTTCCACAATACGAAGTCCCCGCTGGGGTCTTCCATTTTTACTTGCTTTACAAGTTGCGGGTTTTTTTCATCCAACCACACCCTAATTTGTTTTACAACTTTATGATCTTTGGTCCGCGGAACAAAAATAATTTCGTATTGATTTAGAGTAACTTGATAATCTTTTTGTAATGCCTCAAAGTCTAACGTCAACCAGATCATCATTTGTGCCGCCATCATTTTTCCCATAGCATCCTGGATAGGCGCTTTGGTTTCCCCTTGCAGGCGATATACTTGTCCTTTTTCAATGAAAAAACCCTTCTGAAAGGGAACCTGATATTGCCAATTTAATTGTTGTGCATTTTTGTCAAATACCAAATGTCCCTTGCTTTCCAGCGGGGTACTAAGTAACGATAAATGTTTTTCTTCCGCAAAATCACTTTGCAACGTTTTTACTTCGTTCATTTTTTGCGCATATTGCATTAGCAAGGCACTATTGTCTTGTGCAAATACTACACTCCCCAGCAAGCAGGCCAATAAACTGAATAAATATTTCATGGTTTTTGGGATGGCATCTCCCCTCTCCAAACAAAGATATAAATGGTTCCTTGCGCAAGCAGCATCTCTTGCCGAAACACTTCCCCACGCACGATATAGGTATCAAAACATTCATCCGCTTTGTTAGTTTTGATTATTAATTCATCCCCCGCATGGGCCGGGGCAAGAAATTGCATATCGCGCATGCTCACCAAGAAGCCTCCCCCATTGATGGTGAGTCCGTTTTGCACCCGACGATAACTTTCGCAAGCTCCGAAACCTTGCGCAATCAATTCACAATATGTTTCCGGGGCCAGCGTACCGTCGGACCGCAAGAATAAGTGGTCCGGGGCAATTGTGGTAATAGCCACGCCGGACGTTTCCCCCACATCCAAAATCCGGTCCACCAATAACATAGGCGATCGGTGCGGAATTAACGATTTAATTGCTGGATATTCACTCATTTTAATAATTCATATTCGGAACAACGTTTTGCTGATCCACAAAATCCATAATTTGTTTTTTTACATCTTGTGCCATGTGCAGATGTCCCAGTTCCCCGGGATAGCTTTGCGCAGTTACCGCAGCAAATGTTTTTAGCACAATTTTTGCCGGACGAATCCAAAAACTGCCCGCCGGCAACATTCGTTGCGTACCGGCAATTGCCATCGGAATAACCGGCAAGTGCAACTGCTCGGCCAAATAAAAAGCGCCACTCTTAAACCGTGCATGGGGATCTTTGCGAGAACCTTGCGGAAATAGCACAATATCGCACCCGCGCGCTATCGCCTTGCGACACAATTCCAGCATGGCAATCGGGGACGTTTTTTCTGCGTCTATGTAGCCGGCGCCTTGCATTACATAGCGAAAAAACGGCAACTTAAATACCCACCCTTTTGTAACATAAACAACGTTACAAAATCCACAAGCAGCCACCGTGTACAAGTCTAAAGCCGAGGCGTGATTAGCTACAATCACACAACTTCCTTCGGGACGTTTTTCTGTTTCAATTTGCAACCCTTGACCGGCCAAGCGCATAAAGAACACAATACCGCGTGATTGAATGTAGACGAACTTACGCACCGCTTGATCCCTATTAGAAGATTTAAGCCACAAAAAGGGGGCTGCCACTGCCGTAGAAATTGCCAACCATGCTACAGCCGCTCCCCCTATAAAAATAGTGTTAAACCAAGTACGCAAGCATTCCATCTTATTTATGGTGTTCTCGGGCCAACTTTTCAATAAAGTCGTACAGATCATTTAGTGTTACGATGGTGCGCAAGTCATACCCTTGGCGCAAGGTTACGCCGAATTGCTGTTCCAACACTACCACCATATCCACAGCATCCAAACTATCCAAACAAAGGTCATCTTTGAGTTGAGCTGTAGGAACTAGTTGCGCATCCGAAAATTCAAACTCTTTTTTGAGCGCATCGTTTGTACGTCTGATAATTTCTTCTCTTGTAATCACTGGGGTCTCCTTAGAAGCAATGAACAATTATTTCCACCAATTGCAAAGCTGTTTTTCATAATAATATTCAAAGGCACCTTCTCCACTTGCGTATTATAATGCAAGGGAGCGCACTGTGTATCCAAATTCTGCAAATTTTTAGTGGGCAACATGACTTGCTGAGCCATCATATTTACACACGCGATACTTTCCAATGTTCCGCTAGCCCCCATGGTATGCCCAAGATGTCCTTTTAAACTATTAATTCTTAAGTTGGGACCAAAGACGGCGTGAGCGGCTTGTGTTTCGGCAATATCCCCAGCTACCGTCCCCGTCGCATGCGCATTTAACAAGTTTACGTCCTGCGCTTTAATATGAGCATGATGCAGGGCGCCTTCCATACATTTTTGCAGCGTCTGTGCCGAAGGATAGGCCATATTTTCTGTTTCCGTATTGGCGTAAAATCCCAGCACTTCAGCTAAGATAGGGGCGCCACGTTCCAGCGCGCTTTTTTTACTTTCCATGAATACAAGGCCGCAACCCTCTGCTACCACAAGACCCGTGCGGCTTTGATCAAACGGACGGCAGGCTCTTTCCGGGCAATCGTTAGAGTTTTTGGAAGTTGCTTGCATAATATCAAAGCACGCGCTAAACATAGGATGATATTCTTCCGTTCCGCCACACAAAGCTTGGCTGACAAGCCCCGAACGAATCGCCAAAAATCCAAGCCCCATATTCATCAGTCCGGTTGCGCAAGCTTCACTCCCCCCCATTGCGGGGCCGTTTATTTTTAAAGCTTGGCATACCCCTGCCAATGGGGAATGGTTCATAATTTGTAAAAAATCGGACGTTTTAATTAACTCCAAATGAGCCCCTTGGCTATAACTTGTTAATTCCAACCAAACAGAAATGCTATTGAGCGTAGAACCCATAAAGAAACCGAGCTTTTCGGGCGCTGTTTCATAACCGGCTTGGTGAAGGGCTTCTTGTGCTGCGCAGTAGGCATAAAGTCCCATGCGGCTCATACTCCGGCGATATTTACGCGGAATAAATGAATAATCCGCCGTGGGAACCGTGGCAGCCACTTTGGTATTTACCATTGGCAAGGCTTCTAATTCCGGCACAGTATGTATGCAATTGCCGGACGACAGCAATCCCTCCCACAAGGCCTTTACACTCGCCCCATAAGGAGAAACCGCCCCCATACCGGTAATAACTACTTTATTCAAATCATCCATACTATTATTATATCAAGTTTAGGCGAACGCCCCTACATACAAATTCCGCCATTTACCTGGAACGCCTGTCCGGTTATATAAGAAGCTTTTTCCGAGCAGAGAAACGACACTAAATTAGCCACTTCTTGCGGTTTGCCTAACCGGTGCAACGGAATGAGCGGAAGTATTTTATCAATGGGAAGCCCATCTAACATCTCCGTTTCAATAAACCCCGGCGAAACGGCATTAACTAAAATATTGCGTTTGGCTACTTCGGCCGCCAAGCTGCGTGTAGCCCCCACGATGCCCGCTTTGGCTGCGGAATAATTGGTCTGCCCCGGCACAGGTGCATGCGCTGCGGAAGAGGCAATATTCACAATTCGCCCCTGTTTGGCGCGTATCATGGAGGCTAAAACACTTTTGGTCACGTTATGAAAACCCCCCAATACAGTAGCAATTACATCCGTCCATTCTTTATCTTGCATAAAGGTCAACAGATTGTCGCGCCGAATACCTGCATTATTCACAAGTGCATACGGCGTTTGCTTGGCCAATAGTGGGCTTAGCGCCTTTTGTACAGCATCAGCATCCGCTACATCAAAGGGAAGAAGCTCGCACTGTGCCCCCAACTTCTCAATCTCTTTTTGGGCAGCTTGGGCAGCTGTGTGATTAGAATGATAATTTAGCCAAATATCAAAACCATCTTGAGCCAATTGCTTGGCAATAGCAAGGCCGATTCCACGGCTGGCCCCGGTAATTAATGCAATTTTACGAGAAGACATATGCACACTCCTTAAAATGACCTATACTACTATCATAACTAAAATGGGCCGATAATACAAACGTTGAGAATATTTCCCCGCCAATAACACACCCAAAAAACAACTAAATGCTGTATCCCGGGCGTATATTTGGGAAGTATCGGACCATAAAACTCCCCTACGTGATACTCACGTAGGGGAGTTACATGTAATTTTTTTACAAATTAGTAAGAAAGGTACTGTTCTATTTGCCCGGATTGATATTTATAATTGCCTCCCGTGGCAGGTCGTTTATAAATAATCTTTTTGGCTGGGTCTATGTTGGCCACATCCTCAGACACTTTTCGCAAATCTTTGACTAGATCTATTACATCCCGTTGGCTGTAAACATCGGCCGTAACGGCTTGGCCAGCCACGGGGCGCAATCCCTCTTGCGTCTGGATCAATACGTTTGGCAACATCCCCTCGGAAAATTTTATTACGGGATGATAATCCACGGCTTCCACTTCTAATCCTTCCTCAAAAGCCAGATTGGATACACGAATTTCTTCCACACTGCTAAAGAAAGGGTAGTCCTTCCCCTCGGAATACAGCGCTTTGTGTTCGTGCGGATAGTAGCGGATATAATAATTCTCCGACCAGGCCTGCTCTATGTCGGCCCCAATGCCGCGGTCCCCATTCAAGTTACGCCATACCAGCCCGTCCTCAGTAATACGGATAAGCATGGCATCGCCCGGATTGTCTACATATTCAATCCACATTCCTTGTTGTTCTATTGGGTAAGAAGCTGCCTCGCGTTCTTTGAGCGCTTGCTTAGAAAACTCAACATAATCACGTGCAATAGCAGAACCTTTACTCTTGTTTAAAGATATCCAACGTTGGTTGTCGTGGTCCATAACTACGATATCTTTTAAACGGTTCTCACTTCCTTTAATAGTTACCACAAAATAACCGTCTTTTGTCCACTTGGCCCGTTCAACCCCAGATTGTAAGGCTTCTTTTGCGGTGTGACCAAGTTCTTCAGGAAGCCCCGTTAAAGCGTCTATAAGAGACAAATCCTGTATAATAAAACCATTAAACCGGCCTTCTCCATACCGTTCCACCAGCGGTACGCTCCAACGATTTACATCCATATCCCGCAGAACATTTTGCCATCCGGTTTTGGCTAATTTAAGCTCCTTTACTTGGGGTAACGACGGCAAACCCACGGATGTGCGAATGGCATTTAGCACTTCTATTCCAAACGCACGGACACTTTCCACTGTAACAGGACGCACTTTTGCTGCTTCTAAGGTTCGTTTGTGAATCATACGTTCTACTTTCGGTGGCAGATTCGTTTTTCCCCGTTTAACAAATCGTCTTAACCCAGCTTCGCCAGGCATGGTTAACAACATCAGACACATAATACAAAATATATAACGTACTTTCATAGATTTCTTCCTTTTATTGCAACACTCTCTTTTTTATTGTACTAATCTAATCTCTCAAAAACCAGGGCTTTAAGACCCAATTTTCAGGTAGGCCCGGTAATAGGACTTCCCTAGGCCCTGGACCGTTTTAATCGCTTGCGTGGACGCTGCTTAAACTAATTAATTTTTTTGCTTGTCTATATTCCCATAACCTGCTAATTTATTTATAATATAGGTAACATTAAAAAGGGGGCTTTATGGAAATATCCGCTATCAATCAGCAAGTGCAACAAGAAAGTATTTTTCTGCAAGATTTAAAACGTGAAATCAGCAAAGTCATCGTGGGGCAAGAAGCGTTACTGGAAAAGATGTTAGTGGCATTGCTCGCCGATGGGCATGTACTCATTGAAGGGGTACCTGGGCTAGCCAAGACATTGGCTGTTAAAACATTAGCCCAAGCCATCCACGCGCAATTTAACCGTATCCAATTTACGCCGGATTTATTGCCTGCTGATATTACAGGTACACTAATTTTCAGCCCAAAAGAAGGCTCTTTCTTCCCTAAGCGCGGACCTGTTTTTGCTAACTTTGTATTAGCAGATGAAATCAACCGTTCCCCAGCCAAAGTGCAGAGCGCCCTCTTGGAAGCCATGCAAGAACGCCAAGTAACTATTGGCGATGAAACGTATCCCTTACCTGCCCCTTTTATGGTACTGGCCACCCAAAACCCTGTTGAGCAGGAAGGGACCTATCCGCTTCCGGAAGCTCAGGTAGACCGCTTTATGCTTAAAGTTATGGTCACCTATCCTAGCAAAGAAGAAGAAAAGCAAATTTTGGAACGTATGGCCAGTCATCAAAAAATTGAAATTAACACTTCCGTAACACCGGAGATGATTTTAAAAGCCCGCAGTGTGGTAGATAATATTTACGTGGACGAAAAAATTAAAAATTACATCGTCAACTTGGTATTTGCCACCCGCGATCCCAAAGCCTTTGGGTTGGAGAAACTAGCTTCTTTCATCGCCTACGGGGCCAGCCCGCGCGCCACAATTTTCCTCACGCAAGCGGCCAAGGCCTATGCGTTCTTAAACGGACGCGGCTATGTAACACCGGAAGACATCAAAGCCATCGGCTTAGACGTACTGCGCCATCGGGTGCTTTTATCGTATGAAGCCGAAGCTGAAAACGTATCGGCCGACAATATCGTTACTCAAATTTTTGACGCTGTAGATGTACCCTAGTACATCAGGGGGTAAAGGATGGATACCGCGGAAATTCTAAAAAAAGTCCGCCAAATTGAAATCCAGACGGACCGGTTAGTAAGCGAAACGTTTGCCGGGGAATATTTAAGCACCTTCAAAGGGCAAGGGATTGAATTTGCCGAAGTGCGCGAGTATATCCCGGGGGATGACGTACGCAGTATTGACTGGAACGTAACCGCCCGAACGGGAATCCCTTATATCAAAAAATTCAATGAAACACGCGAACTAACCGTAATGATTGCATGCGATGTATCAGGTTCACAACAATTCGGCTCCGCGGATAAATTCAAACAACAAGCGGCGGCCGAATTAGCGGCATTGTTTGCGTTCTCCGCTTTGCAAAATAGTGATAAAGTAGGCCTGTTGTTATTCTCAGATCAAGTGGAATTGTACGTTCCCCCCAAGAAAGGCAAACGGCATATTTTGCGTCTAATCCGAGAACTGGTTGCCTTTGAACCCAAACAAACCAAGACAAACATTGCACTGTGTTTAGAAACACTTCTCAAAGTGCTTAAGCACCAAGGAATCGTAGTGCTGATATCGGACTTTGTAGCCCCTGTTTCGCAATTTGAACGTCCTTACAAATTGGCAGCCAAAAAGTTTGATTTAATTCCGATTAAAGTACAAGACCCTTTGGAATATAAATTACCTCGCATTCCTGTATGTGTGGGCACCGTTGACCCGGAAACCGGAGAAACGGACGAACTGTGTCTTTCCGACGAAGAATTAAACAAAAGTTTGCAAGAATATGCGCAAAAACAACATAAAGCCTTGCACGCGCTGTTTACCCCTTTTAAAATTGAACCCATCGTGGCCGACACAGCCAAGCCGCTGGCCGACCCTGTGATTGCATTCTTTAAGCGCAGAGCGAAAAAGATAAGGAAATAACACATGAAAAAATATATTCTCTGGTCAGGGTTGTTCACTGTTCCCTTCCTACTCAATGCGCAAGGGCTGACGGTGCTTCAACCGGAAATTCCAACTAAGGTTCCCTTCGCTAAGCCCTTTGCGGCGCAAGCGGTGTTGGCGCATCCGGCTGGGGAAACGGTACAACTGGTGCAAGATTCCGTTCCAACGGAATTTGCAATTACACATGCCGCACTTAATTCCTTAGCACCTGACCGCACACAGGCAGATTTAACCGTGATACCCCTTACCTTAGATAAATCTACGTTTACGGTTTCTTTTGCGTTGCGCACCAATCCCAAGGAAGTAGCCACTATACAGACGCCCATCACCATTACCCCCGTGCAACTATTTAAGGATAAGGAATTAAAAGAAATCCGTTCCCCAAAACGCCCGATTGATTGGGTTTTGTGGGGATGCATTTTGCTGGCGCTCATCGCGCTGATTTGTTTACTGGTGTGGTGGATTAGACGAGTCCAGAAAGATGCCGCTTTACTAGCAGCCGAACAGGATAACCGCCCGCCACATATAATTGCGCTAAGTCAAATTGATAAATTGGTTGATAGCGGATTGTGGGAGAAAAAAGAATACAAACTTTTCTATATTACGCTAACGGATATTTTACGCACCTACTTGCAAAAAGCCTTTGGGCTGGATGTGTCTGCCGACACCTCGGCCGAACTTTTACGCCGTATTAAGACCAAAGCCCAATTTAATGCTTTTGTACAAGGCCTACGGGAGTTTTTGTCTTCAGGAGATTTAGTGAAATTTGCCAAGGCGGAACCCACCGAAACAACCCGCAATCAAGACATTACGTTTTTGCGACACTTTATTACGCAAACCTCCCCCAAGCCGCAACCGCAAGCACCTAAAGAAGTGGAGGTAAAATTATGATACATTCATTAGCCGCTTTATTGGGTGAAAACATTTCCTTGCGCTATCCTTGGGCACTGGTATTATTGATTCTACCGTTTTTATTTTTTATTTTTAAGCTCGCCCAAAAGGGTAGTGATGCCCGGCAAATTAACTATCCGCTGGTGCACTTACAACTGAAACAAGGTTCCATGCGTTTGTTACTCACGCAATGGTTGCCAGCCTTTTTATATACCGTTGTATTAATTCTTTTAATCTTGGCGCTGGCACGCCCCGTTAAAGTTGATCGCACGCAACTTCCCCCCACCGAAGGAATTGATATTATTTTACTGATGGACGCTTCGGCCTCCATGCAGCAAAAAGATTTTGAACCCAATCGTTTCATCGCCTCGCAAATGACAGCCAAACGTTTTGTTGAAAAACGCCCTACCGATCGCATCGGTCTAGTTGTATTTGCCAAACAAGCCATGTTACAAGCACCACTCACTTTAGATCACGAAGCCTTGCAAGCCTATATTTCTTCAATGTATTTGGGAATGATTGATGCCAACTATACAGCTATTGGGGATGCGTTAGGCGTAGCGGCCAATCATCTAAAAGACAGCAAAGCCAAAAGCAAAATCATCATTTTGTTAACGGATGGGGATTCCAACGCCGGCACGATTGATCCCGTCATGGCGGCCAAAGCTGCGGCGGCATATGGCATCCGCGTCTACGCCATTGGGGCTGCCAGCGCTCCGGGCCAAACGACGTATTCCAGCCAAGAAGACGAGATTAACGAGGGCTTGCTTCTAGAAATTGCCCAAACAACGGGCGGTCAATTTTACCGGGCCCAAAACACGCAGCAATTAAATGAAATTTATAATACGATTAACGAATTGGAAAAAACGAAGTTTACCCCCCAAGTAACCGTCCACATGCAAGACCAATTTATACCGCTTCTTTTGTTGGCGTTACTCATACTAGCGGGGGCCGTTGTATTAGAGAAACTCTTTTTGATAAGGATACCGTAAGCGTATGGGATTATTTGCTAAACCAATTTTTTTACTTTATTTAATTCCGGCATTGGCCATCCTTCTGTTTATCCTTTGGGTGGGCGGACGGTTGGTGCGCCGCTATGAGCGGGCATTATTTGGGATGGCCGCGCTTCGTCAATTAACGGCTCATCTGCGTCCGGTTTCCCGTTGGAAGAACACCCTGCTCGTTTTATGTGTCTGTTGGATGTTTGTGGCCTTGGCGGGCCCCCAATGGGGTATTGAAGTTACCGAGGCACAAGGCTCTTTTGCACAAACTGTCATTGCCGTGGACGTATCAGCCAGCATGCGTGCACAAGACGTAAAACCTACTCGTTTGGAAAATGCCAAACGGATGCTTCAAATGCTGGTTACCCGCCTGCGGGAAGATCGTTTAGGAATTATTGCTTTTACCTCTAAAGCGTTTATCCAGTGCCCGATTACTACCGACACAGACGCACTCAATTACTTTATTTCTGCGCTTCAACCAGATATGCTACCCGTACCGGGCACATCCCTTGCGGCAGCGGTAGAATTGGCCGCCCGAATGCTTTCCACTTACCCTGGGCAAAAGGCGCTCATTTTACTTACCGATGGGGAAGATCATGCCACCGAGGAACTGAAACACGCGAAAGAAGTGGCCCAGCAGAATGGTATTCGTATTATTGCGGTAGGGATTGGTACCCCGGAAGGGGCCCTCATCCCGGCCCGCGTAGATGCTACCGGTCACGTGGTGGAATACAAAAAAGACAAAACGGGCAAAACCGTAGTCTCTAAATTGGACGAAAATTCATTGGCACAATTAGCCCAAGCCACCGGAGGAGTATATATTTCATACACTACTCCGGCACAAGTAGCTAATCAGATTGAAAAAGCGGTGGTTGGGTTGGATAAATCCACCAGCACAACCGGGCGACATGTTCTGTATAAAAACAGATATTCGCTCCCCGTATTCTTGGCCCTATTATGTTTACTGGGATATTTGATGTGGCCAAGCGGTAAGAAAAAGCGAACTCAAAAAAGGTAGAATATGCGTATGCGATACTATGTATGGTTTTTGATGCTACTTGCTTGTGTACCTTTGCAGGCTGGGGTAGGTACTCAGCTGCGTGAAGCCGGCAAGCTCTACGCCAACGAGCAATATGGGCAAGCCCTGGCTTCCTACGAAAAGGCCTTGCAAAATGACCCCAAGAATATGCAAGCGGCTTTTGGGGCAGGAGCAGCTTCTTATCGGTTAAAAGAATATCAGCAAGCCCAAAAAGCTTTTGAAAACGTAGCGCATGAAGAAGGGAAACTGGGGCAAGATGCACTATTTAATTTGGGGAACACTTATTATCGGGCTGGTCAACAGGATCCGGCTATTGAGGCGTATCGCCAAGCCATCCTTAAAAACCCCAAGGACAAAGAGGCCATCCACAATTTACAATTGGTACTGCAACAAAAACAAAATCAGCAGAACCAAAACAATCAAAATAACCAAAATCAGGATAACGATTCACAAAATAACGACCAGCAGGAACAGCAAAATAACCAAGGGCAAGCGCCACAGCAAGATGAGCAAGAGCAAAATCAACAGCCTCAGCAACCGCAAAACCAACAAAATCAACTGGACAAGCAGGCCGCAGACCGTGTGATGCAATTAGCCCGAGACAATGAATACAAACGCCCCACGCAGCCCAACGCAAACGGGGATGATGACTCAGTGGAGAAGGATTGGTAATGAAACGATTAGCAATTGTTTTAATTTGTATGATACTTAGCCTACCTGGGTGGGCCCAAATTAAGTTGTCTGCCACGACAGATAAAACCGATTTAGCATTAGATGATGAGCTGACCCTTACTGTGCAAGTTTCCGGAGTGAGCGGCAATATTGTCATGCCGCAATTGCCCAGCTTACCCGCTTTTAATGTGTATTCCCGCGAAGTATCCCAATCTACCATCAACGGACGCACCACTTCTGTTTTTAAATATACCATGCTGCCGCGCTTTGTGGGAAAAGCAACCATTGGCGCCGTCACATTTAACTATCAAGGCAAGGCGTATCGCACGCAACCCATAGAAGTACGCGTGTACCGCGCAAATGCGCCTGCCGCGCAAACATCCGCTCCGTCTGCCACGCGTACTACCTCCCAGCGTTCCGTGCCGGCCGATACAGACCTTGCTCAATTACCTCCTTTGGAGCGCGAACTAGCCACCCGCGCGTATGCACATCACGGGCAGCCTTATTTTGTAGTAGCAGCCGTAAGCAATAAACGGCCTTACGTTAACGAGCCCTTTACATTGGCTGTACGGTTTTATTACTCTAAAGCATTTTATGATGCGCCCTATCAAAATCCTCCTCTTTCTAATCTATTTATGGAAGAAGCCGGAGATGCACAAGGACAACAAACCGTCAACGGAGTGATTTATCGGTATGAAGAAAAACGCTATCGTTTGGCTGGGGTAAGCGTTGGTGAAGCCACCATCGGTTCTGCCAGTGTATCTTTCCGCCCGGGTTCCTCGCCTTTATCTGTACTAGACCGCTTCTTCGGAGGGGCCGCCGTTGAACCTGAACAAACGGTTTCTTCCGCGCCTATCAAATTACAAATTCAACCGTTACCTGCAACAGGGAAACCTTCCTCATTTTATGGTGCAGTAGGAACAGGCTACTCTTTTGTTACTAAACTTGATCCCACCCAAACAGAAGCCGGGGAAGCCGTTACTCTCTCCGCGACGGTACAAGGTCCCGGCAATTTGAAAACCACCACGGATATACAATTCCCGCAAATAGAAGGATTGGCTTCCTACCCGGCGGCACCTACTTCTAACTATTTGCCCAACAGTACTACCCGTAGTTATAAAATTTTTAAAACCGTATTGGTACCGGCCGCTTCGGGCACGTATACCATTCCGGCCTTACAGTGGTCTTATTTTGATCCACAATCTGCCACCTATAAAACCTTAACGTCTAATCCGCTGGTATTAACGGTATCGCCCTCTTCTCATACAGCTAACCAGCTTGATTTTGGCCATACCGATCAAAACGGAAACGGCGTACAAACCATTGGGCAAGACATCCGCTATCTTATTATGAAAGCGGCACCCGATACCTCTTGGTTAGTACGTATTTGCGATTGGAAATGGCTTCATGGCGTCGCCATTTTTTGGGTAATCCTCTGTATTTTTATAGCCAGTGTCGGTAGAAAATCAGCGGCAAAACGGCATGCCTATGTGCAAGCACGGTCCAATCTCAAAAAAGCCACTACGTACGAGCATATCTCGGATGCTTTGTCCACGTACTTACTTACCAAATGGAACATCTCTACCGCCAGCTTGCCACTGCGTTCTATTGTGGACGCCTTGGCGAAAAAAGGCGTTAAACCTACCGTTTGTCAACAATTTTCCAATCTATGGGAAAAATTAGAATCCGCCCGGTTTGCTCCCACACAAGCAGATACGCAAACCTTGGCTCAATTTGCAGAACAATCCCGCACCTTACTCACACGGCCGAGTCATTTTACCGAGAAGGTAAGTACGCCCAGGCGGTATCTACTTACGAACAAGCATTAAAAAATCAGCCAAACGACCCGTATCTTTACTACAATATAGGTAACTGTTATTTTAAAATGGGGAGTAAAGGATTAGCTGTTGCGTATTATTATCGCGCATTTCGGCTTAATCCCCAAAATGGTGACATCCGCCACAATTTATCGTTGGCTTTAGCCAGCGGTGGCGATTCCCTGGTACCAACCGGCATGCCCGCTGCTATGCACCGTGCTTTATTTGCGTTGACATTAGCAGAACTCAAAGGCGTATTATGTCTATTAGGCTGGGCAGTATGTTTGTTGGCGGGAATTTGGCTCCTTACACGCAAAGCAGGCAAACTAACCCTGGCGTTTGGAATGCTCTTTGCCTTAACAGCGGGTTGGTTTTATGTGCGCTATTCGTGGGAAAATGAACCGCTTGCCGTAGTAGCTTCCCCCGTTGTGGAACTACGTAGCGGACCGGGCAAAAATTTCCCGGCAAGCGCCGCCGTGCAGCAAGGTCATCTAGTACGCATATTAGACACAAAGGACCACTGGCAGGAAGTTATCGTCCGCTCCGAAGGGCTCAAAGGATGGATTGAACAAAACGCGTTGGAACGCATTTGAGAGGAAATTATGTTTGTAGAACAACAAGCTGATGAATTAATTACTGCTGTAACATATGTAAAAGAAAATCTGTCCGCCTCTGTAGAAGAATTGGCTGCTCAAGTAATTAAGGCTTTTAAGAATGGGCACAAAGTTATTTTAATGGGGAACGGGGGCAGCGCCGGGGATGCGCAACATATTGCCGCCGAATTTGTAGGCCGTTTTAAAAAAGAACGGCCCTCTCTGCCGGCACTCGCCTTGAACACAAACACATCTACCCTTACCGCCATCGGGAATGACTATTCGTACGATGTTGTTTTTTCCCGTCAAATTGACGGTTTTGCACAAGAAGGTGACGTAGTTATTGGAATTTCCACCTCCGGCAACAGCAAAAATGTCTACTTGGCCTTAGGCCTAGCCAAACGCAAGGGCTGTTTTACAGCCGCATTTTTAGGTAAAGACGGCGGTACAATTAAAGATATCTGCGATTTACCCTTAGTTGTAAAATCTAACAATACCCCCCACATTCAAGCCTGCCATATTTTTATGGGCCATTGTATGTGTGAATTAGTGGACCAGGCATATTAATATGAAAATAGCAATTGGTTGTGATCATGCGGGCTTTGCCCTGAAAGAAACCGTGGTGCAAGTGCTCAAGGAACAAAAACACACGGTCATAGATTGCGGGACTTCTTCTTGCGAACGGGTGGACTTCCCCGATTTTGCCTTTGTGGCCGCCCAAAAAGTAGCCAATCACGAGGCTGACCGGGCTATTTTAATCTGTGGTTCCGGTGTCGGGATGTGTATTGCCGCCAACAAGGTAAAGGGAATTTATGCCAGCGTTTGCCACGATGCCTATTCCGCACGGCAAGCCGTAGAGCACGACAATCTAAACGTGCTTTGTTTAGGCGCGCGCATTATCGGTCCTTCACTAGCAGAGGATCTTGTAAAACAATTTCTAAGCGCTACGTTCAAGACGGGAACTCGTCATGAAGAACGCTTACAAAAAATAATTGCGTTTGAAAACGCTCATTTTAAATAAACTAAAAGAAGGAAGGAATTATGAAGACACAAGCAAATACCCTAGCCCAAGGAATGATCCGCGAAGGCGAAATCAAGTTAGATACTTTGGAATTTAACTCAAAATTTTGGGCAAAGGATCCCACTCTTTGGAAACAAGATCAGGAGCACAAAGAGTTTATTGTCAAATTTTTAGGTTGGCAAAAAGTGTACGATTGGACTTTGGAACGCATTGATGACGTAATTGCCTTTGCGCAAGAAGCCAAACAAATTTTTAAGCATTGTGTAGTCATGGGAATGGGCGGTTCTTCTTTAGCGCCTGAAGTTTTCCGCACTGTATTTGGCAAACAAAACGGATACCCGGAACTGATTGTGTTGGATACCACCAACCCGGATTGGGTAGGTGCCGTCCGTGAACGCATCAACCCGGCGGAAACCCTATTCATCTTTGCCAGCAAATCTGGTGGGACGGTGGAGCCGTCTTCTCAATTTGCATATTTCTATGAAGAAGTAAAACAAGCCGGCGTACAAAAACCAGGGGATAACTTTATTGCCATTACCGATGCGGGCACCGGTCTTGAACGACTGGCCAAAGAAAAACACTTCCGCAAAACCTTCATCAACCCTTCCGACATTGGCGGACGTTTTTCAGCGTTATCCATGTTCGGCATTGTGCCGGCCGCCATTATGGGTGTAGATGTCAAAAAGCTCTTAGAAATTGCTAAACAGGAAGCCGACACTTTTGGGCCGCAAACTCCTTGGCAAGATAATGCCGCTGTGCAATTAGGCGCCTTGATGGGAGCTTGCGCGGTCAACCAAACGCGCGACAAACTAACGCTGCTCACCCCCGCAGACTTTGCCACCTTCGGCTTATGGGCCGAACAACTGGTGGCCGAATCTACCGGGAAAGAAGGTAAAGGCATTGTGCCTGTAGCCGGGGAAAGTCTGTTGGAAAATTTCTCCTTCCGCGATGATCGTTTCTTTGTGCATTTGTCCACCGGGAGTGAAGATGATAAACGCGTGAGTGCTTATGCCAAATCTCTAGCTGAAGATGAAATGCCTGTATTGACTATTTACATGAATGATAAATATCAATTAGGCGCCATGTTCCTCTTGTGGGAAATTGCCACCGCCGCTGCTGGTGCCATTCTAGCGATTGACCCCTTTGATCAACCCAACGTGCAAGCTGCCAAAACAATGACTAAAGATATTTTGGCCCAACTTGCCACCGGGAACGTGCCAGCGGAAGTAACCGCACCTCTTTTGGTATCTTCTGATTTAACTGAACAAGTT
This sequence comes from uncultured Elusimicrobium sp., assembly GCA_900319325.1. Classification (GTDB taxonomy): domain Bacteria; phylum Elusimicrobiota; class Elusimicrobia; order Elusimicrobiales; family Elusimicrobiaceae; genus Avelusimicrobium. The sequence continues at coordinate 3,658 of ONOD01000015.1, read as the reverse complement.
AAAATGGAGACACTAGGCCAGGATGTGTATTCTCTGTTGGAAAGCAACGACTACTTAGCCATCCTACCGTACGTGTATCCTTCGGAGAAAACCGAACAAGCCCTACTGACGCTACGTAATAAAATTATGACTAAAACAAAACGTGCCGTCTTGTTTGGTTATGGTCCGCGCTACCTGCACTCTACGGGTCAACTGCACAAAGGGGATGGGAATAACGGAGTATTTTTAATTCTTTCGGCCGATCCGGTCAAAGATATCCATATCCCCGGCCAAAAATACACTTTTGGCCAATTGTGCAATGCGCAAGCTTTGGGTGATTTCCAAGCCTTGCAAGCCAAAGGACGCCGCGTAATTAAGTTGCACTTGTCGCAACCGTTACCGGAAAATATCCAAAAAATAACCGACTTATTCTAAGCCAAGCGGGGCGGCTCACCGAGTCGCCCCTTTTTTATATGTTACGCGTTTTCATTCAAACGTATGGTTGCCAGATGAACGAGGCCGACTCGGAGGAGATGTTTCTACATCTCTCCGCCCGTGGCGCTATTCGTACAGATAACCTGGAAGAGGCCGACGCCGTCCTGGTTAATACGTGCACGGTACGTGACCATGCCGAACACCGCGCTCTTTCCTTTTTAGGCCGCCTTATGAAATGGAAACGCCAAAATCCCAACCGCGTTATTATTTTTGCCGGATGCGCTGCGCAACGGCTAGGCAATTCACTTAAAAAACGCTATCCTTTTCTGAATATTGTTTCCGGGGCCAAAGAGATTGAACATTTTGCCGATACACTAGATAAAAGCGGTTTGTTTTCACCGGCACAGAAGCCCACGGCGGTTGCTTCCGGATTTTCGGCCTATGCTACCATTATGCGAGGGTGCAATTTTAATTGTACGTATTGCATTGTGCCCAGCGTACGCGGTCCGGTAAAATGCTTACCCACGCAAGACATCTTGCAAGATGTTACCCGCAAAGCACAGGCCGGCGCTAAAGAGATTATGCTCCTGGGCCAAACGGTCAACGCCTACCAAGATGGCAATACCTCCTTTGCCGATTTACTCAACCGCGTGAGTGAAATCCCGGGCATTGAGCGCGTTCGTTTTACCAGCCCGCACCCCATTTATTTCACTCCTCAATTTCTGCAAGCCGTAAAGGATAACCCCAAAATTGCCAGGCATGTACACCTGCCCGTACAGAGCGGTTCCACAAAAGTTCTTAGGGAAATGAAGCGCGGCTACACGCGGGAAGTTTTCTTAGAAAAAGTACAGGCACTTCAAGAACACGGTTTCAACATCTCTACAGACATTATTGTAGGCTTTCCTACGGAAACAGAGCAGGACTTTGAGCAAACGCTTTCCCTGGTAGCAAAGGCTCACTTTTTTGCGGCGTACTGTTTCAAGTATTCCCCCCGCCAGGGAACGCCGGCCGCCCAAATGCAATTACTTCCACAAAATGTACTGGAAAAACGGCTTGATATTTTGTTAAATCAAGTAAGGGACCTTTCGGAACATGCGTACCAACGCCAGATAGGCACTACGCAAGAAGTACTGATGGAAGAACCCACTAAAGGGCGATCATCGGGTAACTTTTGGGTACAAACTTCCCGTGCGTATCCGGTAGGAAATATGGTACGCTGTGAGATAGACAGAGCCGAAGGTACTTTATTATTTGCGAGGAATGAACATGACTAAAAAATATAGTGAAAAACGCCGTCACCCGCGTATGCCGGTGATCAGCAACTTGATTGAACCCGTCAATCTGCATTATAAAACAGAAGACGGCAAAGAAACCGCTTTAGTGGCTATCTTGGCAGACTTGTCTGCCTCTGGAATGCGCATGATCAGCTTTTTAGGTGCTCCGCTGGCTGATAAATTTTCCATTAGCTTGCAACTGCCCGGAACAGATAAAATGGAAGTAGAGGCAAAACTCGCTTGGGTCAAGCAACGCGAAAACGTCTACACCATTGGTATTGAATTTTTACACATGGCCGAAAAAGATGCCAAGCTCATTAGTGAAATGGCCGATGACTTCAACGATTGCGATACGCGCATTTTGTTAAAGTTGCCTGACGTATGTACCGAAAAATGCAAATGCCACCGCATCTGCAATAAAATTCAAAAAGACGAAAGTCTGTTTGAAAAATAAGCAAACCAGTTCTTCGCAAAACAACCCCCGGTCAACGCCGGGGGTTTTATTTCAAAAAACATGCGCTAAACTCATTCAATTATCTATAATATAGCTATGAAACCTATTGTAGTTTGCGGCCCTACCGCTAGCGGAAAAACCGATCTTGCCCTGGAACTGGCACGCCAAACGGGCGGGATGATTGTTTCAGCCGATTCGCGCCAAGTTTATAAACAGCTAACCGTCGGCACCGCTAAACCACAGGGCACGTATCAAAACGGCCTTTACACTGTGGACGGGGTTCCTTATTTGCTGGTAGATTTTGTGGATGTAACCGCTCAATGCAACGCCGGAGATTTTTGTAAACTAGCCGAAGAAATAACGCAGCGTTTTCCAAATAAGCAACTTATTTTTGCAGGTGGGACGGGAATGTATCTGCAGGCGTATTTTGTGGGGATGGACGATCTTCCCCCCAGCACGCCGCAAGTGCGCGCACAACTGACATCTTTGTTGGAAAAATACGGCAAAGAGGGTTTACATCAAGCCCTCGCCCAAAAGGACGCCGTTTCCGCGCAGCAAATACCCGTTGGCAACGTACAACGCACCATGCGCGCGTTGGAACTATGTCTGTTGACCGGCAAACCGGCCAGCACGTTAAAAAGCGGGCACTTCTTCAAGCTGCCGGACCCTAAAAAATCGCATTGGGTCATTTTGGATTGGGAAAAAGAAGCGCTTAACGCACGCATTGCAAAACGTACCGAACAAATTTTTGATGGAATGACCGAGGAAGCACGCCAATTATTAGCCGAAGGATTTTCTGCCGATATTCCCGCACTTAAAACACTAGGCTATCCGCAAGCCCTGGCCTATTTAAATGGTACGCTAACACGCGCTCAAGCCATTGAGGAAGTTTCCTTAAAAACCCGCCAATATGCCAAGCGCCAACGTACGTGGTTTAACCGCTACACGAACGCCCAACGTATATCTTTCGCACACGCGGACGATTTTAATGTCAAAAAAATCGCGCCGACCCTGTTAGCCGGCGCGAGTCAAAATTCTTAACACACTAAGGCATCGGGGGCAACACTGGGTCATCCATCTGGGTGATCTTGGTTAGTTTGCGCGTAAGAGGATGATCGCCATACTGCGCCATGGTCTTTTCAATGAAGGCCAACGTCGTCTTAGGAGCAAAGCCATTGAATAAAAAGAAATCCTGCGCTTGCCCAAATGTGGGGAACGCTTCTCGCACATCGGCGGGTAACGGCTCATCATATTTTGCGGTTGCAATCCCCACAATGCCGCCATCTTCCAGCACTACAGCTCCGCCGGAATTGCCATGATCCACCCCAAACCCGTCGGAGCCCCACAAAGATTGTTTTCCACCAAAATAGAGCACCGTTTTGGGACTGGAAAAAAATTGCATTTGTCCGTATTCCCACCGGGGGACAACGATATTTTGTTTTAGTTTCATCAATTCCGGCTTTCCATAGGTGTAAAGAACGGGGATTGTGGGGTTTACCGCACCTTTCCATTGTGC
>ONOD01000036.1 GCA_900319325.1 uncultured Elusimicrobium sp. | reverse complement strand
AAAGTAAAAAAGGCCACTTCTCCCGTGTATTACATCAGTAGCCTGGGCTATGCCTACACCACTAATTTCGGGATTCAAAAGGGGATGAGCGGTTCGGGCGTGATGACCAATACCGGGGAGCTAATAGGCATTATCTCGGCCTTTGTAGATGCGCAAAAAAAGCAAGGCTCTAAAACATTGGCGCAGTATGATTGGTTTGTATTTCCGGTATTTAATGCGTCCATTATAGAATTTATGCGCGACACTATGGGAAGCGACTTTAACAAGTTGGACCGCAAAGACGCAGAACCTTCGTTTGTAAGTAAAACCCGCAAAGATTTTACCGACGTAGAAATGGTCATGAAAAGCAGCAAAAGCGTTAAGAAAAAGAAAACCTCCAACTAGGAGGTTTTTGAAAATTATTTCTTTCCTTCGCGGCGGGCTTTGCGCTTGGCTAAGCGCTCAGCCTTGGTTTCGCGGCGTTTATAACCGGCATGCTCGGGGGCCTGCGGAGCTTCTTCGTCAAAGTCTCCATTCCATTCAAACTCTTTGCCGCCTACGACAAGTAAATCGCCGTCTTGCACGCCCTGTTTAAGTAACGCCTTTTCCAATCCGATTTTTTTGAAGATTCCCTTCAAACGCGTGACGGCTTCGGGTTGGTTGAAGTTGGTCATAGCGATAAATTCTTCCACCTTTTTGCCCGTGATGTGGATAACGTCGTTTTCGTCGCGCGTAATGGTAAAAATAGGTTCCACTTTATGCACTACGGGTTTTTCTTCTTCTACCGCAATTTGTTCTACAGGCGTGGAGGACAAAATTTTCACCACTTCATCTAGCACTTCTTTCACGCCTTGGCCCGTGGCGGCAGAAATCAAAAATACTTTTTGTTTTTTGCGCTTTTTGCTGAGCGTTTTATACACTTTTTCAGCCGACGGTAAATCGGCTTTGTTTACCGCAATAATGCGCGGTTTATCAAAGAGTTTCTTGTTGAAAGTTTTAAGCTCTTTTTCAATCACTTTTACGCTTTCTTCGGCAGATAAATTATCAAAGCCTTCTGGATCCACTAGATGTAAGAGGACGCGCGTGCGTTCAATGTGTTTTAAAAATTGAAATCCTAAACCCTTTCCTTCGCTGGCGCCTTCAATAATGCCGGGGATGTCGGCCGTGGCAAAGCTAAGGCCTTGGTGCAAGGTAATACCTAAGTTGGGGTTTAGCGTGGTAAACGCATAATCGGCAATACGCGGACGTGCGGCAGAAATGCGGCTTAAAAACGTGCTTTTTCCTGCATTAGGGAAGCCGACAAGCCCCAGATCCGCTAAAATTTTAAGTTCTAAAATTAGCGTTACTTCTTCACCGGGAAGGCCGTTTTCCGCAATATGCGGGGCTGTGTTTTGTTGAGTTTTAAAAGATTGGTTTCCGCGTCCGCCCGCGCCGCCTTTGGCTACGGTAAATTCTTGCCCGGGCTTAGTCATATCCACTAAAAATTCGCCTTCTAACGTGCGCACGATTGTACCACACGGTACATAGACGTAACGGTTTTCCCCCGCGCGGCCAGTCTTGTTGTAAGAGCCGCCTTTTTCGCCGTTGGGGGCATCAATATGCGGATGATAGGCTAGTTCCAAGAGTGTGGTTAAATTGGGTTCTGCGCGCAAAATAACATCGCCGCCGCGTCCGCCGCAGCCGCCGTTGGGGCCGCCAAATTCAATGAATTTTTCACGCCGAAACGACAAACACCCGTCCCCACCTTTTCCGGCGGTGACATAAATTTTAACACGGTCTAAAAAACTGCCTGATTGCATAGTTCAAATCCTTTTAGCAAAAAAAGCGGCAGGGTATAATCCCCGCCGCTTCAATTTGCCAAATGCTTATTTGTCCGCTTTTTTAGCAGCCGGTTTTTTGGTGGCTGTTTTTTTAGCGGGCGCCTTTTTTTCGGCTTTTACGGCCGGTTTGGCAGCAGCTTTGGGGGCTGCGGCCTTTTTGGCAGGCGCATTCTTTTCCGCAACTTTGGGGTACACGGAAATTTGTTGTTTACCTCTTTTTACCCATTCAAAGGTAACAATGCCGCTCACGCGGGCAAAGAGGCTGTCGTCGCTGGCGCGGGATACGTTGGTTCCGGGTAGGAACTTGGTACCGCGTTGGCGGACGATGATTTCCCCAGCGTTTACAAACTGGGAGCCATAGCGTTTAATACCTAAACGTTGGCCGTGGCTGTCTCTTCCGTTGGAGGAAGAACCTTGAGCTTTTGTATGTGCCATTGTTTATCTCCCAATTTATAACGCAATATCCGTGATTTTAATTTGCGTTAAGTATTGTCTGTGCCCTTGGGTACGTTCGTATCCTTTTTTGGGGCGGCGTTTATAGACAATCACTTTTTGACCTCTCAAATGTTTGACCACTTGAGCGGTGACCTTGGCTGCCGTGGCAGCTTTGGTATCTGCTGAGGTACCTTCTTCGTTGCCGGCCCAAAGAACTTTGAGTTCTACGGTATCACCGGCTTTCGCGTCCAGCTTTTCAACCTGCAGATCTTGACCGGGTTTTACCCAGTACTGTTTTCCACCAGTTTCAATAATTGCGTACATAAGTTTATTCCAGCTTCATTTCCCTTAGGGGAAATTCCACTACTATAATTATAGCATATTTGGCAGCGCAAAACTATTTGCCAAATAAATCTTTTAAAAAACTCTTTTTTCCGCCGGTTTCTGCGGCCAAGGCTTCTAAAAGCTCTTTTTGCTTGGCAGTGGGTTTTTTGAGAACTTCAATTTGCACGTTGATGAGCAGATCGCCAAAGCCCTTTTTGCCCAGGCGCGGCATCCCGTTGCCTTGTACTTTTAGGACCTCGCCAAATTGCGTACCTTTGGGAATATTTACTTCAATCTCTTTGCCCTCAATCGTGGGGACTTTGATCGTTCCGCCCAGGACGGCTTGCGGGTAGGTAATAGGCGCGTCTATAATTAAATTGTCGCTATCGCGGCGGAAAATTTTGTGCTCTTTAACGTGTACTTCTACGTACAAATCGCCAAAGCCGCCGCCATTTTGGCCGATATCGCCCCCATTGGAAACGCGCAAAGTTACCCCCGTGCGTACCCCGCTGGGTACTTTGACGGTGATTTTTTCTTTGACACGTTTATGACCGGTTCCGCGGCATTCGGTACAGGGTTTTTCTACCACAGTGCCTTTGCCGCCGCAATCGGGGCAGACTTGGCGCATACTAAAAAAGCCTTGGGAATACGTTACTTGGCCCGACCCGTTACAAGAGCGGCATGTTTTACGTTGGGAGCCGGGTGCGGCACCGGTGCCGTCACACGCTTGGCAGTTATCCAGGCGGGTATAATCTACGGGAACTTCTTTGCCGCTAAAAGCTTCTTCCAGCGTGAGGGCGACGTCTAATTTCAAATCTTCACCGCGAGTGACGCGCGGACCACGGGCACGTCCGCCAAAGCCACCTCCAAAAATATCGCCAAATACGGAGCCGAAAATATCGTTAATGTCGCCAAAACCGTTGGCATTAAATCCACCAAAACCACCGGCTCCGTTGATGCCTTCGTGGCCGTATTGATCGTACATCTGTTTTTTTTGTGGGTCGGACAGGACGGAAAACGCCTCGTTTACTTTTTTAAATTGCTCCTCGGCGTTTTTGTCACCTGGATTTCGGTCGGGGTGATACTTCATGGCCTGCTTTCGGAAGGCTGATTTAATTTCTACCTCGGTGGCGGTGCGCTCAATCCCAAGGATTTGATAGTAATCTTCTTTCATAGTTGTCGGCATAAATAAGTAAGTAAGTAATTATATTTTAGCAAATTTAGCGCTCTGTATGTTTGGGTGCTAAATTCAGCGCGGTTGCGTAAAAATGCTATAGTATAGCTATGGATTTAAATACGTTGTTAAAAAACACGTCTCGTAGTTTGTATTTAAGTGTGAAAATGTTGCCACGCTCCATACGGCCTGCGTTTGGAACGGCGTATTTGCTATGCCGTTATGCAGACACCATTGCAGATACAGACGTGTTGTCTGTTGGCAAACGGTTAGATTGGGTACAGCAATTCCCGGAAATTGTACGTACACAAGCGCACGAAAAGCAAGCGGAATTGATGCGCGATTTAACAGGCGCCAGTGAAAATCCGTATGAAACACAGCTCATTTCTCACTTGACAGATTGCTTAAATGCCCTAAATCAAATTCCGGCGGCGCAAAAACCGTTTGTCTACGAAGTCGTTCAAGCCGTATGCGACGGAATGTGCATGGATTTGACGACGTTTCCCAATCAAAAAAAGGCAACCCCTGCAGCCTTTGAGACCTTGGCAAATTTAACGCACTATTGCCGTTTGATGGGTGGAAAACCAGGGTTGTTTTGGAGTCAGCTCATCTATCATACGCATACTATTAAAATGCCGCAAACAGAATTTTATGAATTAGGCCAACACATCGGAGATGCGTTGCAAATTGTGAATATTTTGCGCGATTTGCCCAAGGATTTGCAATTTGGTAGATGCTATTTTCCGCAAGAGCAGTTAGCACAGTACGGGTTATCTGCGGTAGATTTACTTCGGGAAACAAATTCTGCGCGGTTTGACCCTATCAAACAGTATTGGTTGCACTGGGGAAAAGAAAATTTGCAACATGCGTTTGCCTATTTTAAGACGTTGCCCAAGAAAAATTGGCGTACCCGTGCCGCCGTAGCGTGGCCCATTTTGTGGACGGCAGATACATTTAATAAACTAGCGGTGGAGTCCGATTTATTAAACCCGGCTAAGCGCGTGAAAATTTCCCGTTGGCGCATTTATTTTACTATGCTAGCCTCTCCACTGGTTTTGATGAGCAATTTTTGTTTCACAAAATGGCTTTCTTGCAAACTAAAAAGGCTGCCATAAGGCATTGCCCGGTCTTTTTCTTGGGACCTTCCGACGATAAAAATGATTTCAAAAATTAGGCCTTGAAATTTTTGAGAAAAGTCTTATACTAGTAGTAACTTAAGTACTTGGGACTCGGGCTTGCTCCTTGGTTGCAGTTGTGCGGATACAGCGTATTTGCCGATTGCGTGAAGACCCGGAGAGGTTCCATCCCTAGGAAATAGGAACATGGAGTCATAGTAATGACACGAATGAGCTAAACCCCCGAATTGGTACGCGGGGGTTTATTTTTGCGTTTTCATGATGAAAACACTAAATTTTAAGGAGGGCTTGTTATTCTTGATAAATTTTTTACTATAATGAAGATGTAATATATCTTCACAGTAAGGAGAGAAAATCACATGTGGTATGGTATTTCATCCCTGCGGCCTTTTGAACAATATGCACTTTTTGGCGTATTGGGCATTGCGATCGCGGGGCTTTTGTATGCTTTATTTTTGCGTCGTCAAGTAATGAATGAAGACGCTGGTACCGCCAAAATGCAGGAAGTGTGGGGTGCTATTCGGGAAGGGGCAAATGCCTATCTCAAACGGCAGTTAAAAACTATTTTGCCTTTAATCGGTCTATTAACTGTCTGCTTGTTTTTATCCGTGTACATTGTGCCGGTTTCCCAAGATTCCATGGAACGCTTTGCGGGTTTGAATGCCAGCACTATAAAATTGATTGCTGCTTTTGGGCGTGCAGGTGCGTTTATTTTGGGGGCGGTGTTTTCGCTCTTGGTAGGGCAACTGGGGATGCGTATTGCCGTAGATGCTAACGTGCGTGTGGCGGCAGCTTCCAAACGTAGCTTTGGGGATGCGCTTCGCATTGCTTACCGCGCCGGAACAGTGACCGGGATGCTTACGGATGGGCTTGGTTTATTCGGCGGTACGATTATTTTTATTATCTTTGGTATTGCCGCACCGGATGCACTGCTTGGTTTTGGTTTTGGCGGAACGCTCTTGGCGCTCTTTATGCGTGTAGGCGGCGGTATTTACACAAAAGCTGCTGATGTAGGGGCGGACCTTGTGGGTAAAGTGGAAGCCGGAATCCCGGAAGATGATCCGCGCAATCCTGCCGTAGTGGCCGACTTAGTCGGTGATAATGTAGGCGACTGCGCCGGTATGGCTGCGGATATTTTTGAATCCTACGAAGTAACGATTGTATCCGGCTTAATTTTAGGGATTGGGTTGTGGCGTTTAACCGGCCATCATGAATGGATTGTCTATCCGCTTTTGGTGCGTGGAATTGGGGTGTTGTGCTCCATTATTGGTACGTATGCCGTGAAAGATTCCAAACGCTCCGCTGGAAATGCAATGAAAGCTATTTTCAAGGGATATTCTATTTCTGCGGCTATTTCTGTGGTGATTTTTGGCGTGCTAGCGTATTACTATATGAGCCAAGTCCCTGGCGGTTGGTGGCGTCCGTTTGCCGCCACAACGATCGGTATTGTGCTGGCTATTTGTATTGATCGCTTGACGGAATATTTTACCGGAACGGAAAATAAACCGGTACAAGAAGTCAAAAAGTCTACCGCTACAGGTTCAGCTACTACCATTCTTTCCGGAATTGCAGTGGGGTTTGAATCGGCAGTATGGACAACGCTTGTAATTGCCGCATCCATCTTCTGCTCAGTGGTTATTTTCGGTACGATTGATGGACTTTCGCCCGTTGAAAAATTCAACTTTATTCTTTACGGGGTTGCCATGACCGGTATTGGTATGTTAACCTTAACCGGAAATAACGTGGCGATGGATTCTTTTGGTCCGATTGCTGATAATGCTAACGGCATCGGAGAAATGGCCTGGCACGGGCAAGAGGATGAAGAGACCAAAAAAGCCCGTCAAATCATGGCAGATTTGGATGGTGTGGGCAATACCACCAAAGCCATTACCAAAGGCGTAGCTATTGGTTCTGCTGTCATTGCGGCCGTGTCTTTGTTTGCGTCCTATATGGTAGACGTAAGCAATGTGCAACAGCTTTTAAACGATGCTTGGGCGGCAGCAGGAAAAGAGCAAGCGCTTACACTACTTAGCGAAGTGGGCATTGTGGTGTCTAACCCGGTGGTATTTGTGGGGATGCTCATCGGCGGAGCGTTGCCGTGGTTGTTCTCTTCCTTTGCAATTAACGCTGTTAGCCGCGCAGCTGCCTTAATTGTGCAAGAAGTGCGTCGCCAATTTAAAGGCGGAGTACTTGAAGGCAAAGCCAAACCGGACTATACGCGTGCCGTGGGAATTTCTACGATTGCCGCTCAAAAGGAATTAGTCATTTTGGCACTATTGGGAATCATCTCCCCAGTGGTAGTTGGTTTAACTTTTGGTGTGGAAGCGTTGGGTGGTTTCTTAGCTGGGATCATCGTTTCCGGGCAACTCCTGGCGGTGTTTATGTCTAATGCCGGTGGGGCGTGGGATAACGCTAAAAAAGTGGTGGAAGACGAACCTTCCAACATTGCCGCCAACACGGGTAAAGGGTCCGAACGCCACAAAGCCAGTGTTGTGGGGGATACCGTGGGCGATCCGTTGAAAGATACAGCCGGCCCGGCGGTAAATCCGCTGATTAAAGTGGTCAACATGGTGGCTGTAATCGTGGCGCCAATTATCGTAAACTATCACAACGATTTTACGCCTTTAGGAAAAATCGGTTGGGTGGTAGTGATTGTTCTTTTAGCGGTACTAAGCTGGGCCATTTTAACCAGCAAAAAGCCCGCACAAGATGTAACAAAATAACAGGAATATATTTTGTGGAAAATCCCCCAGGTTAATCTGGGGGATTTTTATTCAAAACATGCTTTCTTTTTACTTCACAAAATGCTAGGCTAGGGGTAGAAGTTCATTTCTCAAGGAGCTGCTAAAGGCACACTGCCCGACTATCAACTTTCTGCCTTTTTAATGGCCTGTTTCTTGCATCCGCTTACCGACGCCGAAACGGTGATGCTTACTAAAGCGATGGCTCATTCCGGGGGAAGACTGGATTTTTCCAAAATTAATTTGCCCAAAGTGGATAAACATTCTACCGGAGGGGTAGGGGATGGTATTTCTTTGGCATTGGCCCCCTTGGTGGCGTGCGGCGGCGTGGCGGTACCGATGATGTCCGGGCGCGGATTGGGCCATACAGGCGGTACGCTAGATAAGTTGGAATCTATGCAACGCTTTGAAGTGCGCGTGCCGGTTAACTTAATTTATCGTCAAATCAAAAAATTAAACGTCTGCATGTTTGGACAAACCGCTGATTTAGCCCCGGCAGACCGCAAACTCTATTCTTTGCGTGATGCAACCGGGACGGTGGAATCGCGTCCGCTCATTGTGGCCAGTATTCTATCCAAAAAATATGCTGAAGGGGTGGATAGTTTGCTAATGGATGTTAAATATGGATCCGGTGCCTTTATGCAAAAATTGGAAGATAGCCGCAAGTTGGCCCGCGCGTTAGTATCTACGGCTAAAAAATTGGGGCTTCATTGTCGTGCCCTTATTACATATATGGACCAGCCTTTAGGCCGTGCGATCGGGAATGCGAATGAAATGCGCCAAGCGGTTGAAATTTTAAAAGGGAATAAAGAAATTGCGCCGGACTTTTACGAGCTTTTATTGGAAGAAGCCGCACATATGCTTGTCATCAGCGGCGCGCAAAAAGATTTGACCAAAGCACGCGCTTTAATGGAAGAAAAAATTATAAATGGAGAGGCCTTAGCCAAAATGCGCCAAATGATTAAGTGGCAAGGGGCTTCCCCCAACGCGGTGGACAACCCGGACGTGTATTTCAAAACAGCTCCCCTCAAAGCAATATTTCAAGCCCCCAAAGCCGGTTATGTGGCGCATATTGACGCCAAAACGGCAGGAGTGGCGGCCGTATTGTTAGGTGCCGGACGTAACACTATGGAAGATAAAATTGACTACGGTGCCGGCATCTGGTTGGAACGCAAATCCGGGGACGCAGTACGCAAAGGGGATACGATCGCTATTTTGTACGCTTCTGATAAAAAACGATTATCGGAAGGGCTTGCACTGTTTGCACAGTCTGTCAAAATCACTAAACAAAAACCGGCAGCCTACAAAATTATCAAAGAGATCATTAAATAGTTGCGCACCGGTGCTCAGGGTGAATTTACTATAATGTATATATGGCTAAGAAACCAGATATCATTGTAGCGAAGTCGGCCGGATTTTGCCCGGGTGTAAAACACGCTATAGAACAAGTGCTTGCGTTGGAAGCCTCCGGTAAAAGCCCTGTGTATACCATAGGGCCGCTGATTCATAACAAGCAAGTAACTCAAATGCTTGAGAAGAAAAAGATCTTGGCAATTGATACTCCCAATCAAGCTGAGGATAAACACGGAGTGCTTGTGATTCGGGCGCATGGAATCACGCCGGAATTTCAAAGAAAAATTGAATTGTACGGGATGCCGGTTATTGATGCTACATGCCCGCTAGTGAAGCACGCTCAAAATATTATTGCTAAATTTGCCGCGCAAAATTATCACACGGTAATTGTGGGAGAAGCGGAACATGCCGAAGTAATCGGACTAATGGGCTACACGCAGGGGCGTTGCCATGTGGTTTCTTCTCTGGAAGAAGCACGCGCATTACCTCATTTTGACAAAGTAAACGTGGTTTCCCAAACGACACAAAAAGAAAGCGTGTTCTATGAGATTGCGCAGGAAATAAAAAAACATGCCGATGAGTGTCAAATCTCTAACA
>ONOD01000018.1 GCA_900319325.1 uncultured Elusimicrobium sp. | reverse complement strand
GAAGCAAATCGTTTGTATAATAACCATAACGAATCCGGTGGCCTTCTTCCAGCAGAGCAATCTTCTCCAAGAAATTGCGTGCGCTACGCACTTTAGCCTGTTCTTGCCAGTCGCGCCCCCCCATAGAATGATACATCCACCCGATAAAAACAACCAAAAGCAAGGCTCCGACTCCGCGCACAGCCCACACTTCCCACCAGGCACGCTCACGCACCTGCACGACAACGCTCCCTCCGAAAAAATCATGCAAGGCACGCTTACGGTCATCCACCAATGCAAATACAAATCCGCCAAAGAATAATACGGTGCTCACGTAATATCCCAAAGCGCGTAAGAAAGCCCGCGGGATAGAAATAGGGGCAGCTCGGTCTTTGTTAACCACGGCAATCCCCACTAAATTTTTCCCCAAGGTTACACGCCCGCCTGACGAAAAAATAGTTTCATACAACACAAACACCAAGTTCATGCCCACTATCATTGCAACTAATTGCCATATTTCCAACGCATAGCCAACCGTCTTGCAAATGATCCAAATTATCAATTGTAGCGGAAAGAAAACGACACCATAATCAATCAACAGGGCTACTAAACGCTCCAAAATTGAAGCATAAGGCAATGTTTCTTCCGGTGCAGAGGACTCTTCGCGCGTCACCGGGGCAGGGGTATCTTCCATTATATTGATGCGATGTTCTTCTGTCATAAAATCTCCGTTACCCTATTATAACAAGTTTTAACTTACTAATATCCACGATTCATTTCTTCCAAGGCGGCAATGCGCTGTTCAATGGGGGGATGCGTGGCCATAAGCCCCGTCATCCAAGAGAACAGATTCTGTTTTTGAAGTGGATTCTCAATACACATAGCCGCCATGCTGGCACGTTTATCCAAAGCTTCTACGCGGCTATCGCCCGAAATTTTGCGAAGGGCATCGGCTAACGCCTGGGGATTATGTGTCATTTGCGCCCCCGTAGCATCCGCCAAGTATTCTCGTTGGCGGGAAATGGCCAAGCGAATAAGAGGGGCAAATACCAAACCATACAAAGAGCAAATGGCCCCCAAAATCAAGAAAATCCCAGCCCCGTTATTTTTGCTGTTTCGGTTATAACGTGAAACCATCCCTACCCGTAAGCATATTTCCCCCACAAAGGTAAAGAAAGAAATCCCGGCGACGGTAATTAACATCAGGCGAATGTCGCGGTTTTCCACGTGGGACAGTTCATGCGCTACTACACCCTCCAGTTCTTCGCGGTTTAATTTTTTCACAATCCCTTTCGTCAGCGCTACCGAAGCGTGCTCGGGGTCTCGCCCCGTAGCAAAAGCATTGAGGGAATTATCATCCATGATATAGATATGCGGCAGCGGCAGTCCGCGGCTGATGCATAGGTTTTCTACCAACTTGTAAATTTCGGGCTGATCCTGCCTTGTAACGGGGATTGCATCGGCGCTGTTCAACAACATTTTGTCCCCGGTAAAATACGAAATAGCCATCCAGATCATAGCAGCCACCCAGCAAATTACCGGCAGTGCATAAAGCCAGGATCCGGCCCCAGATTCATTGGATGGGTTCCAACCAACCCATGTGGACAAAAGCAGAAATGCCCCCCATGTTAGCAACGCAAATGCGGCTGGGAACAACAACACCAGTAGCCACGTGCGTCGTTTATTTTGGGCAATATGTTCGTAGATATTTGCCATGTCTTCACTTTTCCATTTAATAATTAAAGAGTCTTCGCAAAAAGCTAAGCGTGCCTAGTTTTTCTCTTCCATATTTTTCTTTTGATTATGATAGTACGAATAGCGCGAGGCCTCATAAAGCCCGTGAGCCATCTTCTTCATATGTTCAAAACGTTCCGGTTCTTTGGCGGACAGATCTTCATTGAAATTTTCCGCGCCATACTTATAAAGCCCTTCTTGATCTCCGCGGCTATGATAATAATATTCGCCTTGCACAAATCCGATGACATACGGCGCATGGGCCCAGCCGTAAATCAGTGCCCCCGGTTCAGCGTCGGCATTTGTAGTGAGTACATCCCGGCCCAACGCACGGGTTTTGTATCCGCGTCCTAAAAGCCCCATTGCAATGGGCAAGATATCAATTTGACTGGCGGTTTTGTCAATCACACGCGGTTCTTTGATCGGCCCCCCTGTAATAATGAGCGGGATTTGATGATTGATCAAGTTATGTTCCACCGTTCCGCGCGGCATATTTTCCGATTTCGGAGCTGACAAACCATGATCCCCGAAAATAAAGAAAATAGTATTTTTATAGTAAGGTGATTTTTCCGCTAATTTAAAAAATTCCCGCAAAGCGTGGTCTGAAAAGCGCAAGGAGTTGTATTCCTTCACGCTGACAAAACTACGCTGCTTGGCCAAATCTTCGCCAATGTCAATTGTTTCAAACCCGGCGTTATCGTCGGGGATCGTATACGGGCGATGATAACCGGCCGTTTGGATGAAAGCGAAGAACGGCTTTGCGCTTTCTTGTTGTTCTTGTGTCAACACACGGTTTGCTTCGCGGAACAAATCCAAGTCCGAAATGCCCCACACGTCGTTACGATGCTCATTTTGGAATTTGCCCTCTTCGTACATGTGAATATCCGCAATATTGTGCTCCAGCACGCCGCGGATATTTCCCCAGTTAGCGCTTCCACCGATGAAATAGTATTTTTCATAGTCTTTAAGTGCATTGATGATTACATGTTGATCCACAATTAAGGGATTGCGGGAACTGGTCTTAAACGAAGACACATCCGGGATATTGGTAACCGTAGCAAATACGGCACGCGCTGTGGCCGAAGTAGGCGAGAAAAAGTGAGTAAACAAAATGGACTTATCCGCCAATTCTTTCACAAACGGGGTGGGGTTCAAGTCCGGATTGGTGAACGAAGTTTTATTCCATGCCAACGATTCCATAAAAATTACTACCACGTTATAATCGTGTTGTTTTTCGGCTGGCTGGTCCTTAATTTCGCGCATAAAAGAAAGGGTTTGCGCATCCGGGTTTTGGACTTGCAAATAGGCTGCTACATCTTTGTAGTAAGCACGGGTATTTTTCTCGTCAAAGCTGTCCGCCTTTACAAAACGCGCTGTATCAAAGATGTTCAAAATCGGGTTCAATGTAAGGTTGCAGATAAACTGATTGGTAGAGTGATACGCATTGCTCCAGCGCAGCGGATATTGGCTGATTTGCCCGAAACCAAGCGCAGCGGTAATGGCAAACCCGGCGAAGAACCAAGCCAATTTACCTTTCCATTTGTACTTTTCTTCTTGTTTAAATGCCTTTTGCAACAAGCGAAATACTAAGAAATACCCCGCGCATCCGCACAGCACCAACGCCAGCGTCCCCCACACAACCGGATAAGTTTCCCAAGCCATTTGCAAGGAAATGAGCGGGTTTTCCACGTATTTTAGGATGGAAGAATTGACGCGCATTGAGATATAGGCATAGTGTCCAAAATCCACAAAATAAACAAGTAATACCAGGGCTTCCAGCACACCATACAAAGCCGCCATTCCTTTGTGGATATAGCGGGCCCCTTTCCAAAAAGCACAAACGGTTAAATAGATTCCCAACGGAGCGCAAAGAAAGGCAGCCAAACGAAAATCAAACTTAGCCCCGATATAAAAAGTGGTCCATAATTCTTTCCAGGGATGGGCGGGCAACGCCGCGTGAT
This sequence comes from uncultured Elusimicrobium sp., assembly GCA_900319325.1. Lineage (GTDB taxonomy): Bacteria > Elusimicrobiota > Elusimicrobia > Elusimicrobiales > Elusimicrobiaceae > Avelusimicrobium. The sequence continues at coordinate 9,678 of ONOD01000018.1, read as the reverse complement.
AAACACCCAGAAAAAGAACACGAAATACGCCAAACAACAACCAATTAACCAGAAAAAAAGTGAAATAGGTTTTAATCCAACCCGGCACAACTAGTTTTTTCATAAAATTCCCTTTAATTATTAAGATAATTATATTTTACAAAAAACTTTCCGCCAGGTAAAAGAGAGGTCTTCCAAAAACAACCTCCCTAAACGGTAATAGATGGGGTGAAAACGTCGCTTAATGTATGGGCAGGCTCGTGCGTAGCCACTCTGATCAACAAAGGCGTAAGCAAAAGCTTATAAACTAAAAATCCCCCGGGCGTTTACCGGGGGATTTTATAGATAACTAGTCTAAACTATCAAAAAACATTTTTTTGAAGTTTTGCTCACCAAAATAGCTCCAAGTTTTTCCTTTCCCAGCGAATATATTTCGCATGGCAACTTCATCTATCTTTTCCAACTTAACCGCATAGTTAAGCTGGATATAGTTAAGCTGGGTACCGTCGTTTAACAATATTTCATAGTGCACATGTGGCGTTGGCAACAAATCCCCTTTCGCGCCAAAGATTTCATCTTTCGTCATACGGATCCGCACGCGCTGGACGTAGTCAGAGGATAATTTCATATTTAGCCGCTCGTTCCCCCATGCAAGTAAATCTTCACGCCGTTTTGGCTTGAATAACCGGCTCAAAATATGCCCCTTCGTTTTATCCGTTGCATTTTTTATGCCGCTTGCATCCAAGGGCTCGGGTATATTGAGTCCTGCGTTTCTAGCCAGTGCCCCAGTATTTTTGGCATCCCAGGTTTGCCATTCAATTTCCGTTATGGCCTTCGGTTGGCCCGTAGCTGGATCTCTGATGATCTTATGTTTGGGAGCCCCAGGAACCCCAGGATCTCCTTTCTTCCCCCCAGCTCTCGGAACTTTAATCGGTTGAGTAACCACCCGAATGCTATTCGGTTTTAGTACCGCCAACTGTTGCTTATATAACAGTTGCGTTTTTACAGCATCCGTAAGTCCCTCCACATCCGAGGTATATATGTCTCTTCCTTTGGGGGAAAATACCTTCTTAAACGCTCCACTTCCCGCGAACTCCTTAGCTAATTTGTCATTTTCAGATACATAATATTGGAACTCACGTATGGCCTGTTCCATGTGTCCGCCGCCCTTCACTAATACCTTGTCACCATTCCGAGTTGCTGGTACGATTATCGTTTTTCCATTGCGAACAACCAACCCCCCTTTATCGCTAAACAAATTGGCAAGATCTTTCGCTTGAAAACCGGCTTTCCCTCCAAATTTTTCCATAACATCTAGCCAACCGTTTAAACCGGCCGAATTAATCCGACCGGAGTCAGCCAACGCCATAAATATCGCCTGCGCATTCTCGTCAGCGAATATAACCTGCACAGTTCCCACATCTATTCTGGAAACACTTGTTCCAAGCTGCCCCACTTGCGCGCCTACTCTTGGCAAATCTGCTCCGGATACAATACCCGTTAACGCGTCTCTATCATATGCACCCAGTTGTCCTGGCCGAGGAGTTGGAGATCCGCCGAGGGATTTCCCTGATGTACCACTCATTTCGGGCATGCTGGGATCATCCGCCTTGCCATTGGCTCCGCCTTTTATTTTAGATTTGCCAATGGGCGTATCCCACTTTACGCCATCTTTGCGCAATTTGGTTACAAAATTATTAAGCGCAGCTTTGACTTCCGGGTTGGCCACCTGCTCCGCCATGGCTTCTATCTGCCGCGGAGTTTTGCCCGCAAGACGCACCAACAAGGCCTCTTCGCTTTCCAAGCCACCTTCCAGTATAGCCGCCAGCCTACTTTCATTGGCAGCTGCCTTAATCCCCAGCGCCAGGGTACGTTCGCTTTGGCTCCCGTACACGAAAGAAGAAACGGAATAAGATATATTTCTCCAGGCCCCAATAGCTTTTAATCTAGCTGCAGCCCCCACCATTCTAGCACCGGTCGTGACAGCAGCTCCTTTAGACATTCCCAGCATGGCACGGCCCTCTTTATAAGCAGTGCGATACAATCGCCAAGCCCCGGCCGCTCCTTTTACGGAGGCATTCAATAGCTCCGCGCCACCTACCACCAGTAAAACCATGTCCGCAACGTCTCCCAACACTTCAAAGGCAGCCCAAGTGTTTTCTTCCGCTTCTTCCGCCTCCATAAGCGCGTTGGACTCTTTGGACCCGGCCGGATACAACCCCGGATGAGAAACATAAATTGCCATAAGGGCGTTATTTCCTGCTGTTATCGGGGCACCTGTAACACCTACTGTAGTACCTACTATGACTGGGGCACTATTTTCCACTTTCCAAAGGGGGACTTGAGCCGCTTGCTCCGGCGATTTACCCGCAATCGTAGTGTAAATGGTATATAACCCGTCGCGCACGTAAGCACGGGTAGGCGGGGGCAGGTTGGACATCATAACCGGGGCCAAATTTGTAACCATCGTAGCGGCTTTTTGAGAATTGGACTTATTCACACTGGGATGTTGCCCGCTGACAATAACACCCAAATCAAACAAGAGGTTTTTATCATTAACCCCTTTTAAAAGTTTTTGAGCGCCGGGATTTCCTTTACGGGCCTCTGCCCCGATCTGCTGTCCCAGTTGTGCCCACGCATTTTCGGCATTTTCAAAACCATCTACCTTAAACCAGCTGTTTTCCCACCCGCAGGCAAATTCAGCATTATCGGGGCGGGATAGTGCGTGAACTCCCCGCACTATATCACTAATGCCAATTCCATAATTGCTGGGGCAGCCCTCTCTCTTGGCAGAAAATAAACGATTTAAGGTGCTTTGAAAAACTTCATATTGGTTCATTTCCATTAAGGCAGTACTCACAGAAAAAATGACATCAGCTCCTGGGCCACCTTCTTTGGAATCCTTTTCCGATAGATACGAACCCAATGCCTCGGCATCTTCTTTGCTAGATCCGACCATCCCCAATAGAGTCACATATTTAGCACGTTCTCTTTCTAGCGTTTTTCCTTGGGGATAACACTTTTTATCATTTCCGCTTACTTTTGCGCGTAAAAGTTTGGCGTACAACTCTCTTTCTTCCGTGAAATCTCCCCCCTGTCCAATAATCAATTCAGGAAGCAAATCGCCATACACAGAGTACCAGTTATCCCTTTGTGCTGCCACTTCTTTACAGGTAGCGTCTTGGTCCTTATCCAACCATTTCAATAAGGCCCCGGCAATGTTCTGTCTATTTGCAAGCGCAATTTCTATATTTTGCTCTTGCGTGGCGCGTTGTTTTTGGTAATATCCTAGGATTGTACTTTCCCGTTGGGCATATTGGCACCCTTCCTTATCTTGTTTTTGGCAAATTTCCGTGTTTACCTTGTACAGCCAGGCTTCACAAAAAGAAAGGAACATCCCTTCATCGTCACTGCCCAGCGTGTTTTGCAATTGTTTCCATAGTTCGCCGCATCGGTTGTTTGCGGGAGCTACCGGCTTATTAGCTTCATCCACTAGGGCAAGCGCTTGTGCAACCGTATGCTTCATTTGGTTGGTATCCGCTGTGTTTAATTTGGCCCATGCCGGAGCAAGCGACGAGAATATTAAACTCGTGCTAAGGGCTAAAGAAATAAGCTGTCTATGGAAATACTTCATAGTATTCGCTCCTATTCATTTATTAAAAAGCTGGAAATTCTTCTGGCGCGGGGAGTGCTTTCGTCATCCCTGCCATTTTTCCCTTTGCCGGAACCTTGTCGCCGAGCGTTTTTACCAAAAAAGGCCTCCGTCAATTGAGACACCTGTTCCTCCAATAGGCACCGCGTATAAGATTGTCCTGTAAAACATGCTCTATGTACATTACATTGCGCTTCTCCCAAATCTACGTCTCTTGCGGCATTTACTATATCAACAAAAACTGTTTGCAAACCCACAGCCGCCTGGTTTTCTTCGTTTTGTTTGGCCCAAGCGGTCAAGCGGGCCAAGCAGCCTTCCTGCGTGACAATGTAATGTATGAGCGGGATGGAAAATGAAACTTTTTTCAGAGGAGCGTATTTTCCGGTACACCAACCAGGGGCCCCTCCCGCTTTACACCCGTAAGCCTTGATAATTTCTTCTGCGCTATCAAGCGCCAAATTTTTGCCATCGGCAAGAGGAAAAAAACAAGAGGGCAACTCTTTGCCTTGCAGATCCGTTACCGGGGCCAACGGGTTATCCCGGCCTAATATGTGTCTGATATATTCCTTACGGTCCACCCATAAATCATATTTAGAAGTCGGTGCTTTTATTTGTTTCTTCCAGGCTTCTTCGGCAACATTTATTGATTTTATAATTTTGTCTATATCCGTTACGTAGGGAGTCTTTTCCTCTATAGCCTTAATTACCATTTCTAAGCAGGCAGGAGCCTGCCAATAATCAATATTATTGGGATTGTCCAGGATAGTTTTGATATCTTGGGTTGGACAGGTATATTTTTTGGCGTCTAAAGGAGTTACCTCACACTTTGCACCATAAACGAGCACGGGCTGATTTATAGCCAGCAACAAGGCTCCTATTAACCAAGCAATTTTCTTCATAAATTGTCTCCACTGTAAATGCTTAATATCTATAGTATAAGACTTTTCTTCCAAATTTCAAGCCCTATTAAAACCGGTTGGCCACTTGCGGGTCTTCCATACACAAATAGACAATGCTTTGGGGAAAAGTTTTACGCAGAAGTGGCACTAAAAAGCGGTAGGCTTCCAAGCGCTGCCCTGCGCTATAACGCATTTTGCCATCAAAATCCAATAAAAACTCGCCATCTAAAATTTTATTGTGCACAAAACGCGTTTCAATTTGTTTTTTAAGTTCCCGGCTAAAACGCAGGGTGCCTACACTAATCCAAGCGATTTTTTCGTGCGGAAGCACATCTGCCATTTCTTGTACCACACGCGCATAATCCGCTTGATATCCTTCATAGATTACTACGGGGTCAAAATGAAACCCTAGGCGATATCCGGCCTGTGCCACTTGGCACGCAGCTTGCAAGCGGGCAGATAATTTCGGTGTAAAATGTTCCGCTAAATCTGTAATCGGGGCGGCATTGACAGACCAAGAGGCTACCACATTTTCACAGCCTCCCGCTTGTAAAAGGCCCTTGATATTTGTACTTTTTGTTTTGAATTCAAATTGCAGATGCGGACGCGTGCGAAAGAAAGGAACGATTTGCGCACTATATTGCGTCAAGTCGTCAAACACCAGCGAATCGGTGAATTCTCCGCTGCCGATACGAGGGCGGTCAAAGGGCCCAGTGCGGAAATGTGCCTCGTCAATTTTGGTTAAAAATTCTTCCACATTGGCCGGTAATAAAACCGCGTGTAAATTTTGATATTGTTGCAAAAAACAATATTCGCATTCAAAGCGGCAGCCGAACCCCAAATTGACTAAATTATACCCACATCCGGCGGAACCGCAACTGCACGGGCACGGTTTTAAAAAATCATATTTTTCCCGGTGAATTAAAAGTGTATCCAACCGGTTGGAAAAATACGGGCTGCCCACCTGTGTTTTGCCATCCGTCTCCAAAAATTGCGCCTGCGGAAACATAGCACGTGCACGGACAGCCAGCGGGGAATTTTTGACCGAGGTTTCTATATAAATAGTTTTAGGGGAAAAAGGACGAGGCGTTAAATCTGCTTGCTGGGAAGGATCTAAATCCAGTTTCGGTAAATAAAATTGGTCTTTACGCGCTATCTTAAAATTGACCGGATAGCGCTTTTGTAGCAGAATTTTTTTGGCACGTTCAAAATTTAGATTTTTCTCAGCCGGCAAAATAGCCGATAGCTCCGATCCGTTCCGTTTGGCAATTTCATAAATCAGGCGTACCAGCTCGCGTTGTTTATTGACTCCCAAACCGGGAAGAAGCTGCCCCAAATAAGTTTCTATCGCGTTAAGCTGCATAATTCCTCCGGGGATAAAACCACCTGCGCGGCCCCTGCATTTTGCACTACCTGCTTTGCAGAGCGTGCGCCAGTCAAAGCACCGGTAACGCCCGGCTGCGCCAACACCCACGCAAGTGCAATTTGTGCGGGGGTTACTTGTTTATGGGTGGACAACTGCCGCACCCGGTCTATCACAATTTGTGCCCGGGCAAACAACTCCCCCCGGTAACATTTATAAAAATAATTGCGCGCATCGGCCCGGCGCAAATTCGGTTCGTGCTGATATTTTGCGCTTAGGATCCCCCCACACAAAGGGCCATAGGCCATAAATCCCAACTGATAATTGCGGCAAATTTCCAATACGCGGGCAGACTTTTGTGCGTGCAAAAGGGACAACTCGTCCTGCACGCAATCAATCGCGCCCGTGCGTGCCATTTCTTCCAACGTGCCCGCCGGAATATTACACACACCGATATAACGAATTTTGCCTTGCTCTTGCAATTTCTTCAAAGTCTCCAAGCCCTCTTGCCAAGGCCGCTTAGGATCCAAATAGTGGATAAAATAAATATCAATGTAATCTGTTTGTAACAGGCGCAAGGAATTTTCTAACTGAGCAATTATTGTTCGCGGGTGCAAGTTGTGATCCGTCCATGAACCGTTTTTTACAAGTCCACATTTGGTGGATAACAAAACCTGAGAACGCCGGCCTTGCAACACCCGTCCGATTGCCTCTTCGCTAGTTCCATAAATGGGGGCCGTGTCTATTAAATTAATACCTGCTTGCAGGGCCGCATCTATCGTTTCTTGAACTGCTTGCGGCGCCGTATCTCCCCAATCATATCCGCCGCCTAGCGCCCAAGCCCCTAGGCCAATTACTGACACATCCAAATTCGTTTTACCCAGCGGTTGATAGCGCATATTACCAAAGTCCGTTTTCTGCCATAAAGCAAGCGTTTACGGCCTTGATACCCGCCGCCATGGCTAGTACAAAAGCACTATCTTCTTGTGCGCCAGGTTGAAACCAAATTTCCGCAACGCCTTTTGCTTTGCATTGTTGCACTGCCCCCAAAAGGGCCGCCGGTGGAATCACCATAATGGCTACGTTTACAGAACCGGGCACCTCCGCAAGCGCCGGATACAGAGCTTTTCCATCCACCTGACCGCCTTTAGGGTTTATGCCGTACACCTGAAACCCTTTTTGCACGAGCGTGTGAAAAATTTTATAGCCGTATTTGGACGGATCTTGCGACACGCCAAACACGGCAATCGTTTTATTGTGATACAGATTAGGCATTGGGGATTCCAAAGTTACTACCCATAGCTTGGGCCGCCATCATTTGACTATCCCGGATCCCTTTATTGAAAGCGGCTTTAATTTCTTCACCCAGTTCAGCTTCACTTGAATTTTTGAAGGACGGATCCACTTTTACTTCTTTAATTTCCATGGAACCATTCAGTGTAATTTCTACCAAATGTTTGGGGCTTTCCGCCTTAATTACCATGGCGTCCAAGCGTTTTTTCATTTCTTCCATTTGGCCTTTTAATTTCCACAAATCTTTTAATTGTCCTAATTTATCCAACATACGTTTCCTCCCTTGTTTTTATATTGTAACTTTTATAAATCTATCGCCGCAAATGTACGAACAAACACAGCACTGGCGCGCACGGTTTTCCCCGTAAAAAGTTGCTGGGCAGCCCGGTGATAAACAGCCAGCTGCGCACGGTATTTTTTATCAAACAAGGCGGCCTCTTTCCCCGGGGATACACGATCGGTCTTGTAATCCACCAACCACAACGTTCCGTCGGGCAGTTCAAAAATAGCATCAATGATGCCCTGCTGCACGGATTGATTTCCAACAGGTAACGCAAAAGGCATTTCCGCCGCTAACAACTTATAAGTTGTTAACGCGCGATACAAAGGCGAGGTCACAAAAGGGGCCAGCACACCAACGGCCTCACTCGTGCGTGCTATGGCACCGGCGCGTTTGGCACCCCATGCACAAGCTTGTTCCAATGCGATGTCCGGGTGAGTAAATAAAGCCTCTAGCGCACAATGGCAAACGGTGCCAAGCTCCGCCCCCAGCTCTTGTTCCTGCGTAAGGGGCTCATCCCCCTCCAATTGGCTGGGAGCTTGCTTATGCGATTGACTCAATAATTCCCGATATGTTTTGAGGCGTTTTTCATACGCGTGTTTCCAATCATCTACCTTTTTTATTTCATCCGTTGAAACAGCCGACGGCCTTTGTTGATAGATAAACGTGCGCGGATCTTGATATGCGCGATACAAAACCGGCACATTGAGTTCGCCCACTGTTTGGGCTTGTCCATCGGGGAAAATACCTACTGAGGAAAACGGACGCGCGGCTTTCACAGCCCCGTCCCGATTGTCTGCCGCCAATATTAATTTTTCTTTGGCCCGCGTAAGCGCAACATACAAAATGCGAACCTCTTCGCAACGGCTATGTTTTTTTTGTTCTTCTTCCAAAAATGCCAAGTTAATATCGCATAAAGCCCCTGCACGCAGCCCGTACATATTATACTGCCAAGAAAATAAATGGGAAGCGGGTTTACCGCTGGCCCCCGTTTCCTTGCGTGACAGATCCGCCAATATCACAACTGGAAATTCCAATCCTTTTGATTTGTGCACCGTGAGCAAAGACACGGCATCCGCTGTTTCATCTGCGGGCGGCAACACAAAATCTGCCGGATTAGCCAGCCGTTCTTGCAAGTCCGCCAAGAATGCGCTCAAAGATACATTTTGCTGGGCCTGGTATTGCTCGGCCAATTCTACGAATTGCTGCAAATAAGCCAGGGAACGCTCCCCATCATAGGCAGCCGCACAAATTTCGGGCAAGAAAGTTTGATCCAAAATCTGTACAAGAAGCTCTTTCAAAGACACTCGTCCGGCTACTTGCGCAAAATGAGCAATCTGTTTTGCGCAGGCCGCAGTTTGCGGATCTTGAAGCAGTGCCGGCAAGTTGATTTTTCCTTGGTTAGCCAGATGGTAAAGTTGTTCATCAGTTAGGGCCCCCAAAGGACTACGCAGCACGCCTGCTAACGCAATTTTATCTTCGGGATCGGCAATTGCCTGCAGAAATAATACCAAATCATTAATTTCTTGTTTATGAAAAAAATCCTTATCGGTTTCCGTAATAAACGGAATGTTATGCCGCCGGAAAGCATCCGTATAAATACGCGTATTGGTTCCCACGCGCGTTAAAAGCGCAATATCGCCATATGACAGCTTTTTCCCGTTGGATAGTTCAAGCACCCCTACGTTCTCACAAATCCAACACGCCATTTGCTCGGCTTGATTATGACGGAAATCATCTGCGCAGACCTTTTCCCCTTGCGGGGCACGCACAAAGAGCCATTGTACCGCTTGTCCACGCGAAGATTTCTGTGTAAAAATAGGAACATACGCCGGTTGAAAAGCGCTTTCCTGTACCATCGCCCGCGCGCAGACCTCATTGGCTAGCGTCACGATTTCAGGTTGACTGCGATAGTTCTGTTGAAGAAAGCACTTCTGTCCGCCTTGCTTTAGAATTAAGTCCGTAAATAATTCATACGCGGTAATATCTGCCCCGCGGAAACGATAAATTGATTGTTTGGGATCGCCCACTACCAACAATTTCCCCGGTTGCAAATGCACCTCTTGCCAACGCGCGGCAGCCCCGGGTTTTTCTTCGGCTAAGAATAATAGCAACTCGCCTTGCACCGGGTCGGTATCCTGAAATTCGTCAATAAACAACACATCAAATCTTTCTTTGAGCAACCGGCGCACATATAAATTTTGTGCCAACA
>ONOD01000017.1 GCA_900319325.1 uncultured Elusimicrobium sp. | reverse complement strand
ATGCGGTCAAAAAAATACCGCCCGGGCTGATTGCATTATAAAAGCCCCGGAATCGGCTGTCAATCCCGGTTGGAAATTATTTATGTTACAAAGGAATAGTAGTAGAAATTACAATTTGATCTGTTTTTGGATGCCTGCGTAAGTGGGCACCGTTGCGTGTGCAACTTGAATCACTCCAAAAACAGCCGTTCTAGGCGACAATTAAACGGACTAATTGCCCGGTTAATTGGCGCTGAATGTTTGTTGCTCGTATGATGGGTAACAAACTACGGCTGTTTGTGCTGAGAGGGTGATTCGTCTCGGGGCAAATGGCCGTTTTTGTATGGGCAATCCTTAAAGCAGCAAGGAAGGTATATGCTCCCTAAAATTTCTGTTTTGGTGCCCGTTTATAATGTAGTGAAATACTTGCCAAAATGCCTCAAAATGTTCGTGGTATCGCGTCTGGCGCTACGTGAAAAACCCCTCGTATTTCTACGAGGGGTTTTTGTAATTAGTAAACTTATTTGGCGTTTACCATTTTGGCGCGAGAGATATCGCCTTTTTTATCTAAGAAGTAGAGATAACCTTTTTCTTTTTTGATTCCGGTTTTTTCTACTTTTTTCGGTTTGCCACCTTTTTTGCCACCGCGGGCCATTTGCACGCGAGCGATATCACCGTCTTTGTCGATGTAGTACAAGAAACCGTCTTCGCGGTCCATGCCTACTTTTAATACTTTTTCAGCCATTTTCAAACTCCTCCTTTAAAGGAATAGTCGTTAATATTAACGTACATATTTAACGTACCCCCTTAGTGTAATAAAAAAAATAATTTTTTGCAAGTATTTTTTTAGACGGTTTTTCCTCGTACCCCTTTTATATTAGTACGCGTAGAGGTAAAAAATAGCGTTTTTTCCTATATATGTATAGGAAAATGCTATAATAACACATATATATCTAAGGGAAAACTATGTACTTAAAAGCTATTGAAATTATCGGTTTTAAATCGTTTGCTGACAAATCCCGCCTGGATTTTGAGCCCGGCATTACCTGTGTGGTGGGGCCCAATGGCTGCGGGAAATCTAACGTGATTGATTCCGTGCGTTGGACGATTGGAGAAATGAGTTGGAAGGCACTTCGTTCCGGCTCTATGGTAGATATCATTTTTAATGGTACTGCCAAACGTGCCCCGCTTAACATGGCACAAGTCAGCATGATTTTTGACAACGCTTCCCGGCAGCTTCCCTTAGATTTTAATGAAATTACCGTCACACGTAAAATTTTTCGTTCCGGCGAAAGCGAGTATTATTTAAATAAAGTACAATGCCGCTTGCGTGATATTCGCGATCTGTTTTTGGATACCGGTATCGGCGGGGGCGGGTATGCTATTATTGACCAGGGCGGCGTGGAGAGTGTGCTTTCAGCGTCGGCTGAGCAACGCCGTGAAATGTTTGAAGAAGTGGCGGGTGTTTCTAAATACAAAGCCAAACGCGAGGAATGTATCCGCCGCTTGGAGCGCGTGGATATGGACCTGGCCCGTTTATCCGACACAGTAGCTCTAATCACCGAACAAATTAAAAAACTGGACAGCGAAGCTAAAAAAGCACGGCTTTATCAAAAATATCGCGAAGAACTGAAAGAAAGTGAAATTGCTATTTCCCTGCATTCCTTAAAGGAATCTACCGCGCAAATTGCTAAACATACGGGCGAACTACAACCGATTGTACAGCGTCTGGCCGATTTGGAAAATCGCATTTCCGCCCAGGAAGGTGCCACGGCTGCATTGGATTTGAACTTAACGCACAAACAAAAAGAAGCGGCGGCCTTTAATGAAAAAATTTCCGCTAGTAAATATCAGGTGGGTTTATTAGAAGGTGCCATTAAAAACTGTGATAATTTAACGGCCGAACTTACCGCACAAATTGCATCGTCGGGGGCGGAAGCCCAGCGCGGACAAAACCGATTGGCAGAACTTACCCCGGCTATTGCTAAATTGCGCAAGCAGTTAACGGAGATTACGGAAAAATTAACTCCGTTGCAGGAAACGTACAACACTAAAACCGCACAAGCACAACAACTGGAAAATGACTTGCGAAGTGCTGATAGCGAACTGCAAAAAACGTCCAATGAACTGATGAACTTAGTGCAAAAGCAGATGGAAGTATCCAATCGTATTTCATTGGAGGAATCTACCGCGCAACGTGAACAAGAAGATTTAATTGCGGCCGAAAAAGCCAATCAGGAGCAAACAAAAGCCGCCACTGCATTAGCGGAAGGCTTGCAGGAAGTTACCGTGCGGGTGCAAGGTAAACAAACCGAAGCGGATCTTTCCCATAAAGCCATTGTAGAAGGGGAAGCCAATTTGCGCACCCTGCAACAAGAGCGCAGTACACTTAATGAAAAATTGTCTTCTGTAAAATCGGCCCGCGCGGGGCTCATGGCTAAGTTGGAACTTATCCAAACGCAAGGGAAGAATGACCCGTACTGGGTGGGTGTTAAAACCGTTACCGAATCGGGAATTGCCGGGGTAAAAGGAACGCTTCGCAAGGCGCTCAAATACCCCAAAGAGTTGCAAGTAGCGGTGGAAGAATCTTTCGGAAAATACTTAGATGCAGTGCTATGCGATACACACGCTACTGTGCAAAAAGCAGTGACATTGCTTAAACAGAATGGCAAAGCGCGTGCCAAATTTATTGTTTTGGAAAGTGTTCCTCAAGTTACGGTGGAAAAATCCGGCACATTGAAAAAGCAACTTACTTACAAAAACGAATTGGAAGATTTAATTGACTATATCATTGGTAATTATTCATATCAGCACGGAACCGTAGATGGAGGTTTTTTTGTAAGCGGCGGAGATGAAAATGTCCGCGCCCCTGAAGCGTATTGGGGAGAAGAGGAAACGGTTAAGGAGCAAATTTCTACGCAAAGTGCCGAAGAAGAAAAATTGGCTAAAGCTTTGGATAGCAATATAAAAGCATTTGCAAAGGCTGAGGAAGAATTAAAAACTTTACGTACCAAAGCGCAAGAAGCGGTGCTGGCGTTGAACTCCGTGCAAAACGAGCGCGCCAACAAAGAGCGTGAATTAAAATCTATCCAAGAAATGTTGGCCAAAGCCACCGCACGCAAACAGGAAATCACCTTGCGGGTGGATAACCGCAAGGCGCAGATTAACACGTTCAAGGAACAACTGACCGATATTAAAACACGGCATAGCGCATGCGAAAAACGCTCAACGGAAATTAAAGAGCACCAGCAAAAATTGCGCGAGCAGGCCGAAACGCTTAAAAACGAAATCAACACGGTAAGTGCCTCCCTCTACGACGTGCGCATCCAGAAAAATAACGTAGAGTTGGATTTGAAATCTACTGAATACGAATTTAACAGCCTTACCGAAAATGAGGGCAAACGCAGTGAAAAGGTGGCCGCTTCTAATTTACGTTTAAAAAGTTTGGCGGAAGAAAAATTGTCCACACAAGCCAAGCTTTCTACCGAACGCGACGCATTGGCTAAATTGGAAATTGACGAGCACCAAATGCGGGCCGATTTGGAAGCACTCAAGAAAGATTATGACGAAAAAATGGGCGCATTGAATCAATGCAAAAAGGAATCGTCCGACTTAACGCTTCAAAAAAACAATTTGGAAAATGCGCTTGCCAATGCGCGGCGCCAGCATACTACGGTGGCCAACAGTTTGTTTGAAAGCTGGAACATCACGCCCGAAGAAGCAGAAATGAATTATGGCACCAAAGAAGTGGATTACGAACGTGTCAAAATGATGCGTAAACGTATTGAAAATATGGGCGCCGTAAATATGACAGCGCCGGAAGAGTATGATGCTCTCAATGAACGTAACGAGTTTTTAAAAACACAAATGACGGACCTGGATAACGCCAAGAAGGATCTGAAGTCGGCCATTAACAAAATTAATCAAACCACGCGCGAAAATTTCAAATATACATTTGAACAAGTGCGGGTACACTTCAAAAATATTTTCCAATCGTTGTTCCGCGGGGGCGAGTGCGATTTGGTACTCACGCAACCGGATAATCTGTTGGAAACGGGTATTGAAATTTATGCGCAACCTTCGGGCAAGAAATTGCTTAACATTACTTCTATGTCCGGCGGTGAAAAAACGCTTACGGCAATGTCGCTACTCTTTGCGTTCTTTACACATCACCCGTCTCCGTTCTGTATTATGGACGAAGCAGATGCTGCCCTGGACGAAGCCAATGTGGAACGCTATGTGAACCTGATTAAAGAGTTCTCTAAATCAACGCAATTTATTGTGGTAACCCACAACTCCAAAGTAATGTCTGTCAACTTGGCTGATCGCAATAACGCCGAGGAAAACAAAAAGAAAGAAGAGCTGGAGGCTCTGGTGGAGGCTGCTTAATGCGCGTAGGAATTTTGTCAGATATTCACGGCAATTTAGAAGCGTTGCAGGCATGTTTGGCCCGCTTGGAGCAAGAGGGCGCCGAAACATATATCCAATGTGGTGATATTATCGGTTATGGCCCGGATGCAGAGGCGTGTGTGCGGCAAGTTTCTCAATTGCCGTTACTCGCCAGCGTAATGGGGAATCATGATGCTATTTTGGCGTTTCCCTCTATTGGCAATTTATTTAATTTTGATGCTAAAATAGCACTGGAAGAGAGTGTCCCCGCTCTTTCTCGCACTTCAATTGATTACTTACGCACTTTGCCAACTTCCGCCCAAGGCAATAACTTTGCCGTGTTGCATGGTACGCCATTAGATCCCATCAAAGAGTATTTTCATAGTACGACCCAATTTAATGTGTATTATCAAATGTGGCAAGGACAGGTTTTGTTTGTGGGACACACGCATTTACCCTTTTACATCAAAGGGTCTGCCCGCACATGTCACATGTATTTAAATCAAAAGGAAGAGCATACTATTTCGCTTCATGATAAGTGCCGCTACGTTATTAATTCGGGGGCAGTCGGCAAGCCGCGGGATCACAATCCACATGCTTCCTGCGGACTATGGGATACCGATAATAATACCTTCACATTTTTGCGGCAAGCTTATGATATTTCCGTGACGCAAGCCAAAATGCGTGCGCAGCATTTTCCCTCTTTCCTGATTGAGAGTTTAGCTTATGGACTCTAATAGGGATAGTCTGCCAAAGTGCCAAAATTGCACGAAATTTCCTGAAAAATAACGGAGGGCCTCCTCCCTTGTCGTCTTGCTGAAATATGCTACAATGTAAATACTATGAACCTAGATAATAAGGCCATTTATTTCCGGCGCACGGCACTTCGTAAAATTGTAGAAGCGTTTGATAAAGGTATCTTGCAAACAGAGGCATACCGTATCCCGTACGAAGTTATTCCGCAAGATTCCAAATCTTCCGTGCGTTGTTGCATTTACAAAGAACGGGCCGTTTTCCGCGCACGCACCTTAGCCGCAATGGGGTGGAGCGTGGAAGAAGATGATGAAGCCACTTCCTTAAATGATTATGCAAAAAGGGCCTTAACGCGTAGCCATATTCCTCAGCATCCGCTGACGGTAATGGATATTGCCTGCCATGCGTGCCGCAAAGCACGTCACATGATTACCGAGGCTTGCCAAGGCTGTTTAGCACGGCCGTGTCAGCAAGTGTGTAAGTTTGGGGCAATGTCGTTTAGGGATGGGCGCGCATTCATTGATCCGGATAAGTGCCGCAACTGTGGCGCTTGCAAACAAGCTTGCCCTTTCAATGCAATTGCCTTTGTGCCGGTTCCGTGTGAGCAAGCCTGCCCCGTGGATGCAATCCACAAAGGGGAAAACGATGTAGCCGGGATCAATTTTGATAGATGTATTTCTTGTGGACAATGCATGGAAGCGTGTCCGTTTGGTGCTATCATGGAACGCAGTCAATTAATTGACGTGCTGGGCGAACTTAAAAAAGGCTCTCCGGTGGTGGCTATGATTGCACCGTCTATTGTAGGGCAGTTTGATGGCACCTTGCCGCAGTTAATTACTGCCATTAAAAAGGCAGGTTTCCCGCAAGTGACCGAAGTGGCGTTAGGCGCCGATGTGACCACTGCCAATGAAGCGCGTGAATTGGTGGAACGCTTAGAAAAGGGGGTGCCGTTTATGACCACGTCCTGTTGTGCGGCTTGGGTACAGGCGGTCAAAAAACATTTGCCTTCTCTCAAAGAATTTATTTCTCATACCTTAACACCGGCTGCCTATACCGCGGAAATAGAGAAGCAAAAAGGCAACGTAACTGTCTTTATCGGCCCGTGTGTATCTAAACGGGTGGAAGGGATGGAAAACCCCAACATTGATTACGTGATGACCTACGAAGAATTAGGAGCTATGTTTGATGCAAAGGGCATTAACCCCGCTACTTGTGAAGATGCGAAGCTGGATCCTTCTATTTCCGGGGAGGCTCGTTATTATGGCGTTACAGGCGGTGTGGCTCAGGCGGTAGAAAATGCTATTGCGGGTAAAAAACCGATTAACAAATCGGTTGTTCAAGGCTTGGATAAAAAGACAATGGCCCTATTAAACGCATACGCTAATGGCAAAGGATTGGGCTCTTTCCATTTGTTGGAAGTGATGAGCTGTAAGGGGGGGTGTATTGGCGGGCCCTGCACGCTTAAACCGCAAGCACAAACCATTAAATCCATCAAAGAATTGGTAGAAAAATCTCCCAAAGTACCTTGTGCTTTGGACAAAAAGAAAAAATAACAGTTTGATGATCTGTGATGAAAAACTTCCCGCCTAAGGCGGGAAGTTTACGTTTATCGGTTCATATATCTGCCATTTACGTCGCGGATAAGCGGGGTTCCTGCAGGGGGGCCGCTACGCCGTAAGGGTGGTAAATGGCCCGGTCTTGCTTGCGGAGGTGGGGGGCCCATTCTACGATGGTGATGATGTGTAGCATAGTGAATGCCTCCCCACACCAACCCTCCTACCAAGGCTGTTCCTACAATTGCAGGCACCACAGAAGAAGAACGCGAAACCGTACGGACATATTGCGGGCGGTTATTAGCTTGTGCTACCGCAAGGCGTTCTTGTTCCAACTGGGTTTGCAACTGAGCTTGCTCGGCTTGATAGCTGGAATTGGCCGCCGATACAGTGGCCATAAAAGCCGTATACTCGTGGCTGTTAAACGTATGTTTTAAAGCACCGTTTTGAAAAACCAAATAGGCATCTCCACTTTGGTAAGTGGTATATGTTTGATTAGTGGCCATGTTGGTTATGGTGGTAAGATACGTTTGCGGGGCTTGGGCCGTAAGATCCCGTTCGGTCAGTGGCGCATTAATACCATACTTTTCATTCATCGCCAGCACGCCCTGCACATTATCAGCTACAGCCAATAATTTTTGAGGCAGTTTGAATTCAAATAAGAAAATACGGAAGTCATCGCTGCCTTTTCCGTAACGCACAAGGGCATATTCTGTGCCGTTTGTGCTTTTTACGGTCATATCTTTGGAAGAAACTGTATTAATTGTGTAGAGTACCTCTTTGCGGGTTTTGCCGGCAAAGCGGGCCGCTAACTGGTTGGCGTCGTAGGCAAATACAGCCACGCCGTCGTCGGCAGCGGATTGGGCTGCTCCGGGCAGCCACGTACAACTTAGCACCAAGGCCAGGAGTAATAGTTTTTTCATATCTCTATAACACCTAATATATAAAATATATTGCAAAGAGGGGGGCAATTTCATAAAATCTTTTGAAATAAAATAGGAGGAATCTCATGAAAAAAGTTGTTTTAGGAATGTGTTTTGTCTTATGCACTTTTTCCGCTTGTCAAAAACAGCAGTCCTCCACGCCTGCAGCTACGGTGGTATCCGCCGTTAAGGTTATACAACAAGATTTACCGTGGAATATTGAGTACCCCGCTCAAGTATCTGGTTCGTTGGAAATTCAGATCCGTGCCCAGGTGAGCGGTATTTTGGAACGTCGTCTTTATAACGAAGGAGAGTACGTAACGGAGGGAACACAACTTTTTCAAATTGACGATGCAGAGTATAAGGTGGCGCTTGAAAAAGCCAAAGGTTCTTTAGCGCAGGCCCAAGCCGAGGAAAGACGCACTTACCGTACATTTAACCGCATGAAAACATTGCGTGCTTCCAATGCCGTCAGCCAGCAAGATTACGATAATGCGCTTTCAGCGTATGAAACCGCACAAGCTAACGTAAAAGTGGCTCAAGCCGCGGTGGAAGGCGCGCAAATCAATCTGGGGTATACAAAGGTTACGGCGCCTATTTCCGGCATTGTGGGGCAAGCGGTTCCGTCGGTAGGGAGCTTAATTTCCGCGCAGGGAGAATCGGGCTATTTAACTAATATGGTGCAAATCAATCCGTTATATGTTAAATTTTCCATGCCCAGCAGCCAATTTAATCAACTTGCGCAAGGCTTTATATCCGGTCAAATTGCCTTTGGGGATATGGCTCCCGGGAAAAAAGAAGGGGCTCAAGAATACCGTGATAAAGACGTGAACGACGTATCTATCTATGTAGAAGCTATTATGCCCAATGGTGAAATTTACCCGCAACGCGGCAAAATCATCTTCTTTGACAGCTCTGAAAATGCCCAAACTTCTAGCATTGCTATGAAAGCGGAATTTGCAAACCCGAATAACTCGCGCCTCTTAATGCCAGGCCAATTTGTGCGGGTGCATTTGGTAGGTGCCACCTTTAAAAATGCTATTTTAATTCCTTCTTCTGCAGTATTGCACACGGCCAAAGAATTAATGGTATATGTAGTGGATGCTAATAATGCGGTGGAAGCGCGCCCGGTACAGGCTGATTTACAGGATGATATGTATGTGGTCACCAAAGGGTTAAAAGCTGGGGACATTGTGATTAGCGAAGGGCTTTCTCGCGTAAGACCCGGACAAACCGTTCAGGTGCAACTGCAAGATTTTGAAGTGCCTGTGCCACAAGAACGTACGGCTCCTAAAGCCGATGAAGTCAAAATGGACCAGTTTGAACAGGCCATTTCGGATGCCGAAGCGCCAGATGCTCAAGCGCTTCCTAAAGTAGCTCAACCCGCAGCTAATTAGGGGGCGATATGTTTTCTAAATTTTTTATTGATCGCCCTATTTTTGCGACCGTAGTCTCACTTTTAATTACGCTGGCAGGGATTGTATCTATTAAATCTTTGCCGGTTGAACAATATCCCAATCTCACTCCGCCTACTATTGCGGTGTCTGCCACGTATCCGGGGGCCAGCCCCGAAGTAATTGCTAATACGGTGGCCGCTCCGCTGGAACAACAAATTAACGGGGTGGAGGATATGCTGTATATGAACTCCACATCTTCTGCCAATGGGGATATGTCTTTAACGGTTTATTTTAAAGTAGGGACCGACCCGGATCAAGCAATGATTAACGTTAATAACCGGGTGCAAGGGGCCACTTCTACATTGCCGGAAGATGTACGCCGATACGGAGTATCTGTAGATAAAAAATCTTCCTCTATTTTGCAGATGATAGCATTTTACTCCCCGTCAGGTCGTTCGGATACTACCACTATCGGTAACTATGTGCTTATTAACGTGGTAGATGAACTCAAACGTATTGAAGGGGTGGGGGATGCTATGGTGATGTCCGCCAACGATTATGCCATTCGCATTTGGGTCAAACCGGACGTACTTTCTCAGCGCAACTTGTCCATTGCAGAAGTGGCTTCGGCGGTGCAGGCGCAAAATGCACAACGTGCTGCCGGTAAAATCGGGCAAGCGCCTATGCCCATGAAAGTAGATCGCAGTTATTCCATTATTGCGCCGGGGCGTTTTTCCACCGTGGAAGAATTTGAAAATATTATCTTGCGTGCTAACGCGGACGGTACCACGCTTAAACTAAAAGATGTGGCCCGGGTGGAACTAGGTAGCCAGACCTATGAATTTAACGGTAGTTTCAATAAAAAGCCGGCCGTTCCGGTAGGGATTTATCTATCGCCGGGGGCGAATGCGGTAGCTACTGCCAAAGCCGTACAAGAACATCTGGCTGAAGTGGCCAAAAATTTCCCGACGGAATTAGACCTGACATATGAAATCGCTTATGACACAACCCTCTTTGTAAACGAGTCCATTAAAGAAGTGATTAAGACTTTGGTGGAAGCCATGGTGCTAGTGTTTTTAGTGGTATTTCTATTCTTAAAAGATTGGCGTGCTACACTTATCCCTTGTTTGGCGGTGCCCGTGTCTATCATCGGAGCCTTTGCTGGGATGCAAGTGATGGGATTTTCTATCAATACACTTACGCTTTTCGGGCTCGTGCTTGCCATTGGGATGGTAGTTGACGACGCTATTGTCGTTATAGAAAATGTGGAACGTATTATGCACGAAGAAAACCTGCCCGTGCGCGAAGCTACCATCAAGGCTATGGAAGAAGTTGCCGGCCCTGTCGTGGCCATCGTTTTGGTACTATGTTCAGTATTTGTGCCGGTGGCGTTTATGGGTGGGCTTACGGGGGTGATGTATAAGCAGTTTGCTATTACGATTGCCTTATCCGTAGTCATTTCCGGATTGGTTGCATTAACATTAACGCCCGCTTTGTGCGTGCTTTTACTTAAAAAGCAAGCACGCCCCACGCGTGGATTTTTTTATCAGTTTGATAAATGGTTTGATAAACTAACGCAGCAATACGGCAAATTAGTCAGCTTTATTTTACGTAAAGGAATGGTATCTGCTATTATTATGGCGGTACTATTTTTGACCACATGGGGGTTATTTAAAATCGTTCCCGGTAGTTTACTGCCTACGGAAGACCAAGGAATTATCATGGTATCTGCTCAGCTAGATCCCTCTTCTTCATTGTCTGCCAGCGACAAAGTAGCCGGCGAAATGGAAGAGGTGCTGCTATCCATCCCCTCTGTACAAAAAGAGATGACATTTGCGGGCTTTGATATGTTAACCGGAGCGCAGAAAAATAATTCAGTGGCTTCTTTTGTAATGTTAAAACCTTGGGAAGAGCGCAAAAAGAAAGATGAATCTTCCAGCTCTACGGTTATGCAGGTCTATCAAAAAGCGCAAACGCAAGTGCCGGGCGCGCTGGTAATGCCATTTAATCCGCCCCCCATTATGGGGATGAGTACCACGGGGGGACTAGAAGGATACATACAGAACCGCTCCGAAGGAGGTTCAACGGAGCTGGCCGAGCAAATAAATAAATTTTTGGAAGCAGCGCGTAAACGTCCGGAACTTACCGCCGTATCTTCTTCATTCTCGGCCGCGGTTCCGCAGTATGCTCTTAGCGTGGACGAAGTAAAAGCGCAATCCATGGGTGTTTCATTGGATGCACTCTATGCTACATTGCAAGGCACATTTGGCAATATGTACATCAATGATTTTACATACATGGGCCGCAGTTTTAAAGTAATGATGCAAGCGGAAGGTGAATATCGGGCTCGTCCGGATCAGTTAAGTGGTATTTATGTAAAATCTAACTCTGGGGCGATGGTGCCTTTGTCTACGTTGGCTACATTAACACCTTCGCTAGGACCAGATGTAGTAGAACGCTTTAATGTGTTTCCGTCCGCTAAGGTTATGGCAAGTCCGGCGCCGGGTTATAGCTCCGCAGACGCCATTCGTGCCGTGGAAGAAACAGCCAAAGAGGTATTAGATTCCGGCTTCACGCTAGCCTGGACGGGGACAACCTATCAAGAAAAAATAGCGGGTAGTTCCTCTGCTTCTGCCTTGCTGCTGGGGATGTTGGTTGTATTCCTAATTTTAGCAGCTCAATATGAGAAATGGAGCCTGCCAATCGCCGTACTGTTGGCGGTACCTTTTGCCATCTTTGGGGCCTTGCTTGGTACTTGGATGCGCGGACTTTCTAATGACATTTATTTTCAGATCGCGCTGGTGGCACTAGTTGGGTTGGCTGCCAAAAATGCTATTTTAATTGTGGAATTTGCGGTGCTTTTAAAAGAGCAAGGGATGAGCAAGGCCGAGGCGGCACTCCACGCATCGCTACTGCGTTTTAGACCGATTGTAATGACATCGCTTGCTTTCATTTTAGGATGTGTGCCGCTGGCCATCAGTTTTGGGGCAGGGGCGGCTAGCCGTCATTCTATCGGCACAGCCGTGGTGTGCGGGATGTTGGTGGCTACGGGGGTGGCCCCGCTATTTATACCGTGGTTTTTTGCCATCTTTGCCGGTAAAGATAAGGAGAAAAAATGAGACTACTCAATTTGTTAACAGCCTGTGCTATTTTTAGTGTGGGGTGCACAATGGGCCCCAATTACAAACGCCCGGATACAACTTTGCCGCAAGGGGCGGACGCATCCAACTATAGCCTATTTACGCAGCAAAATTGGTGGACCATGTTTGGAGATGAAGTGCTAAACGAAATGGAAGACGCTGCTCTCAAATACAATTGGGATTTAAAAGCTGCCGTGGCGCGTGTGGATCAAGCGCGTGCGGCTGTGGCAATGGCCGGCGCCAACCAACTTCCCAGCATGTCGGCTGGGGCTTCCACCGGGCGCGAAGGCAATGCGCAAGGGTCCAAAGAGAGTTTAAGCCGCGCTGGACTCAACGCTTCGTTTGAGCTGGATTTATGGGGAAAATACCGCCGGATGAAGGAATCGGCCCGCGCTAAACTATTAGCCACTGAGGCCGCGCGGGATACGGTTAAGCTTGCTCTTACTTCAGAGGTGGCCAAGCAATATTTCACGATGCTGATGTTAGACGATCAAATTGAAATTGCCCAGCGCACACTGGCGGCGCGGCAAGAGAACGTGCGTATTTATCAAAGTCGTTACGAAGCCGGCTACGCTACCGAGGTTGACTTGCGCCGCATGCAGGCCAATATGTCTAGCGTCAAGGCAGAAGAAGAAAACCTGCGCTTGCAACTTTCCAAAACGGAAACGGCCCTGGCCGTGTTACTGGGCAAATCTCCGCGCGCGATGGCGGAAGAGCGCACGGCGCGTGGCAAAAAATTAAACGAAGTAACCCTTGTGCCGGACGTACCGGCTGACTTGCCTTCGGACCTATTAGAACGCCGCCCGGACGTAATGAGTGCGGAAGAAAATTTAATAGCCGCCAATGCCGATATCGGCGTGGCGCGCACGGCTTATTTTCCGTCTATTTCCTTAACTGCCGCGGCAGGTTATGCCAGCACGGCACTCACAAGCTTAGTAAGTGGCGGCGCAGGGGTGTGGAGTTTGGCGGGTGCGGTATCTGCTCCTATTTTTGAGGGGGGAAAAATCAAGGCGGAAAATAAACAAGCCGAGGCGCGCTATCAAGAAGTATTGGCTAATTACCAAAAAACCGTCCAACTGGCATTCAAGGAGGCTTTGGATGCGCTCAATTCTAACCAAATGTACCGTCAAATTTATGACTCATACCTTGCTCAAACGAGCGATATGCGCCGTAGTTATGAACTCACCAAAAAGCAGGAAGATGCCGGGCTCATTGGCGTGACGGATCTGTTAAGTGTAGAAGAAACCTTGCTGTCGGCCGAGATGAACCTGTCCACCGCGCGCAAGAACGAATTAGATGCAGTGGTGGATCTTGCCAAGGCGCTTGGCGGCGGCTGGACTAACCAGGATATTAAAGCGGCTGGAAGAAAGTAGACAGTTTTAAAATAAATGGCAGGGCGGATTTCTTTTCCGCTCTGCTTTTATTTGCTAGAATACAGGTATGACAAACGCTCCGTTAAGCCCCTTAGATGGGCGCTATGCTAACAAATTAACCACACTTGCCACTGTAATGGGGGAGGATGCCCTTCTCCGTGCGCGCGTGCGTGCGGAAATCATGTGGCTATCAGTTTTGTGTACGTTAGGTTTGCCTGGCGTTAAAAAATTATCCGCGGCTGAGCAAAAAATTTTATCTAACTTGTGCGATTTATCCGCACAAGACGTTGCCCTTATCCGCATGCTGGAAACTAAGGGCTACGGTAAAATCCCCGCTACGCGCCACGATGTAAAATCAGTGGAATATTTTCTGCGTTTAAAACTTGCCAAAACCTCGCTGAAAGATCGTTTGCCTCTTATTCATTTTGCACTTACCAGCGAAGACATTAACAGCGTTTCGTACGCGCTGCTTTTGAGCGACGGCGTAGAAAAAGCACTCCTGCCTGTGCTTGAAAAAATTCAAAGAGAACTTTTGAAACTTTCTCGCAAAGAAGCGCACGCTGTGCTACTGGCCCGCACGCACGGACAACCGGCCGTGCCGACGACGTTTGGTAAAGAAATTCGTGTATTTGAAACCCGTCTTACGCGCCAAATCAAAGCGCTTAAAACGCAACAAGTTTCGTGCAAATTTAGTGGAGCGGTTGGCAATTTTAACGCGCATTATGCGGCGTTTCCGGCGGTTAATTGGCCGCGGGCGGCGCGTCAGGTCATTGGCGGGCTTAACAAAAACCGCAAGCTAAAACTTTTTTTGAGTCCCGTTACCACGCAAGTGGATAACCGTGACACTTACGCGGAACTTTTTGACAATATCCGCCGCGTGAATGTGATTTTGACCGACTTTAGCCGCGATATGTGGCAGTATATTTCCGCCGGGCTTGTCAAACAAAAAACGGTAAAAGGCGAGGTGGGTTCGTCCACTATGCCGCAAAAAGTGAATCCGATTGATTTTGAAAATGCCGAGGGAAATTTGCAACTTTCTTGCGCACTGTTAGACTTTTTGTCAAATAAACTTCCTGTTTCGCGTTTGCAGCGGGACTTATCGGATTCCACTGTATTGCGAAACGTTCCGGTGGCATTTGGTCATGCGCTTGTGGCATATGAGTCTGTTTTAAAAGGACTCTCCAAAATCGCGTTTGATAAGACTGCCGCGCGCGAAGAACTGGCCGCACATCCCGAAGTATTGGCCGAAGGGATCCAAACTATTTTGCGGGCGTATGGTTGTGAGAACGCTTATGAGCTCTTGCGCGATTTTACCCGCGGCCGTGTGCTATCGGCCAGCGCACTCACCGATTTTATAGATGGGCTGGACATTCCGGCATCCGTCAAAATGCAATTACATATGTTAGATGTAGAAACTTACACGGGCATAGCCCAACAACTTGCGGAGGGAAACCATGATTGATTTAGTATGCGGTGGTCAAGCCGGCGATGAAGGTAAAGGCAAAATTGCGGCCTATCTTTCTTACAAAGGCAATTACGATTATTGTGTGCGTGTGGGTGGCCCTAATGCCGGGCACACCGTTGTGCAAAACGGCGTTTCTTACACGCTTAAAAACATCCCGTCCGGATTCTTAAATCCCAAAACAAAACTCGTATTGGGTGCGGGCGCATATACGAAAACCGAGTGGCTTTTAGATGAAGTGAAAAAAACGAACACTCAAAACCGCCTGATCATTGACCCATATGCCGTGCTCATTACCGACGAACAAACCGCGGCCGAACGCGGGGCTGCACACTTTATGAACAAAATCGGCAGCGTGGGGACGGGGCTTGGGCAAGCGGTCAAAGAGCGCATTGAACGGCGCGATATTAAATTTGCCAAGGATGAGCCGCTTCTCAAAGATTTTATTCAAGATGTGCCCGAACTGTTAAATAGCTGTTTGGATAAAGGCGGGGATGTTCTCTTGGAAGGCACGCAAGGGATTAAACTTTCGCTCTTGCACGGGGAATACCCGTTTGTGACTTCGCGTGATACCACGGCTAGCACCTTCTTGGGCGAGGCTGGCCTTGGTCCCAAATCCGTGCGCGACGTGTATGTAGTGTTCAAGCCTTATATCACCCGTGTGGGCCCGGGCCCATTAGAAAAAGAAATGTTTGATGAAAAAGAACTGGAAATTTATCACACCAAAGGGCACGAAATCGGCAGCGTAAGCAAACGTCTGCGCCGCGTAGGTGAGTTTGAATGGAAATCTGCCGCGCGCGCAATTATGATCAATAACTGCACCAAAATTGCCATCACTCATATGGACATGTTTGAAGGCAATGATTGTGTAAAAGATCCGGCTAAGTTTACTGCCGAAGCCAAAGCGTTTTTGCAAGATCTGCAAAAGTTAAGTGATAAAACTTATCCGCACCCAAAAATTGCTTTAATTTCCACCGGCCCGGATATGGAAGACACGTTGGTGATGTAAATTTACATATGCAAACGTAAACCGCCTCTTTGTAAGGGGCGGTTTTTCGTTGACAGGATAAGGTTATTTATCCAAAAAACTTTTTCCTACTTTTAACGGCGCTAAGCCAAAATAGTCAGCTATCGTTTGGCCAATATCCGCGTACGTGCTTCGTTCACCGATAAATTGCGGTTTTACGCGTTTGCCAAACATAATAACCGGCACATGCTCACGTGTATGGTCGGTGCCTTTGTAGGTAGGGTCGCACCCGTGGTCTGCCGTGATAAACACCAGGTCTTCTTCGCCCAGTTGTGCGGCCAATTCAGGCAAGCGCGAATCAAAATATTCAAGCCCTTGGGCATAGCCTTTTACATCGCGACGGTGGCCGTAAACCATGTCAAAATCTACAAAGTTGGTAAACACTAGGCTAAAATCCGGCGCGGCCTTGGTTTCTTGCAGTGTTACATCCCATAGTTCCCGCAAGCCGGATGCCTTGACGGCTTTCGTAATGCCTTGCCCGGCAAAAATATCCCTAATTTTCCCGACGGAAATCACGTGCCCGCCTGCATTTTTAATGCTATCTAATACGGTAGCTTGTGGCGGTTTGACGGAATAATCGTGGCGGTTTTTGGTGCGGGAAAATTCACCTTTTTTCTCGCCTACAAACGGGCGCGCAATCACGCGGGCAATATTGTAAGGCTTTAAGTGTTTGAAGGCAATCTCGCACACTTTGTACAAGCGGTCCAAGCCGAAGTGTTGTTCGTGGGCGGCAATCTGAAACACACTGTCGGCCGATGTATAGCAAATGGGTTTTCCCGTTTTGATGTGCTCTTCGCCTAACTCATCAATGATTACGGTTCCGCTGGCAGCTTTGTTGCCTAAAATGCCGGGTAGCCCCGCTTCAGCGCAAATTTTTTCAATTAAATCTTTCGGGAAAGAGGGATATTCGGGGGGAAAATAACCCCATTCAAATTCCACGGGAGCCCCTGCCATTTCCCAATGGCCGGACGATGTGTCTTTTCCGTGACTGATTTCCTGCATAAAACCGTATTTGGAAGGTAAATTAAACGAGGTAGCAGGTTGTACTCCCAGTTGCGGTGTTTGCCCGGTTGATGCCTGCATAATTTTATCCAAGCCCAGTGCTACCAAATTAGGAACCTTTAGCCCGTTGTTGGCTTTAGCAATATGGCCTAGCGTGTCGGCCCCTTGATCACCGAATTTGGCAGCGTCTTGGGCTCCTCCTACGCCTACAGAATCTAACATTAAAATAATAGCTCGTTTCATAAAATCCTCCTTTTCTCTATTATAACCCAAAAAAAGCACTTGCGGGAGAAAAATTAAATGCTATAGTTAAGGGAAGGAGAATTTTTATGAATAAAGCCTACGAGAATATGCGTGCGTTTTGGTTAGACGCAAAAAATGTAGAAAACCGCAAAGATGTGATTGAAATCGGCCCGGAAAAAATTGTGGCGGCCGGTGTAGAAATGGCCTTGGCGGATGGCAATACTATAAAGCATTTGCTGATTGCGACCAACTCGCTTGGAGATAGTAGCCTGTATTTTGAAAACAATAGTAAAAGCGGGCTGGGGGGAATGATTGGTGGACATGGTAACGAACCGTTGCAGGATGCCGCGGCGCACATGTTGGCCTATGCTGGCAAATTGACAGACAAGATGACAAAACTTCAGAACTTGCCGAACAAGAGCTGCGCAATCCGGATAATCAGTTCTACCCGATGTTTGCGTATTCACAGCAAGTAATTGGACTATTCAAAACACAGGAAATGCAGCAACCTCCCTCCGCGCGCGCGTAAGGACAAGCAGTGGATGGAAATGATATAATGTATGCCAGTTGCTGGGTAGGGTTTTATGCAAAAAATTTCTTTCCGTCCGTTTATCATTTTCTCGTCAATTGCCGCCCTTGCTATAACGGCCGGTATTTTTTTCTACTGGCGGCAAGTTACCATTTTGCTGGAACAAGATGTTCGCTCCCACATTGCCGATACCACGAAAGAATCCGCCAGGGATTTTGACCGGGTGGCGGATACAGACCGCGAAATTTTAGCCACGACGGCACTCTCTTTTGAAGACTCTTACCCCTGGAAAGAGGATTCCTTTTTGTCCGAAATGTTGGCGCGTTTTGATCAAAACGAGCATTTCCATTTGTTGGGGTTGGCACTCAAAGACGGGCGCACCTTTTATTCCTCTCCTTCCTCTTCCTTGAGTGCGGAAGCATTACGAGATATTCTTAAAAATACCGCAAACGGAAAATTTTACTTCACTGTTCGCCCCAGGGAAAAAGAAAAATACACCTCTTCTATTTTAGTACAGGCGGTGCCGCTTGATCCCAATGAAGGGGCCCCGGTGGGGGCTTTGTTTGCTGTGCAGAAAGAAGATTATTATAAAAAAATATTGGGTTTTTCTCCCGCGGAAAACGAGGAAAAATCATTTATCATTGACCGTAGCGGCAATACGATTTTGTCATCGGAAGAAAATCCTACCCCAAATGTTTTTTCTATCTTGGAGCATGTTAAGCTGGATACACATCCTTCAGTGGGCGAAGTCCGCAAGGCTATTTTGCAAGGGGAAAGCCCGCTGGTTGGCTATTATACCGAGGATGGTCTGCATAATTTCTTGCAATTTGTACCCTTAGCTATCAACGGATGGTACATGGTGGCAACCATTCCCGTAAAACATGTGGAAGAGCAAGCCGCACAGGTAGCTAAATTATCGCTCATTTTATTTGGTGTGGTGTTTGTGGTATTTTACTGCTTACTCTTTTTTATCATGCGCTTGCGCGAAGACAGTAAACAACAGTTATTTACAACTGCTTTTGTGGATTCCCTTACCGGAGCAGACAATTTTAACCGCATGTGTGAGCAGTTTGATAATAAGCTAGATGGGTTGTATCATCAGGCGGCACTGGTTATTTTTGACATCAATAAATTTAAAGTTATTAATGATTTGCACGGATATGAACGTGGAAATGAGGTCCTTAAACGTGTGGCGCAGGTACTCCAGCAGGAGCTTGCCCCCGAAGAGTGTTTTTGCCGGTTATCCGCGGACAATTTTGTGTTATTGTTAGAATACAAAGACCGTCCGTCCTTCTTAAAACGTCTGAAGGCCTTGGCCACTCAATTAAAGCGCGATTGTACGTTAGAAGATTCCCGCATAATGTTGGATATTTCGTTTGGCATTTATGAAATTACGGAAGAGATTCCGTTCTATATTATGCTGGACCGCGCTCACTTAGCACTGGACCGCGCTAAACAACGTACATTTGATAAATGTGAATTTTACGAGACGGCCGATCGTACCCGTATTGTGACGGAACAACAAATTGAGAACAATATGGCAAGTGCCCTTGCCAACAAAGAATTTGAAGTTTTTTTGCAGCCTAAGTGCGATTTTGCCACCGGGCAAATCCGCGGAGCGGAGGCGCTTGTACGCTGGAATCACGATGGACATATGGTACGTCCGGATGAATTTATTCCGCTCTTTGAGCGCAACGGGTTTATTTTGCAATTAGATATGTTCATCCTGGAGGAAGTCGCCCGCGTGCTCTCCCAGTGGCGTAAAAACAACAAACCCGTTGTACCGTTGGCTGTCAACTTTTCGCGGTTACATTTAAATGATGCGCGGTTTATCCCGCAGATGCGCCGCATTATGGCACAATATGATGTGCCGACCTCGCTTGTGGAAGCGGAAATTACGGAGAGCGTCATTTTTAATAACTTGGAACGTGCCCAAGAGGTAATTGGTGGACTGCATTTGTATGGGTTCCCGGTGTCAATGGATGATTTTGGGTCAGGGTATTCTTCTCTTAATGTGCTTAAAGAACTCAAGTTTGATAGCATTAAACTGGATAAAGAATTTTTAGCCGGTTTTGGAGAAAATCCCCGGGCGCAAAAAGTAATCCAAGGAGCAATTAGTATGCTTAAAACCTTGGGTGTTAAAGTGATAACCGAAGGGGTGGAGTCACGGGAACAAGCAGAATTTTTACGTGCTTGTGGCGCGGACCTGGCACAGGGATATTTCTTTAGTCGCCCGGTCACGGTGTCCACCTTTGAGCAGTTATTGGCAAAAAAGACGCTTTGGTAAATTTAATTTGCAGGTGCTAAAAATCCCCGCTCAAAAAGCGGGGATTTTTAATAAACGTTGTCTTAGAATTTTAGTTCATAGAAATTTTCTTTCGGTTCCGGATCCATGTTTAGCACGCTGTATTGTACCGTATCAAAATCAATTTTTGTAAGATCAATTTTACGGATAGCAGAATTGTACATCGTGCGGTAATAGAACGTTGGATGTGTTACGTCACTTACCGCGGTCCATTGGGTGGCACTGGGCATATCCGGGATTTTTTCGTTGGGAGCATATTCCGCACCGATAGGCAAATCAAAGTTATTTAAAATGTGAAATGCCTGCGTAACAGCCGCATACGTATCGGCAGGAATGGGGGCGCTTTGCACGTAGAAAAACGCACGGACTAAACGTGAAGGCGGTGTTAAATCACCGGGCAGTCCGGTTAAATTGGTGCCACCGCCAAACGAGTACAAGTTAACATCGCCCATAGTTTTGTTGGGGGTTTCTCCGCCGGAGAGGTGAATGTAATTATTGAGGTTGGCTTGGTGCCACGGAAACGCCGGTGAATTGGTAAACACGCGCAAATTGTTTTCATACACGTTGCGTTTTCCTTGGTCGGTAATTTCCAACACGACACTGCGCCCCGAGGCATCGCTGATGCGCCAATGTCCGGTGGCATAGTGGCCGTTTTTATCAGCCTGGCCAATGGGAATAATTTCTATTTTTTCTAACCCTTTTAAGGCTTCATCCACGGTGGCAAAGTTGGTTAGCATATAGCGTACCAGTTCGCCGTCGCTGACAGATTTTTTAGCCCGTTTGGGGTTGAATGGAGTCAAGCTGCCAACGTTGGCAAAGTAGAAAATCCCTACGTTAAGCCCTTTCTCGTTCACGCCTTCGGTAACAAATTCCGGGGCGACGGTACTAGCCCCCACGGCACCGTACTTATTGATCCACCTATGACCGTTTTTCCCGGTCGGTGTGAGCGCCGTATTTTGCATACCGCGCGGTAAAATAATCAGTTTGCTGTCTAAGTTGCCGCCTTTCCATTCAATAGTGCGAGCGAGAAGTTTAGTTCCATCAGCGGCGTTAATAGCGATCCCGGTACAAGCGTACACGGGGTGTAACCCTGTCACTAGGAGCATGGCGGACAGTATAGTTCTCAACAATTTTTTCATGAGCTTCTCCTGCATTAGTTTTAAGGACATCCTATTAAAGCAAATTAAATGCGCGAATGCACGCAAAAAAAAGGGTTAGATGTTTGACACCGTGCACGGATAAGCGCTATTCTATATGTATGAAGAAAGCCTTTGATATTAGCGGGATGAGTTGTGCCGCCTGCCAAAGCCATGTGGAAAAAGCCGTGCGTGCTTTGCCCGGAGTACAGCGGGCGGATGTTAGTTTGTTGCAAAACCGGCTTTCTATTTCCTATGACGAAACAATTTTGACGCCGGTGCAAATTATGGAAGCTGTTGAAAAAGCAGGCTACGGGGCGCAAGAAACATCTGGCAAAGGTACCACGCAAACGGCTGATCCTATGATGCAGGCAGCTCAGCTAAAACGTCGGTTTATGTATTCGACGTGCTTACTAATTCCTCTGATGGTTGTGTCCATGGGGCATTGGGTTCATTTTACTTGGGTACAAATTGTTTTGACAGCAATCATCCTGTGGATCAACCGTGCTTTCTTCACGCGTGGGTTTACGCAATTTTTTAAATTTACGCCGACGATGGATAGCTTGGTAGCCCTCGGAGCAATGGCGGCTATCGGCCAAAGCGTATGGGCTATACTGGCACATGAGCCTGAAGGACTTTAT
>ONOD01000080.1 GCA_900319325.1 uncultured Elusimicrobium sp. | reverse complement strand
CACGGTAGAGTTCTCCTGTACTCAAAAAACCATAACCCAACTTTTGAGCCACCGCTTTCCCCACAGAAGACTTCCCGGTACCCGCCGTACCATCAATAGAAATAACTAATCCGTTTTTACGCATTACGCGCCTTCCACATTTAAGCTATCGGTTACCCCGCGAATTGCCAACATAATAGCATCCGGGCTGGTGGCAGCAGACTGCGCCGTTTCCATATCAATAATGCCTTCCTTGTACAATTTTGCTAAGGCTTGATCAAAGGTATTCATGCCGTAAAATTCGCCGAGCTGCATTTGTTTTAACAAATCACCGGGGCGATTTTCCATAATGAGTTTACGAACTTGAGGAGTGCTGACCATAATTTCCAAGGCAGGATACATTCCACCTTTTACGCTAGGCAACAAACGTTGACACACAATTCCGCGAATTAATTCCGAAAGTTGCAAACGGATTTGCCCTTGTAATTCCGCGGGGAAAGCATCTACCAAACGCTCTAATGTTTGGGCAACGTTCACCGTGTGCATGGTTCCCAATACTAATTGACCGGTTTCCGCTGCGCCGATGGCCGCTTTCATTACTTCTCCGTCGCGCAATTCCCCGATTAAAATCACATCCGGATCCTGACGCATGGCAGCGCGCAATGCGCTGGTATAAGAAGGCGTATCAACGCCCAATTCCAACTGACTCACCACACTACGGTTATCCGGATGTAAAAATTCAATAGGATCCTCTATCGTTAAAATATGATTAGCACGCGTTTTATTAATGTGATCAATCATAGCCGCCAGTGTAGAAGTTTTACCGGACCCCGTCATACCCGTTACCAAAATAATTCCCCGGTGAGAATCTGCCATTTTACGCAAAATATCCCCCGGCAAATGGAATTGCTCAAATGAAGGAATTTGCGGCGGAATATGACGGATAGCCATACAAATTCTACCCATTTGGCGAAATACGTTAAAACGGAAACGTCCGTAAGATTTGGCATCCAACGAAAAGTCTACCGTGCTATATTGTTCAAAAATGCGTTTTTCACGTTCCCCCATACAGGCATACGCCATTTTTTTAGCTTCTTCATTGGATACAAAACTATCATCAATGGGTTTCATTTGCCCATTCAAACGTACATATGCGTTGGAATTCCCCCGAATATGCAAACCACTTGCTTTGTTATCTACTACCGTTCTTAATAGACTTTGCAATCCTACCGCCATAATTTTCTCCTTTTGATTAGTTTCGTACCCGTCATTAATATCATACAGAACGTTTTTTCCGGCGCAGATAGGCTGGAATTAACATGGGATCTTCAAACGTAGGCCGCTGAGGTTCAAACGTGGTAAAAATATCCTCCGCCACCGTATGTGCACGCACACTCGTTTCGTTAGACGCCGTCAACGGACGACGCGCCTGAAAAGCACCTGCTTTTTCAGCGCTAAAACCCGTAGCAATCACAGTCACCTTGAAATTACCATTGAGTGTGGGATCGTAAGAATACCCGAACATAATGATTGAATCATTACTGGCATATTGACGAATTAGACTCATCACTTCACCCTGCTCAACTAACGTCAAATTTTCTTCCGCCGCAAAATGGACAATAAATCCTTTAGCGCCCCGAATATCGGCATTTTCTAATAACGGGGAAGAAATAGCTTGTTTAACAGCTGCTAAATGCCGCCCCTGCCCGGACGCTTCCCCCACACCGATGAGAGATTTCTCCGAATGGGCCATCACTTTGCGAATATCATTAAAATCAATATTTACTTCACCCGGTTTAGTGATCACTTCACTAATTCCTTGTACCGCTTGCAACAATACTTCATCCACCATTTTGAATGCATCCCGCGAAGAGGTACTAGGATCAATGTTGGCAAACAGTTTTTCATTCGGTACAATAATCATAGAGTCTACATATTTTTGCATCTCTATAATGCCCTTATCCGCTTGCTTTTCGCGCACATATCCTTCAAAATTGAACGGACGCGTTACAACGCCTACTACTAACAAATCGTCGCCGTAAATTTCTTTCGCCAATTTTGCCACATACGGAGCAACCCCCGTGCCGGTACCACCCCCCATCCCAGCAGTAATGAACAACAAATCACATTGCCCGATGATGAGTTTCAATTTTTCTTTGCTTTCTTCGGCTGCCTTACGCCCGCGGTCCGGGTCGCCACCGACACCTAGCCCCTTGGTCAGTTTTTCGCCCACTTGTACCAAATACGGTGCTTGGTTACGGCGCAAATCTTGTGCGTCTGTATTAACCGCGATAAAATCCACATCTTTAAGGCCGCTACGCACCATGTGGTTGATGGCATTTCCGCCACCGCCCCCAACACCAATGACCTTAATTTTGGCTTTCTTGCTCTCAAATTGAGCGGCCGGCATAAATAAATCTTGCATGTGCATAAATTATCCAAACATTCCTCTAAAAAAATTACTCAGCTTATCAAACGCCGAATTATTTCCACGATAGGTCTTTTTACCATACAAATTTTCTTCGGAAACACGTTCCATGGCATAAATAACAAGTGCCAAGGCCGTGCTATAAGATGGGGCAAAGAATTCATCACCGCATGTAATTAAATCACGGCGGACCGCGCCTTTGCGCACATCTTTGAGGCCCAAAATATCTTTACACAACGTCGTCATGCCCGGCATCACGGATCCGCCGCCTGTAATCACCCCTACCATGGGAATACTTTTCGGCTTATATCCGTTCAATCCCACGTAATGTTCCACCTGTTCAAGTAGTTCTTCCATACGGGGTTGCATACAATCTAAGATTTCTACATTTTTGAACATACGCGTAGCACTACCATCTAAAAGAGGAACAGAAATCTCATGTTCCTGTTTCAAGAAATCCGGATGGATAACGCCGTATTTTTCCTTAATTTCTTTGGCGGCTTTGCGCGACGTATTCAGATAGGTGGAAAGATCATTTGTTAAAATATCACATCCGTACGGGATATCGCACGAGAAGCGCATCATACCGCCGATATAGACTCCCACGGAAATGGTTTCCCCACCAAAGTCAATCAGCATAGCGCCGTTTTCTTTTTCATCTTGCAAAAGCACAGAATCGCCCAAAGGCACCAATCCATATACCGGTTGCTCCATGCGAAAACCGGGGCGTTGAATGGCTTTAGCCAAATTATTTAAATGCGTGGAAGCACCCGTAATAATTTGCACATCTACTTCCAATAGGGAGCCTTCCATCCCTTCCGGGTTACGAATACCACGTTGTTTGTCCACGGCATATCCTTGCGGAAACAGCCCAATAATTTCATTATCGTTTTTTATCGGAACAGCCTTGGCATTTTCAATTGCCAGCTCCATATCAGCCGGGCCAATTTCTTTATCCGGGCGAGAAATGTTGTAGGTTCCATGGTTAAAAAAGGATTCAATATGTGGCCCGCGTACAGCTACAAATAATTGACTAATGTCCTGGCTGGTTTCGCGCTCGATGCTGCCCAGTATTGTAGTAACCGCAGCAGAGGTTTCGCGAATATCGGTTACCATCCCGCCCCTTAGCCCCCGGCATGGGATACTCCTTCCGGAAAGCACTTGCAATGTATTAGTACGTTCATCGTGGGCGGCAGCAATAGCGGTTAATTTACCACTGCCCACATCTAATCCTACAATTAAATTTGGTTTTGCCATACAAAAAATCCCCTACTAAAAATCTTCACTCTCTATTATAAGAATTAATGAGCCCTCTGTGTCAAAAAAACTTTTCCTTTTTCAAAAAACGTAAAATCTAATGAAACAGGTTCCTGATATTTTTCACGTGCGAACATCATAATTTGCGCAGCGCGCTTTACTTTTTGTTTTAATTGCACGGTACGTCCAAAGTGGATAACACTCTGATCCGGTAAGGTCAAGGTTACTGTATGATCCGTGACATTAAATTCTATTGCTTCAAAAGGAAGAGATTTTTTGAGTTTTAATAAATTTTGTACCAGCTCAACAAACGATGTCTCCAATTGGGCGGGGGCTTGCCCCACTAACTGCACGTGGAGCACATCACGCACTTCCAGGGGGTCGGCATAAACCACGCTTTCCTCATCAATATATTTTCGGGAATTATCCGGCAAAATAAATTGCGCAACAGGATTACGCGGCTGTGCGGTAATTTTAAGTTTACCGCTTAGGATTCCACGCGAAACCGATATGTTAGTAAGCGTAGGATATTTAGCCTTTAATTCTTGACGCAAGAGGCCGGCTTCTTGCCTTGAAAAGGGCTTACCTTTCAACGCAGAGACCTGACTTAAGATTTGTTTTTCGCGCACCCCGGACAGACCGGACACAGTTACCGATTTTACGTGCCAATCTGTAATTTGTGCATTCTTAACTGTAAAGTAAACGTAACGCCCGCCAAAGAATAGACCACCTAAAAAAATGATACATGTAAAAAGAAGGAAAATAAACTTGAAAAAAAAGGATGGCTTTTTGCGGCGTGCCGGGCGCTTTCGGGTGACCATTAAGGTTGCGCTGGGACGTTTGTAGCCATACTTTCTCATAGAATAACCCTAAAAAGAAATGGGCGGGAAGGGAGTTGAACCCTTAAGGACTTTCGTCCATACGGTCCTGAGCCGTACGCGTCTGCCATTCCGCCACTCGCCCATGTATAGATATTGTAGTAAATGAGAAGAAAAAAGTAAAGAAAATCTATACCCTCGGCAAAATACAGTTCTACGGAGCCTCCCTGCCTTAAAGCCGCAACAGGAAATCCGCCTCACACCGGGGTGCCGTCTCTACCCAAACTATAAGAAAAATAGCACTCGCTTAAATAGCATTATAAGCCTGATTGAGTTCATCCAAAATATGTTGCTTTTGTGCTTCCGGCAGATCTAATTTTTCAACGGAATCAATCTGTTTGTCTAAGAGTTGACGGTTGACGTCTTTTAGCAATTTGCTTTCTTGTTGCCGACGTTCATCAATGGAAAGTTCTTGCTGATAAAGTTGATTGAGCTGTTGTTGATAAGTATCCAAAATTGGTTTAAACTCTTCAGCCGCTTTAGGCCCTAAGAGCGGATCCTTGGCTATTTTATCCAGCGTATCTGCGCTTTTCACTTTCAAATCTGCTTGCATTTGTTTTAGCTCGTTAGGGGTTTGTTCTAAAACCGCTTGCTGGCGCTCGTTGCGTTTTTGCTGATGCAACTGAGAAATCTTTGTGTTATATTCCTCTAGCGGCAGATTTTGCGTGGCAAGTTGCTGTTCCTGTTGCCATTCCTCATCCAAAATTTGCCCCAACTTATTACTTAATTGCTCATCATATTTTGCCTGAAAAGCTTCCTTTTGCTCGTTGATTTGTTCCGTGCGCTCCGTCACAAATTTATCGTATTGATTTTTCTGAGCCAATTTATCCATCTTATCTTGATATTTTTTAGTAACTTCTTGCACTTTCTTTTCCTTTTGTTCGGCCGTCATACTAGGATTATTAAGAGCCGCGGCTACTTCCCCGGCGAACGAGTCCATAATTCCCCCCGCCTGCTGTGCGGCCGCCCCACCAAACGCATTACCCATGCTCTGCATCATCGCTCGTTTTTGTAAAGCAATTTGCTCTCCAACCGGGGCCAATTGCCCCGCGAAACCAGGAATTTGCGGCACAGAAGCAGCTTCTTCCGGCTTGGCTGCATATTTTTCAATCATCTCTTCCTTTTTGCTTTTAGGAGCCAATGCCTTCGCAATAGCGCGTTCCAACGCAGCAACCATCTTATTCCACTGCGCATCCATGCGGGCTTTATCTTGCCGATTGGGGCGCAAATAAGGTGCTAACATACGGGCCCGTTCTTCCTGTACGCGTGTACTTGCAGACGTATTAAAATTAACTTGCGGGCCCACATAATTGGACGCAGTATACATAGCGTTACTGGGTTGTGTGGACGGGGTTTTAGCATCGGGACTATAAAAATTTTGCTCTACATAGCGTGTTCCCTGCGTAGCATGTGCGGGATAGGCTTGTTTTGCCGAGGCACGATATTGAGGATATGCTACCGGGTTTTGTAGTTGAATATTCTGAGTCGGTAATTGAATTCCATTTGAGGTAGTTGGAATAGATCTAACAGCGGGAGTTGGATCCTCCAATAATTCATTTACGGTTTCATTTTGAGGAAGAACCTTTTCACCAACGGAACTAGCGGGCGCATGATACGTCGCTGGACGAGCAAGTTGCGTTGTGCCCCCCGGTTGGTACGAAAGAACACGCCACAACGCTCCCAAAACGACGAGCAGTGCCAGAATGCCCAACAATCCCTTTAACCCTTTATTGTTCTCATTCATACTAATAGTGTACTGTAAATTACATTTTTCTACCAGAGTCAAAAGACCTAGATAAGTCTAGGTCTTTTGTAAAAATTTTTCCGCAATTGCATCTGCAAAAATTATTTTTCCTGCATGATAGCAATTCCCAGATCTGTGAGCTGTTGCGCATCCACCACATTGGGTGAATCCGTAAGCGGACAGACCGCTTGTGCCGTTTTGGGAAACGCAATTACCTCACGGATAGATTCTTCTCCAGCGAGTAACGCGGTAATGCGGTCCAACCCCAAGCCAATTCCTCCATGTGGAGGGGCCCCTGCTTCCAGTGCGTTTAAAAGCATCCCGAACCGGCGAGCAGATTCTTCTTTGGAGTGTTTCATCAGCGCTAAAATCCGTTCTTGCACATCGCGGCGGCAGTTGCGCACCGAACCGGAGGCCAATTCGTTGCCGTTTAACACTAAGTCAAACTGGTAAGAACGGACCGATCCCGGGTCTTTTTCCAAGTTGGGCAAATCTTCTTCAACCGGGGCCGTAAACGGGTTGTGAGCGGCATCCCAGCGGTCTTCTTCGGGGATATACTCCAAAAGCGGGAAGTTTGTAATCCACGCGAAGGCCCAATCACATTGTTTAGCCAATTCTTTAACAAGCTCTTTGCGTAGCGCCCCCATAAAACTTTGGGCCGTGCGTTTAACCGTATCACTGCCGATGAAAACAGCATCACCATCTTGCGCACCTACCAATTCTTTCACAGCTTTGAGCTCGTCCGCCGTAAAAAATTTTGCAGATGGCCCTTCTATCTTTCCGTCTTTTACTTTAAGCCATACAAGGCCTTTAGCACCGTTCTTTTTTACCAAGTCAGTCAATTTATCCATTTGCCCGCGCGAATAGCCGGCACCTTTTTCCCCACGCAGAGCATAGATGGCCCCTTTGGCGGCCAACACATCCGCAAACACTTTGAAACCCGTATGTGTAAAGATTTCGGCCGCATTTTTGAGTTCTAAGGTATAGCGTAAATCCGGCTTATCGGAGCCAAAACGCTCCATGGCCTCATCAAACGGCAATTTGATAAACGGTGTTTGGAGCTCTTTACCCGCCGTCTTAAAAATTTCCTTCATTAGGCCTTCCACAATGGTATGAATATCATCAATAGTTACAAAGGACATTTCCATATCAATTTGTGTATGTTCGGGTTGACGATCGGCACGTAAATCTTCATCACGAAAACACCGTGCTAATTGGAAATAGCGGTCAATGCCGCTGGCCATTAAAGTTTGCTTAAACATTTGAGGGCTTTGCGGCAACGCGTAAAATTCCCCATGATGCACCCGGGAAGGGACGAGATAGTCGCGCGCTCCCTCAGGGGTAGAACGCGTGAGTATCGGGGTTTCCACTTCTAAAAATCCATTTGCATCCAAATAACGCCGCGCCGCCTGCGCAATACGGTGACGCAGTTGCAAATTAGCAAACATTTTAGGATTACGCAAATCAATGTACCGGTATTTTAAGCGGATTTCTTCCGATGCTCCGCGCGATTGATCCACATCAAACGGCAAGGCAATGGATGTATTTAATACTTTAAAATTTTCAGCGACCACCTCAATTTCGCCGGTCTTCATATTTTTATTGACAGCCCCTTCAATGCGGCGTTGCACAGTACCCGTCACTTCAATTACGTACTCGTTACGAACAGCCGAAGCTTCTTTGAAAAAGGGACTGCTGGGCTCTACCACAACCTGGCAGATACCGCTACGGTCACGCAAGTCAATAAATAATACTCCCCCGTGGTTGCGATAGGAATTGACCCATCCGCACAATGTTTGTTTAGAACCTAAAAATTCGGCGGTTACATCTCCGCAATAGTTTGTTCGTTTCATACTAATTTTTTTACCTCACTTACAACATCGGCAAACGGAATTTGTTTTTGTTCGCCCGTAGTTAAATCTTTCAGTGTAATCACTTGTTTGGCTAGTTCATCACCGCCCAAAATCAGTGCATAACAAGCTCCGCAGCGATCCGCCTGTTTCATTTGCCCTTTGACGTTTTTATCAAATAAGCCCCCCTCCGTGCGGATACCGGCATTGCGCAATTCTTGCATTAAGTTAAAGGCCGTTTCGTTACATGGTTTTTCTAATGAAACCATGTACACGCTTTTGCGCTTTTGAGCGGCTTGTTCCCCCCGTGCCAAGATGACGCGTTCCGCTCCCATAGCCCATCCAATTGCCGGGGTAGCCGGTCCTCCCATATTTTTAATGAGGCTATCGTAACGGCCGCCGGCAGCAATCGCATTTTGAGAAACGTCACCCGCCTGAAATTCAAACACGGTACGGGAATAGTAGTCTAAACCGCGCACCAACATGGGGTCCACCACAAAGTCAATCTTACCTTTGAGTAAGGCCTGCACCGTATCAAAATGTTCCTGACATTCCGGGCAGAGTTGCATCGTAGGAACACGGCCCGCGAAACGAGCCCCGTCAATCTTGCAATCCAATACGCGCAATGGATTTTTCTCCAAGCGCACTTGGCAATTTTCACACAATGTGTCTTTTTCTTTAGATAGGAAATCAATGAGCGACTGGCGGTAAAGCGGACGGCATTTATCGCATCCTAAACTATTAATTTTAACTACATAATTCTTAGCACCAAACTTGGCCACAATATCTTTAAGCATCAGAATAACTTCTGCATCGGCCGCCGG
This sequence comes from uncultured Elusimicrobium sp., assembly GCA_900319325.1. Taxonomy (GTDB): domain Bacteria; phylum Elusimicrobiota; class Elusimicrobia; order Elusimicrobiales; family Elusimicrobiaceae; genus Avelusimicrobium. The sequence goes on along the minus strand of ONOD01000080.1, from coordinate 556 downwards.
AGCCGAGTTGCCAATGTACTCTGCACCAATTTGCTCAAATTCACGGTATCTTCCGGCCTGCGGGCGTTCCGCACGGAACATATTTCCAATGTAATATAGTTTCTGTACGGGGGCATTTTGCACAAAATTATTTTCCAAATACGCCCGCACCACGCCGGGGGTCCCCTCCGGGCGGATGGCTAATTGCCGATGACCGGCATCCTCAAAAGCGTACATTTCTTTTTGTACGATGTCAGTTGTTTCACCGGTAGATTTAACAAAAAGTTCTTTTAATTCCACCGTAGGCAAGCGAAGCTCGCCGAAACCATACGTAGAAAACACGCCGCGAGCGCAGTTTTCCAGCTCCGTAAAAGCATTTGCTTGAGGTTCAAAAATATCTCTAAATCCACGTACTAATTTTGCCATAAGTATATATATTGTAGCATTTATCCACCCATAAAGGCGCTTTGTTTCTGCCCAAGTAGGTCACGCTTCTATGACTAAAGTATCCCCCCATTTAAATTTGGTATACTTTTTGTATATGAAATATGGTTGGCTAACTTTTTGTTTACTGGCG
>ONOD01000056.1 GCA_900319325.1 uncultured Elusimicrobium sp. | reverse complement strand
CGTACGAGATATTTTTTCTGCCAAAAGTATGTAGGATGGCAGAAAGAATTTTGAGCGAATTACAAAAGAATGTATAAGTGGCAAAAAAAGTTTTTCTGCCATTTTTCTGCCGAGCGATATTATAGTTTTTTTTTTTTTATTTTGCTTATGTTGCTAAAAAATTACCGACGAGAATAGGGCAAGAAAATGCCCGCTCTCTTCTGAGAACGGGCTCTCGTCAATATATGCGCCCAACAGGAATCGAACTTGTATCTTCAGCTCCGCAGGCTGACACTCTATCCATTGAGCTATGGGCGCGTAAATCGTGCGGAAAAATCAGAACTGATTACTTAATTAGTATATCATTTTACGCGGCAGGTTTCAATCCCCCTCAGAACCGCACACCGGCACGCACCCGCAACACGGTTTCAATTTGGGAATCTGTTTTGTAAAATAGAGCCAATTTGGTGGCCTGATGGCGTAGCAAATTTCCTTCGCCGCCAACAAATACTGTTTTCCATACATCCACTTCTACACCTAAGCCAACCATCCAATAGGAAATGTCTTTTTTCTCGCTGGCGGGCCACGTTTGCATGGCAATAGGATTTATGCTGTGGTCATAATTGAGCTTATGAAACGTTTTTCCGTAACCGGCTAACAAGTACACCCGCGGAGTAGTATTTGGCGAAAGTGTCAACTTCACAAGTCCGCCGATCCGGTGTGATTCGTAAGGCGATACAAACGCCTCACGAAAGTTCTCATCGGCAAACTGGGTCATTTCCGCCCCTACGGATAACCACGGCAGTGGCGTCCACAAGGCGCGTACGTTCCAACCTTTCAAGGCAGAACCGGATTGATCAATTAATTTTGTTTCTAGTTTCTGGGAAGAAAATTGATAATCAGCAGAGATTTCGCCATGCAACCAAGAAGAAATATCCGAAGAAGACTCTCCTGCACGATATACCGGCGACGCCAACGCGGGGACACAACTGCCCCATAAAAGCAAAACCGCCCAAGAAAGATGTTTCATAGTTATATTGTACCAAACAAAGCAGGTTGTTCACACTGCTCTCTCTTTTGGCACACCTATCCATCTCAGAGGCAAACAGTTCAAATCTAGGCCCAAAGGCCTAAGTAACTATGGGACAAAAAAACAACGAATTATAGGCTCTAAGACCCTGTTTTTGGAGAAATATATTCCTTAGAATAAAGGTATAAACAAGGAGGATGTCATGAACAACAAAGTAACACGCACGTTGTGCACCACGGTCTTGACTATTTTGGTCTGTTTGACCGTCACTCAACCCGCCTTTGCACAGGGGAAGAAAGGATTTAGCAAGAAGCGGAAAACGATAGAAACACACGTTACACGGCAGGTATCGTCCAGTGCAAAGAGGACTCCGACTCGGGAAGTAGTAAACCGCCAGGCCAATGGGCGCATAAAGCTTTCCCCTACCACACGTCCGTTTGGGGTGCCGTCGTTAGCTGAGGAGACGCGAATGGCAGAGCGGCTAACAGCCCAAAGAGCAGAATTTGGAGAGCCCCTTTTGCACGAGCAATTGTGGGTTAAACTACATGATGGAAAATTGCCCATTCATGGAAATTTTGAGGCATTGTTGGAGGATTGGAATAAATACGCAGATGTTACAAATCCGGACCGCGTGGTTTATTTAAGGAAAAAATCATTGGCCCCATCGAGCAAGGATGTTCCACCCGGATTATACTATGTATGGGACGCTCCTACAAACTCAATGGCATTTATATCGAAATCAGGTAGGGTAGAAAAAGTAAGAAGAACCGGATATTTCAGCAAGGTGCTAGTTCAATCAGTAGACGGAGGCCCCAGAAAGGTCATGAACACATCATCGGAATTTATGCGCGCTAATCCTCTGCGCAAGCCGTTGCCTGAGTCCTTTGTGAAAGCCAACCCAACATCGGCTGAGGAATTATGGCAAGCTATCGGCGGGAAGAAGGAGTATACCCAAGAAAGCGATTTATACGGGGACCTCTCTCTTTATTTTGAAAATGCGGACCCCAGCTTGCTCCCCAAGAAAGTTGGCCAAGCCAGTAGGAAATTCTCAGATGGCACTGTTGCTATATATGATATTTATGAAACACCTGTGAAGGGTTTGAGCTATTTGGATGAGTATTATCAACTGCAAAAAGGGGAAGATTCAGTTGTGATCGTTTTCAATAAGAGCGCTAGTTCCATCAAGATGTATAAGAACTTAGATGACCAGTGGAATGCTTATACACCGGATATTCAAATATTACCCCGCAACTTTGACGGCGGCGGCTACACCGCTGGTAAATTCTCGTCCGTAGAAATGTACTAAAGCAACAAATTAACAAGGAACACACTTCAGTGTTACAAACTCCTCGCCCAAAAAGCGGGGAGTTTATCATTTTTAGAATAATTATTTCTGTATAATATGTACTGCGAAACCGCCGATTTCATCCTGCAAATACACCACGCGCAAAGTACCGTCTTCGTTGTAATCGGCGCTTTTCCAGTTAAACTTGGCACCGCGTTGCTCTAAATACCACGCCGCTCGGGCCGCATTATTAGTAGCAATCGCTATATGCCCATGTACACCATAAAACATTTTCTTCATGGCTTCAATATATGGGCCGGCAAAGTACGCCCCGCCTTTATCGGTCTTAGCAAAACCAAACAGATACTCAAATTGAGAAGCGGTCTTATTGGCCTCGGCGGCATTCGGATGATTGATCCCCACATGGCGCAGTTCAAAACCGAGCATTTTCTGCAAAGCTTGTTGCGCACGGGCGGTAATTTCTCCCCATTTTTGTCGCTTCATATCGCCGACAAAAACCAGTTTGTTGGAACATTGGGCCAGTACATCCGCGCCCTCCATTAAATTATTATTCTGCCGCAATAAAAAAGGTACTTGAATTTTAGCAGGAACGCCCCCCGTATCTACAACAAACGATGCTCCGCCGGCAAATAATTGACAGGCTTTTTCATACGGTCCCTGCACGCCAATAAGTAGTTGCGGATAACGCACGTGTAGTTTTTCCACCGTTGAAAAAAGTTTCTTATTCCAAGAGAGAATAATGCCCCTGACTCCCCCCAGCACAAGTGCATCCACGGCATGAAAAATATCTTCTTCTCCCACAGCCGGCAAGCAGGCAAATAACCCGACGTAAAAGATTTGCTCGCGTATTTTTTTTAACATGCAGCTTGGTCCTTTTCAATCTGGGCTAATAATAATTGAATGGCGTGCACAGAACCCCGCCCGATGTTCCGTTCGCGCGTATGCGAAATCAAGCATTTTTCCGTGATCGTACCCTTGGGCCCCGCTACAGCCATCCAAATTGTTCCCACAGGTTTTTCTTTTGTTCCTCCATCCGGGCCAGCTACGCCCGTGGTGGATACCGCATATTGCGCGCCCAAGGCTTTGCGGGCGCCCTCAGCCATCTGACGGGCAACCGGCTCACTTACGGCTCCATATTTTTCCAAATCCTGCGCATTTACGCCAAGGACATTCTCTTTTACTTCGTTGGCGTACGCCACCACTCCCCCTAGGAAATACGACGACGCCCCTGCCATTGATGTAATCATATGGGCTATAGTTCCCCCCGTGCAGCTCTCGGCGCTGGCCACCGTAACACCGGTATTTTTTAACCGACGCAGTAAATCTTCTCTACTTTCTCCTTCGCTGGAAGGCTGATAGGGTAAATCCTGTAGCGCAGTTAATAGCCGCTCATAGGTTTGATCCAGCTGATCTACTGCCCCGCCTTTGGCAGTTAGACGCAAGCGAACATATCCTTCACTAGGCAAATACGCTAGGCCAACTCCTTCCGGCAGGGCACTCTCAAAATCGGCCAATTTGAGGGCAATTTCCGACTCCGGCACATCAAAGACCGTAACCATTTTAAAACGCAGGAATAAATCAGTAAATTTTTCTTTTAAACGGGGTAATACTTCGTAATGCATTAAATATTCCATCTCAAATGGGACCCCGGGCAAGGAAATAAGCACCTTTTTTTTATGTTCAAACCACATACCGCTGGCGGTTCCCTTTAAATTACGTAACGGGGTGCATTTTTCGGGGAGCAGAGCTTGTGAGATATTGTACTTGTTCATGCGGTTGGGAATGTCAGAAAACATTTCTTCTAACCAGTGATACACCTCTTTATTTTCTACCAATTTGCAATCAAAATACTCCGCCAATACTTTTTTTGTCAGATCGTCCTTAGTAGGCCCCAAGCCACCGGTCATTATTGCAACGTCTGCGCGCAAAAAAGCATCATTAATGGCACGGACGATGGCGTTGCGCTCATCTGCCACGGAACGCATTTCTACAGTTTCCGCCCCCAATTTAGTAAGTTCACGAGAGATAAAGCGGGAGTTGGTATCTAAAATCTGTCCTAATAAAATTTCGTCTCCAATAGTAATAATGACCGCTTTCATAAAGCCTCCTGTAAGACGGTAGTTTTCCCTATTGTAGCATATTTGTTCTTTAATATAACAACGCTACGAGGGGAAGCCAGATAGGCTTCCCCTCGCATAAATATCAGTTAAAAATTATTTCACTTCCAATACAGACCGACCATCTTTTTGAGGAGAATACGGATCCAACGTATTCTTCCCGTCAATAACGTATAAGAACTTATACGTACCGGGCGCAATAGAAAGCGTAGTTTCCCAATGGTCACCCACTCTTTTAAGCGCTTGCGGCTTAGACATGGTAAATCCACTCACTACGGATACTGTATCGCCCTCACCAAACCAGCGGAAAGTAACCCGGCGGTATTTACCCGCCGTTGGGGTAACGACGACGCTTTCTTTTGTCTCTTGCGCAACCACTTGCGGTTGAACAGATTCCGGCTCGGCCACCACAGAAGGCTGCTCGGGGATAGATTTGGCTATCGGTTCCACCGGTTCTGGCACAATCGTTTCTTCAGGAAGAGGCGCCGGGGAAACCATATCTTCATCTACTGTTACTACCTCTTCTTCCGATATTTCGGGCACTTGTTTTTCTTCCATCTGAACAGGTCTTGTGCTAGGAGCAACGTTAAAAAGCTGCCCGGCAAAATGTTTATACAAGAAAAATCCAAAGACGCACAGAAAAATCACGTCCAGCACAATTAAAAACAGCCACATGTCTTTGTTAGAAGACGGCTTGGTTTCAAATTCTTCGGAATTGTTTGTCATAGAGTGTCCTATAAAAAGCGGGCGAAGGGAATCGAACCCTCGTCTAAAGCTTGGGAAGCTTCCATTCTACCATTGAACCACGCCCGCACAAATTTAATGACAATTTATTGTAGCAAAATTTACCACAACGTACAATTATTTTAGAAATTTAGGTCTTTGGACCTATATTTATCTAGGTCTAAAGGCCCTGGCTCAAAGCCTAACCGTTCTATAGACTCCTTATAGGAACACACAAAATGATAGGAGGGAAATGTATGAATAAGACGCTGTTGTTAGCCCTATGTAGCCTGTTGTTTACTGTAGGCCTTTGTACTCCTGCGCCTGCCCAGATTGTTGACATACGTGAGATTTCATTCCCAGAAATTCCCGAAGAGATATGCCAGGATATTACGGAAATTCAAAAGAAGAACGACATGTTTAAACGTGATTCAAAAGATAACAGAATTATCACGCTGGGCAAACTCAAGTATTTCTTGGATGAGTCCTACGAGCCCCTAGTGCTGACCCCCGATGGGAGAAGCGAATACAAGGGTGACCGCAACAACTTTTATAGACTGTATTATAATGGCAAAGAGCCGGGATCTATCACAATAACTCGTTACGCGCATGATGTTGATTTTTCCATCATAGAAGAAAAGATGCAAGACGAATTGTATCACATTCCGAGTTGTATCCTCACAGACGCGCCATTTGGGAAAGAACATATTTGTACAGTCATTGCTGACGACAAATACGTAGTTAGCCGTTTAATTCAAACTGAAGATGGATCTTATTACCTGTTTACAGTTACGGATTTCACGATTAGAGTCCGGGATTGGGAAGGTGGTGAAGATGCTCAAACCAGGGAAAGATGGCAAAGACTATTTAGAATTGTACAAAACACAAAGCCCAAAGTTATTACACAAGGGTTCGTGGATGTTGATGTTAAGTACGGAAGAGACTCTTATTACAACTAACATGCAACGTAAAACTCCCCAAGTTTCTACTTGGGGAGTTTTATGTTAAGAGCATTTATTTTTTGGAAGAGGCACTTCTATTTTTTTAATAAAATCTAAGGCGTCTGCACGCGTGCTGATTTTCCCTTCCACTTGGGCCTCGGCTACCGCCTCTAAGATGGCTCCCACTTGCGGACCCGGTTTTAGATGTAGAATATTCATAATATCCACCCCGGTTACAATTTTATCCGGCCGGACCAGCGCGGGACGTTCAAAGTATTGCTGCAACATAAAGGATAGTACCTGTAAATGGCGCAATGTCTTACCCACATTTTTATAACGTTCGGCCTGCGTGATGGTCATCAGCCTATCATCACTTTTGGGCAAAATACGGCGCAATTGTGCATCGGTCACATAACTGGTATAGTCTGCCCAACATAAAAATAAGAGCGGAATGGCCGCATCGCCCAAATCGCGGAAGAAATGATATACCCCCCTACGGGTAAGCACATCATTACTGGCCAAATTGGATGGGCGCAAATGTTCACCGATCATAGCACAGATTAGGCGCGTATCGGCTTTACTGTAGTGCAAGGCATCCAACACCTTACGGGCCATCCGCGCGCCTTGCTGTTCGTGATAAAAGAAACGCAAACGTCCTTTGTGCATTTTGGCAGTAGCCGGCTTGGCGATATCATGCAACAACGCGGTCATTTTAAGTAAGGGTTTATTGGCGGCAAAAGGAGCCAACTGCTTGGCAAATTTGGGAAATGCTTTCTCCAGGTGACTAAGCACATAGTCCATCCGCTTGCATACTAAAAGCGTGTGTTTAAGCACGCCGCCCTTTCCGTAATAGACCTCAGCACAGGTGCGTTGGTCCTCCAAAACCGGAAATAAAGCCGTCAATAGCCCGCACGCATCCATTTGTGACAGGAAATCATATAAAACCCCAGGCACAGCAAATAAGCGGTCCAATTCTTCCTTAATGCGCTCGCCGGCCGGTTGGGTAATTAGCTTAGCATCTTTCTTAATTTGTGCAAGCGTTGCGG
>ONOD01000029.1 GCA_900319325.1 uncultured Elusimicrobium sp. | reverse complement strand
TGTACCTAACCAATTTGTTAAATAGCATAATTTGCTAAAATATATGTATATTTTTAGGAGCATTTTTTATGACGATTGATGAACAAATTAACTTTTTAACACGCGGGTGCGTGGACGTAGTTTCTAAACAAGATTTAGCCAAAAAATTAGAATCTGGCAAAACCTTAAAAATTAAACTTGGGTGCGACCCGACGTCGGCCGACTTGCACCTGGGCCACAGCGTAGCGCTTTCGCTTCTTCGCCGATTCCAGGATATGGGGCACACGGCTGTTCTCGTCATTGGTGATTTTACCGCCGCTATCGGAGACCCGTCCGGGCGCGATTCTACCCGCCCTGTGTTGGGCCGCGAGCAAATTTTAGCCAACGCCAAAACCTACACCGACCAGGCGTTCAAAGTGCTAGATCCTTCCAAAACCGAAGTGCGCTTTAACAGCGAATGGTTAGACCCGTTTGTATCCGGCAAAGAATTGCTGACCACACTTCAGCATGTGACCGTTTCACAAGTATTAGAACGCGATGATTTCAAAAAGCGCATGGCGGCCGGAAATCCCATTAGCATGCTGGAAATCTTATACAGTTTATTCCAAGGGCAAGACTCCGTGGCCCTCAAAGCTGATGTGGAACTGGGCGGAACGGATCAGATTTTCAATTTACTCGTCGGTCGTCAGTTACAAAAGAACAACGGGCAAGAACCGCAAGTAGCACTTACCGTGCCGCTTTTAGTGGGTTTGGACGGTGTGAAAAAAATGAGCAAATCCTACAAAAATTATGTGGGGCTTACAGATGCACCGGAAGATATGTTTGGCAAAATCATGTCCATTGCCGATGAAGTAATGCCCATGTATTATGAACTATTGACTATGGAAAACTTGGATGAAATCAAAGCCATGCATCCAATGGCCGCCAAGAAGAAACTTGCCCACTTGTTAGTTGCGCGCTTTCATAATGAAGAAGCTGCCAACGCTGCACAAGCTCATTTTGAAACGGTATTTTCCAAGAAAGAACTTCCCACGGACGTGCCGGAATTTAAACCCGAACCGGGCGCTTTGTTATCAGCCGTTATTTTTGCAGCCGGCGCGGCCGAGAGCAAAAATAAAGCGCGTGGGCTTATTTTGCAAGGCGGGGTTCGCTTACAAGGCGAAAAAGTCACTCAAGACGGACCTATTACTTTTGAAAATGGCGATGTTCTTCAAATTGGCAAACGTCATTTCTTTAAATTAGTTAAATGAAAAAATTACTAGCGCTATTGATTATTTTATTAGCGTTATTGGCCGCCGGAATATGGGCGACCAAAGTATATTTTTTGAGTAAAGGGCCACTGGTGACGGTGCGTATTTACCCCGGACAAACCGGCAGTGAAGTGGCACGCGTCCTTAAACAAAAAGGCGTCATTCGTAGCGAGTTATTATTTAAGCTCCTTTTACGTATTACAGCCTCCGCAAGCGATTTAAAAGCGGGCCGTTTTGATTTACGCCAAAATACATCTGACCTGGAAGTCATCAACTGTATCAAAACCGGTCAGTGCACCCATTATGAAAAAATCACATTCTTAGAAGGATGGCGAAGCGAAGAAATGGCCGAAGCCTTAGCCGCCAGCGGGATTACAGACGGGCATGCATTTTTAAATATTGTACGTGCGCAGAATCTGGAGGGCAAGCTTTTCCCCTCCACCTACTTATTTGCCGATAACACTTCTGCGCAAAAAGTGGTAGATGAAATGTACGGGCAATATAAGAAAAAAGTTCTACCTTTATTCAAAAAATATAAAACTGATTTAACTGAGAATCAAGTGCTCACGTTGGCCTCAATTGTGGAACGTGAAGCGATTGTACACGATGAGCGCCCAAAGATTGCGGCGGTATACCTCAATCGCTACTATATGGGCAAACGCCTGGAAGCGGATCCCACCGTGCAGTATGCGCTGGGTTTTGCCCTGCAAGAAAACCGCTACTGGAAAAAAGGTTTAACTTACAGAGATCTTAAAATTGATTCCCCCTATAATACCTACCGGAACGCCGGGCTTCCACCGGGACCGATTTGTAATCCGGGAATTAAATCGGTAGAGGCTGTACTCAACCCACAACCCAATTTTGAGGCACTTTATTTTGTAGCTGACAATACGGGCCGCCACGTATTTTCACGCACGTTTGACGAACACAAACGCCATATTAAACGGATTCGCGGTCGTTAATCCCAACGTATTATTTTTTCAAAGGAAACCCCTGTCATTTAGACAGGGGTTTTTGTGAATATTTGGGAGTTAACGACGATGTCCACCGCCATGGCTAGATCCACGGGAGCCGGAGGAGCTTCCCCCATGAGATCCGCCGGAAGGCCGGCTGTGTCCGCCGAAACTTCTGCTTGAAGAAGAACGACTAGATCCGCCAGAAACGCCTCCGAATGACGGACGATTGGGTGTCATGCTAGGATGCCCCGAGGAGGAACGGCTTCCACCAGAATGGCTGCCAGAGGATGAGCGGCTCTGTGTTGTTGTAGAAGGCCGGTTACTTCCGCCAAAATTGTTATTGCTAGATGGGCGATTCGGCACCGCTGTAGAAGAACGGCTGCTTGCGCCGTTATACCTAGAAGAAGGACGATGCCCGGCATTACCGATATTACCAGGGTTGATGCTAGTGCGGCCTTCTTCGCGAATTGTCGAAGAGCGAGTAGCCGGCTGTGCATCTACTTTGGTAACAGATGGACGCGTGCGGTCCATCGTAATGCTTCCGGGGCGATGACCAGGGTTCGTGCCATTTCCACCAGGATTTCCTCCGTTACCGCCGGGATTATGGCCCGGATTATCTCCATTTCCACCAGGATTGTGACCATTGCCACCGTTTCCACCGGGGTTGTGGCCCGGGTTATGACCGTGTCCACCGTTTCCACCGGGATTGTGTCCCGGGTTATGACCGTGTCCACCGTTCCCACCGGGGTTGTGGCCCGGATTATCTCCATTTCCACCAGGATTGTGACCATTGCCACCGTTTCCACCGGGATTGTGCCCCGGGTTATGACCGTGTCCACCGTTCCCACCGGGGTTGTGACCCGGGTTATGACCGTGTCCACCGTTCCCACCGGGATTGTGCCCGTGACCACCCGGGTGACTGGGTCTGCGGCCATTATCTCCGGGACGGTGCGTGCCAGGTCTTCCGCCAGGATGGTGTCCACCGCCGTGTCCCGGACGTACTACCGGCGGACGATGTCCATGATGTACGGTAGGAGGACGATGGTGCCCCGGACGAACAATCACAGGTGGACGGCTCCAATACCAATACCGCCAGTACCACGGAGAAATAAATGGGCGATGTACATGAATGTAAATACGCACTCCGCTTTGATAATACCAACCATACCACGGATCATAGGGCCATAACAAATCCGGATCGGCCACCCAATACACATTGGACGTGGTGTATATTTCGTCGGTATATCCATTGACAGATTTATTTCTTGCTAAATTATCACGGATTTGCTGTACAAGATCATTGCTGTATTCATAGCGATCTGCATACTCAGCAAACTTAACGCAACTTTCTGTTACAGACACTGTCCCCGTATCAGCATCTTTCTTTAAACAGTATGTCATGAAGATATTTCGCACGTTGGCTTGTTCTTCAGGGGTGACAGGCCCTACAAAGAGGGCAGGCCATAGATCCACTTTTTTAGAAGCCAATTCTTGTACGGCATATTCGGGATCATGGGATAAAATTTCCGCCAACATGATTCGTTTGAGGGCCTCAATATCTTGTTTGGCCGCGGAATCATCCGAGCGTTTCATCCATTTTTTCCAAAAGTTTTCCAAGGTTTTACGTTGGGTAGGATGCCCGAAAAATGCGCCCATGTGAGAGCCCATAAAATAAAGAGTATCTTCCCGGTCAATTTGTGCCATAAAGTCGTAGGTATCACCCGCTTGATCCGGTTTTCCCCAGTAGGCATCTAATTGGTCCGGTTGCGGAACAATACTTAACATAGGGCGATTATGCCACACGGCCATAGTCGGGAGCAGCAACTCCCCTCCAAAGTTATATTTACGCTTGGCATAATACTCTTTTAACAAGGCAATAGATGCTTGTTGAGGTTTCATACCATATTGGCTTGTGAAATCAGCTGTAAAAGCATGGAACAAGTCACTAAGGCGTGTAGCTTCTTTGGATTCATGTCCTAAGCTAAGAACATAAGAGCTCCATGACATGGGATAGTCCGCAAACGCTTTTTCTAGTGCTTCTTCGTTGTTGGTGGCCCAGTACGAAATGATATCTGCTTGTGTAACCGCATCGGCAGATTCTATGTCCTGGGTCTGCGCGAAAGACACTACCGACAGTAGTGCTAAGCACATACCTGCAAGAATTGTTTTTTTCAATAATTGCATGACATCCTCCTTTTATAAACAAGGTTTTGCTGGGGTACCAGCAGCAGCAAACACCTCTTACTTACTTTTTACAATAAAAGTAATATAAAAGTCAAACACTTGTTTGAATTTTTTATTGCATTAAGGTTGTTTATAATAAAGCGTACGAAGAGAATTGAGCACAGCTAATAAGGATACACCTACATCCGCAAATACGGCCATCCACATGTTTGCAAGGCCCATAATACCTAAACAAAGCACCCCTATTTTAATACCCAAGGCAAGCCAAATATTTTGTTGAATAATCCGCAAAGTATAATGGGCTTGTTCAATGGCACGAACCAGTTGCATAGGGTCATCACCCATCAGCACCACATCGGCAGCTTCCATAGCCGCATCAGTGCCGGCCGCCCCCATGGCGATTCCCACGTCGGCACGTTTGATTACGGGAGCATCGTTAATGCCGTCGCCCACAAAAGCAACCGCTTTCGCAGCCTTTTTTTGCGCAATCAGATTTTCCACAAGTTGCATTTTTCCGGCAGGGAGCAGACCTCCATGATAATCCTCAATGCCTATTTCCTGGGCGGTTTTAGCAACTGCGGCCACTTGATCGCCACTAACAAGAACGATGTTTTTAATCTTTCTTTTTAATTGTTTAATAGCTTGTTTTGTGGTTGTTTTTAAGCGATCCCCCAATTCAATATACCCCTGATAACCCCCGGCATAAGCCACATACACTACCGTTCCCGGGACTTGGGGAACAGCAAAACCGTATCTTTCCAGCAGGCGTTGATTCCCTACCAACAGCAGTTCATTTTGATAGCGTCCTTCCAAACCTTCACCGGCTATTTCCCGAACGGATTGGACCGAGTTTTGCACATCCGGATGTTTTTGAAGGATTGCCTTTGCAATAGGATGATTAGAATGAACTTCCGCCAAGACCGCCAATCGGAGTAGTTGCTCCGGCGAAATGTCCGTTTGCGGTTCCACATGCAACACTTCAAATATACCTTGCGTTAGCGTGCCCGTTTTATCAAAACACAAGGTTTCAATTCGGGTAAGCAGCTCCAAATAGGAACTTCCCTTCACCAAAATGCCGTGTTTAGCCGCTCCGCCAATGCCGCCGAAAAATCCAAGCGGAATTGATAGCACCAGCGCGCATGGGCACGAAATAACTAAAAATACAAGCGCCTTATAAATCCAATCATGCCAACTACCTCCGCACAGGGGCGTGTAATAAATTTTTCGGTATTGGATTTTTTAGCTGCGGCATGTTCTGCTAGTTCTAAAATTTGTGCCACCGCAGAGTGTTGATAATTTTTTTGCACACGGACATCCAACACTCCTTCTAAATTAATCGTGCCAGCCAGCACACTGTCCCCCGGGATTACAACCACTGGGCGCGATTCCCCCGTCAGCGAAGAAGCATCCAACTGGCTATTACCAGTTATCACAACCCCATCCAGCGGGACACGTTCTCCCACACGTACGCGAATCAATTGCCCCACTTGAATCTGCTCTGCAGCCACCTTCTGTTCCGTATCATTTTCCAACAGGCGCGCAAAGGCCGGGCGTAAGTCCATCAATGACTCAATTTTCTGGCGAGAAGTTCCCGTAGCATACCGCTGGAGTTTTTCCCCTATTTGGTAAAACAGCATAACGCTGACGCCTTCAGGGTATTCGCCAATAGCAAAAGCCCCTAAAGTAGCCAACGTCATTAAAAAATTTTCATCAAAAATTTCACCCCGGCGCAAATTATGAAAGGAAGTTAATAAGACTTCCATGCCACAACATAAATAAGCCGCAACGAACAGGGCAAAGGCTGCTACCCAAGGCAAAGGCAACAACACACCCGCCAGTAGCAATACAACTCCGACCACAAGCAACATCCACTCTTTCCCTGCCAAACGAGGCGCAACACAATTTTCTTGGCAACAATTACACGTCATAGCAACTCCTTAATATGTTCAAAACCTTGATTAAAAATTGTTTTTACATGTTCGTCAGCTAGCGCATAAAACATGGTGCGTCCTTCCCGACGTTTTTTTACCAGTTTATTTTGTTTCAAAAACCGAAGTTGATGCGAAATGGCAGACTGATTCATGTGCAATTCTTCAGCGATATGCTGCACACAACGTTCGCACGAAAATAAACAGCAAATAATACGTAAGCGGGTACTGTCCCCAAATACCTTAAATAAATCAGCCAACGCATAGAGCCGTTCATCACTGATATCTAACGGAGTTTTTGTAATATGTTTGGTAGACATTGTTTTCTCCAATATATGAATATATGTTCATATAATAATATATTAAAAGTTTTTTGTCAAATTACTTGTCAAATCCGTTAAAAATTGTATACTATTAGTAATGGGTTTTTAACAAGGAGGCTTTATGAAAGGTTTTACGCTCATAGAATTATTGGTAGTTGTATTAATTATTGGCATTTTGGCTGCGGTGGCTTTGCCGCAATATGAAGCCGTGGTGGAAAAATCCCGCGCTTCGGAAGCACTTATCAATGCAAAGGCCATGCGAGATGCCTGCCAACGCCATATTCAGGAATTCCCGGAAGACGTCTGCGATAGTTTTGACAAAATTGCGGATGTGCAATTACAAAATGGAGTTCTGTCCGACGACCATCGCGGTTTCCGCACAGACAAGTTTACCTACGAATTTACTGAGGGACAACCGTCCTTCATGGTAAGAAGAAAAGCGCGTGGGACCCGCAACCATGACATCGATTTTGGAGAGGATCTGTATGCAATTAGCTATAGTACTAATAACTTTAGTGAACTGCCGGAGCAGACGACCTGTTTAGATGACTACGTGCAGGTATGTCGGTTATTTACGGCCTTATAATTAAATTTCTAAAAAACAAATGCCCGGCAATTCATAGCCGGGCTTTTTTTATAGTTGGATTAATCGTTCCACAATTTGTTGCGTAGCTTGCAAAGGATTGGGCACCGTTAATTGTTGGTATGCGTTACGCATATTGGACAGCTTATCGGTGGTCAATTTTTCCAGAGATGCATATAGTCTGTGGGCGAAATCATCCCCTTCCAATACAATATCGGCGCACCCAGCATCCGCCAGCACTTTCGCATTGAAATATTGATGATTGGCCGCGGCATACGGAAAAGGTACCAACACGGCAGGCAACCGGCAGGCAATTACTTCCGCAAGAGTACTCGCACCACTACGACAAATGATCAAATCAACCGCTTTCATAAGCCGATAGACTTCTTCACTATACGCCAAAGCTTTTACATGGTGTATCCCCTGATAAGCGGCTTGTTGCACGTCGTACCAACGTTTTCCCGTTAGATGAATAAACTGCCACTGAGGTAACTGTTTAATAACCTGCGGCAAAGCCTCGTTAAGCCCTTTTGCGCCTTGGCTTCCACCCATAATCAGCGCCGTAGGAATCGCCGGATTAAGGCCCAATTCTCCTAGCACTTGTGCACGGGAAACCTCCTCTCCAAACTCGGCCCGGATGGGGGTGCTGGACAGCACGGCATTGTTAAATGTTTTTTGCATAGGCAGCCCCATTAACCGCAAATCAGCAAAGGTGGCGCACACTCTGTTAGAAAGACCCCAAATGGTATTAGACTCATGAACTGCCGTTTTTACGTTCATATAATGCGAACAGAAAATCAACGGGAAGGAGACATACCCCCCCATGCCTAAGGTAACATCCGGGCGGAAATTCTTGATGATTTTACGCGTTTGACGCAGAGATTTGACGAATTTACCGATAAAATGCAAATGTTGGAGCGGATTAACAGAACGCGCAAGGCCCATTGCATCTATTTGCTCATATGCAAGGCCGTTAGCTAACAAGGTAGAAATGGCCGGATCATTTTTGCGCACTACAAATAGCACCTGTTTTCCTTGATCATGCAAGGCTTTGCCCAGGGCAAACCCAGGGTAGAAATGCCCCCCTGTACCGCCGGAGGCAATCAAAAAACGTGTATTTTTCATAGACGGTTCCTATTCCTATAATTGGTAGGATCTTCACGCAAATTATTCTGCGCGCTATCCACCGCAACTAAATTTAAGATAATACCAATCATCACCAGTGTCATCACTACCGAGGTTCCCCCGTAAGAGAAGAAGGGCAGCGCAATCCCTTTTGTAGGCGCTAGGCCAATAGCCATAGCCATATTAAAGAAGGCTTGCGCGCATAACGTAAGCGTAAGCCCAAATATAACCAAACTATTAAAGGTGGATTTAGCAATACGCGCCAACATGATCCCACGAATTAAAATCCAGGTGAAACCGGCCACAATTAACAGTACAAAAAGCCCTACTTCTTCACACATCACAGAGAAAATAAAATCGGTATGTGCGGCTGGCAAATATTGCATTTTAAGTTCACTATTTCCCAGCCCCTTTCCTAACCATCCGCCGGAACCTACGGCTAAGAAGGATTGCTGGACCTGATAGTTCGTACTGCTGTCCGTATAGTTACCAATGTGCAAAAAGGAAAACAAACGGGCCCGACGGTAAGGAACGATTAACATTTGCACAATCACTCCTATTCCGGCTACGCCAATCATGCCGCTCACATGCCACCACTTAGCCCCCGCTACAAAAAGCATGGCCAAGAACACAAACCCCATCAATGCAGGGATTCCCAAGTCTTTTTCCGCAATAATCAACAACAGCGTTATGCCCGCCATAATTAGGGGATGAATCATCACTTTCCAATTCTTGGCTAATTTACCGGATACTTTGTCTAAGCAATCGGCAATATAAATGACAAGGGTTACTTTGGCAATTTCAGACGGTTGAATTTTGATAAACCCCAAGTCAATCCAACGGTGAGTATTGGCTTGTTCCCGCGTAAAAAGCACGATGACCAGCAACACCCATGTAAAAAGCAACAAGTTAATAGGGCGAAAAATCTTCATCCGCTGCAAACGCGTGTACATCTGCGACAAAAAACCCGCCGTTACCAACCCCACTATATCAAAAAGCAACTGACGTTTTACAAACTGCGTCGTCTCAAACGCGCTGGAAGAATAGGTAAATAATAACCCAATCAGCACAAAGGCAAAGCTAATCAGCGCGATTGTGCCGTCCAACTTAAGCCAATGTCGTTTTTCACGCGTGTATTGCCGGGCTTGCAAAGCAGGAACCGTACGCACAAAATTATTACGCCGTTTGGGCGGTTTTGAAAATAAATTGACCATATTAACGAATCTTTAACGATGCCAACGAAATCAACATAAGTACAACGCCTATGATCCAAAAACGCACAATTACTTTAGGTTCCGGGATACCTAATAGTTCAAAATGATGATGAATCGGCGCCATTTTAAATAATCGTTTCCCGTGAGTTAATTTAAAATATCCCATCTGCAACATTACAGAGAGGGTTTCCAACACAAATAATCCGCCGGCAATCGGGAGCAACAACTCTTGTTTTACACACAAGGCCGCCGTACCAATTACGCCCCCTAAAAACAGCGAGCTGGTATCCCCCATAAATACTTGGGCTGGATAAGCGTTGAACCACAGGAACCCCATACACGCGCCAATTAACGCCCCCATAAATACCGTAATTTCCCCCGCACCGGGCACGTAGATAATCTTTAAGTAATCGGCAAAGTTGAAGTTCCCGGCCACATACGCAAAAATCCCGTACGTAACGGCGGTAAATACCATACATCCGCTGGCTAAACCATCTAGACCATCCGTCAAATTGGTTGCGTTGGAAGTCCCCACAATGACCAGCATGGCAAATGCAAAATAGAATACCGACAAATTGATAAACATTTTGCTCATATACGGGATAATTAATGAGGTTGCATATTGTGAATTAGGCGGATTAATGGCCAAATATCCTACTACCACTATCGCCGTAAAAAGTTGAATCGCTAATTTGATGGAAGATTTCATTCCTTCCGGATTCTTTTTGACCAATTTTGTATAATCGTCCATTACGCCGGCAAAACCCAGCGAAATCGTTGTAAACAACAATAGCCAAATATAGCCATTGTCCAAACGGCTCCACAATAGCACGCTCACCACCAAACTAACAAAAATCAAAATGCCGCCCATCGTTGGGGTTCCACTTTTGGACAAGTGTGACGCTGGCCCGTAATCGCGCTCAATCTGCTGAATTTTATAGGAGCGCAACTTGCGCACCACTGCCGGGCCAATCAAGAGAGTAAGGAAGAACGACGTAAATATCGCTGCCCCCGTGCGAAACGTAATATAGTTAAAGATATTTAAAAAACTAATATCATCTTTGAATAGAGAAAGGTAGTAGAACATAATTAAATCTCCTTGAAGATTGCTTCAAAATTCATTGAGTGCGAGGCTTTGATTAAGCACGTCCCGCCCTTTTGCTTCAATAGTTTCTTTAAATCGGAAATCCATTCAGCCGGTTTAGCGCCATACCATACCCACATTCCTGTTACATCTTGCAAGCGTTCGTATGCGTATTTCATTTCCGGACCGGCTAAAAATACATAATTTACGCCGTTGTCCAAAATTTGGCGGGCCACCAACCGGTGATATTCTTTGCTGGCAGGACCCAACTCCTTCATATCACCCAGTACGGCAATACGCGGAGCTTTATTGGCTTTACCTAAAATAGCTAAAGCATTTTGCATACTGGATGGGTTGGCATTGTAACAATCCAAAATAAAATCTGTGTTGCCTTTGGAAACATGTTCCAGACGCATTGGCATAGGGGTAAAATTTGCTAGGCCTTGTTTGATGTGGTCCATATACACCCCTAAGGCAATAGCTGCCGCACAAGCTGCCGCCGCATTGAGTTTATCATGATGTTCCAGATGCACATCAAACAAATAGGCCTCTCCCTTATAGGTAAAAGCAAATTTATCGGTTTGTAAGATACGCAAATCGGCCCGTTCGTTAAATCCAAACGAAATATGTTTTCCCTTAAACTGCGTATCCAGACGTGCCAAGAGAGTGTCATCCATATTGTACACCAATGTACCGCCGGCATTTAAGTGCTGCGCAATTTCCGTTTTAGTTTGATAGACGGTTTCCAAATCGTGGAAAAATTCCAAATGTGAAGGGCCCACGTTGGTAATTACCGCCACATCGGGCACGGCCAGGGCGGCTGTTTCGGCAATATCTCCCGGGTGAGAAGCCCCCAACTCAAATACGCCGTATTTATGTTTAGGTTGAATTTCTAAGAGAGAGAACGGTACCCCAAACTGATTATTCAAATTACCCATATTGGCCACTGTTTCGCCGGCCGCGCTGCAAATGGAGCGCAACATTTGTTTGGTAGTGCTTTTCCCGTTGGAACCGGTGATAGCGGCCACTTTAAGTGTACTATTTAGGCGGTGATACTTCGCTAAAGCTTGCAATGCCTGCAGGGGATCGTTCACCCAAATAAAAGAAGCCGTAGCATTTGCGGGCACTTTATAGCCTTTCTGGGCAATAATTACACTGGCTCCTTTTTTAAGAACATCCGGGATAAATTCACGGGCATCAAAGCGTTCCCCTTTCAAAGCTAAAAAGCAATCTCCTTTACCTACGATGCGGGAATCTGTCACTAGCGAAGTAACTTGCGTAGTGGGCGCGCTAGATTGTAGCGTGCCTCCCGTAATTTCTGCTATTTTACGAACTGTCCAATGTAATTTCATAACTCACTCCTATTATTCAAAATCTAGCTGATCCGGTGCAACCCCTTTCATCACAAGTAGTGGCTCGGCAATTTCCTTAAACACAGGCGCCGCCGCCGTACTACCAAAGGCATATACGGCCGGATTATCTAAAATTACTAAAATTGTAAATTGCGGTTTGGTAGCGGGCACCATTCCACAGAAAGAGACCACGTGTTGACGTTTGGCATACCCCCCCTCCTTGGAGAGTTTTTCCGCCGTCCCGGTTTTACCCGCTACGTTATATCCCTTAATTTGGGCACGCTTACCGGAACCAACTTCCACCACGGTTTGCAACAAAGCGCGCATTGTTTTAGAAGTTTCTTCGCTAATTACGCGACGGATTTTTACAGGTTTTGCCTTTTTATCCACTTTGCCGCCGGTATATTCAATACGGTCCACCAAATGCGGTTGCATTAAGTATCCCCCGTTAGCAATAGCGGAATAAGCCGTAATCAATTGAATCGGGGTTACCGCCACTCCATAGCCATATCCTTTGGTAGCTAAATCCACTTTTGTCCACGTGTTGTAAGGGGATACACTTCCTTTGGACTCCCCGTTAAAATTAATATCGGTCTTACTACCAAATCCAAATGCTTTGAAATATGAAAACAAGGTTTTAGGCCCAATTTCAAGCGCCACTTTCCCAGCCCCAATATTGGAAGAGAGCTGCAGAATTTCCGCCAAAGACAGAAAATCTTTATTGTGTTGTTTATCCCGCACAATAAACCCTTTGGCTACTTCCCAATTACGGCCCTCCATATAGATAGACGCATTGGGCGCCAACTTTCCAGAATCAATAGCTGTAGCAATGACGATACTCTTAAATGTAGAACCCGGTTCATACGTAAACTGAAAAGCCAACGATTGCCCGTCCTTTTGCGGGTAGGAAGCGGCGGCCAAAATATTGCCGGTATTTGGATCTTGCACCAAGGCAACGGCACGTTCCGGACTATTTTTTTCAACCGCATTTTTAAGCGCCCGTTCAGCATAAAACTGAGCTGTTTGATCAATGGTCAAATACACATTTCCCACATTGATTTTTTCTTTTAGATGCCGGTCATAAATCACTTCTCCCCGGGCCGAACGGCGGGCACGTTTTTTGCTGATGTCTTGTGTAAGCTCTTCGTTATACATTTGCTCAATGCCCGAAAGGCCCACATTTTTTGAATTGGCTTCGCCCAATAAATCCAACGCGCTTTTTCCAAATGGATGGATGCGTTCATATTCCGGTGTAAGTTCCATCCCTTGTCCCAATGCTTTTCGGCGTACGGCGGCCAGCTGCATATAGACGTCGGGTTTAATTTTTTTAGCCACAAAGAAGAAATTTTTAGCGTTATTCCATTTTTTGTTAATTTCGTTTTTAGAAATACCCAAAGTCTCGGACAAGAAGGTAATGGTGGCGTCTTTGTCTTTTACATAGCGCTTTACAATTCCACACGAGTGTGTACGTACCGATTCCGCAAGTGAGTGGCCGTTCACATCGTAAATGCCTCCCCGCAAGCGATCCTCAGCCAACGAGTTATAAATAGCACGCTCAGCCTTGGACAAATATTCCTCATGGCGAAAAAGCTGCAAATAGCATAACCGGCCTGTAATCAGTAACGGTGCCAGCAACATGATCCCTACCACCAAACGCATACGCTTTTTGGCATTAAATACGGCCGGGGCAGAGAAACGGTTGGTTTGCAACATCATTTTTGTTCATCCAATACAATGACTTCATGCGGTTTAGCCTGCACAAAGCCTAGCTGTTTTTCAGCATACGTAGTTACTTCTTCGGGGTTGGAGAGTCGGGAAATTTCCAATTCTTCGTATTGATTACGTGCTTCTTTGATTTCAACTTCTTGTTGAAGTTTACTGACCATACGGCCGGAACGGAAGACCCCCACGTGTACTACCGTAATTAAAAAAAACCATCCAATCACACAGACTACTGCGATAA
Organism: uncultured Elusimicrobium sp.; assembly: GCA_900319325.1. Taxonomy (GTDB): domain Bacteria; phylum Elusimicrobiota; class Elusimicrobia; order Elusimicrobiales; family Elusimicrobiaceae; genus Avelusimicrobium. The sequence continues at coordinate 2,280 of ONOD01000029.1, read as the reverse complement.
AAATTTTCATATTCGTTCTATAACCCGCAACTTGGCACTACGCGCCCGATGATTTTGACGAATTTCTTCGTACGAAGGGGCAAGCGCATGTTTATTAACTAACTTCCAAGCGCCCGTAGCCGCCAATGCCTTAAATTGATTTTTCACCAAACGGTCTTCCAGTGAGTGAAATGTAAGCACAGCGGCCCGCGCCCCCGGCTTTAACACGTGTTCAATGACACTGGCAATTTGTTCTACGTGCGCAAATTCTTGATTGCATGCAATCCGCAACGCTTGAAAAATTTGTGTTGCCGGATGGATGCGTCCGCGTTTGGGGCCCAGGGCGCTTTCTACTACTTGTTTTAATTGAGTGGTCGTTTGAATGGCTTGCGTACGCCTAGCAGTTAAAATAGCTTGGGCCACTTGTGCCGCTCGTCGTTCTTCCCCATAATCCCGAAAAATGCGCTCTAGCTCTTCCATTCCCCAAGTATTTACTATAGCGGCAGCATTTAGTGTTTGCGTGGTGTCAAAGCGCATATCCAGCGGGCCTTCCCGCAGCAAACTAAATCCACGGGAGGGGTCATCTAGTTGATAAGAGCTAAGCCCCAAGTCAAACAATGCGCCGTCTACTCCCTGTACATTGTGTGAAGCCAGCACCTGGGGAGCCTGGCTATAGCTAGCATGACACGCCGTCAATCGTTCATCTGCAACGCGCGTCATAGCCATCTGCAGGGCCTGCGGGTCTTTATCAAACCCAAAAATATGCGCTTGTGAATTTAGGCGGGACAGGAAAAATTTCGTATGGCCGCCTAACCCCAAAGTACCATCCATATATACGCCTGATGGATTCAACAGTAACAAGTCGGCAATTTGCTGGGCCATGATAGGGATATGCGTCCAAGTCTGTTCCATACTATTGTCCCCCCACCGGCTGACGGGCATCTGCTAACATTTTACCTTCCCGATAAGCTTTTTGAAGATCATGCAGCCACACATTTTGCAACGTACTTACTTTATTAAAGGGCATCCCATATGCACGATACAACGCTTGATAAACAGGCGTCTTATTTTTAAGTTCCGTACAGAATTTGTAAAATTCGTCCCGCGAACGCGTATTTAACAAATAATCCACCAAACTGTAAGCCTGAGTATACCACAGCTCCGCTTGATCGGTAGAATAATTTTCCAGCGTTTGAACTTCCATCATCTCATCAAATGGAATCAGTTGCCCGGTTTGCAGAATTTGTTTCAAGCGACGCATAATGTATGCCGGTTTTTGCTTAGAAGCATAAATTTGCATATACACAGCCATCCCTTCCGAGAGCCATAGCGGAGAAATTGTAGGCAAAAAGTATTGGTCAAAATACAGGTGGGTCAGCTCGTGTACCGTAAGAGAATAAAACCCTATTTTTTCAATAACGTACATTGTATCGGATTGCAAATCCGACGAAGCCCCGCTCCATGCCGGTCGCTTGGTATAGTCCATATAAGATTGTTTTTGATTAAAAAGCATCACAAGGATTTTCCCCGGTTTAGCCACAATGGTAAATGGGGTTAAGTCCAGCATTAAATTGCCGTGGATATTGTCTAAAACCTCCTTTACCTTGGGGGTAACGGAATCTTTTTCCCGGTAAATAAGGTAATTGAACGTTTCTCCCGTTAGGAACCCGGGCGGCGGCGGCAGCCAACGTATTTTTTGAGCGGAATTAATCGGGCGATAGGCTTCTACCGGCACATGTTCTTCCACTTCACTGGCCGGGGCCATAGAAGCAATGGTTTCCAGCCCGGTAATAAGGTTGCCGATTTGGCTGGTAGGCGCTTCCTGCGTGTCTGTTGTGGCGGGCAACGGCGGCACTGAAATATCCGGTTGCAGTTCTTGGGCACGTCCGCGGTATTGGTCTTCTTGGGAAATGAGGGTGCTGGTCGTTTGTGTTTTGCTGGAATCAACCCGTTTGGGTTCTTCGGTCAAATTGCGCAAGATATCTTTGATATCCAGGCCATGCACAACGAGTGCACCTAACCCTGCCAGGCACATAGCTCCTACCGTCAAGAATCCCCAACCTTGTTTACGCATGTTCTTTCCTAAATAATATCAAATGACGTGTTTTTGTATCACATGGGAGTTGATACAAATAATCTTCCATCAGTTTAGCTTGCGACACCTGTACTTGTGCGGTTTGCGGATGCTCTCCCTGAAACGCCATAAAAATTCCCCCAGCTTTGACCGCATCCAAACAGATATGAATAATATCCGGCAAAGTACCCATAGCACGTTCGGTTACCAAATCAAACGCAAAATGA
>ONOD01000007.1 GCA_900319325.1 uncultured Elusimicrobium sp. | reverse complement strand
TTATATAAAACACAAAAATTATGGAGTATACTAGTCGGCCCCAGTGAGTTCCAAAACTATGAATAAGCGGTTTCCTTACGTAATTTAGTATCAAATACATCGGGATAAATCCGACGATTGTCCAGCAAATTCCTTTTAAATTCAAACCCAGTTCGGTGAAATTCACCCACCGCCTTTCCGCGTATCGTGCTCCACAAAAAGCTAGCCAGGCGCCGATATCCTGATAGGCATCCTTCATCATTTTGTGTGGATTCACCAGTAATTTGCCGTTCACGTAGTCCAGCGGATAGGGCTTGATATGAATATATAAAAGGGCCAATACTCCGCCTATAAACCCGATGAGTAACCAGCGATTTTCTTGTTCGGGGTGAGCTTCTAGATACTTAAAAGCGCGTGCAACCATCCACAATGTAAAAATGCCTAAACATAGGCCCACAATTACATCCTGCGGAGTGTGCACCCCTAGGTAATTGCGCGAAAACCCGGTAATAAGCAGCGCAATAATACATAAAATGCTGAGCCATTTAGTAGATTTTCTATCCCAAAACCCAATGGCTAACCCACCGTAAAGCGGTGTGGCTGCCGTAGTGTGTCCGCTAGGGAATGAATATCCCCCTGCAGTAAAAATGGCTTTTCCTGCCGGGACAATACGCGGATCGCGCACCCAAGGGCGGTAGGCACATACTGTTAGTTTTAAGACGGCATTGACCGCTGTACATAGAAAAAACGAAACCAGGGTATAGAGCCCCTTGCGTTTGTTAACACACCAGTAAATAAATACTGGTATAAATACTAAATATGTGATGGAAAACAACGACATGGCCTCCATAAACGGGGTCCAAGCATCGTGAATGGTATGACGAAAATCTTGTAAAAACAGCAGATATGCGATATCCACAAGACGCCTCGCTATTTACATTTTTTCCGGGGCACTCACACCGATAAACTCAAGCCCTTTGCGAATGCGTTCCGCCACGCGTTGACAGATGAACAATCGGGCCGAGGTTAACTCGGGATTAGTTTCATCCAATACGCGGCAGTTATCGTAGAAAGCGTGAAATAATCCCGCCAGTTCTACTAGATAAGTAGTTAAATGGTGCGGACTTAAATCTGCTACACAGTTTTGCAGAACAGACTTAAACCATACCAATTTTAATAAAAGAGCCCGTTCCTGCGGAGTAAGTGGGGCGTGGGCTGTTAGGCCCTCCTGAAGTCCTTTTTCTTTAGCTGCCTCAAAGATGGAACAAATACGTGCATGTACATATTGTACGTAGAAAACGGGGTTTTCGTTAGTCCGTTTTTTTGCCAAGTCCATATCAAATAGCATGTGGGCATTGGGCGTGCGGCTGGCAAAGAAGAAGCGGCAAACATCCGTCCCCACATCATCCATGAGTTCGCGCAATGTGATAAAATGCCCGGCACGTTTAGACATTTTCACTTGTTCACCGTGTTCTGTTAAGTGGACTAATTGGTGAATAATTGGTACAAATGATTTTTCGTCGTGCCCTAAGGCATGCACGGCGGCTTTCATACGTGGTACATAGCCGTGGTGGTCAGCACCTAAAATATCAATTAGGGTTGTGTAGCCGCGATCGTATTTACTTTTGTGGTAGGCAATATCAGCCATAAAATAGGTAGGGCGTCCATCTTTGCGAACTAACACGCGGTCTTTATCGTCCTGCGCTTCTTCATCTTTAGTGGAACCGAACCATACGGCACCATCTTTTTTATAGGTATAGCCTTTCTCAGTTAAGAACGCTACAGCTTTTTTAGGGGCGTCTTCTTCGTGTAGATCCGATTCGCGGAACCAACGGGTGAAATCAACGTGAAAATCTTTCATGTCTTGTTGCTGCGTTTTAATTAATTCTTCCATTGCCCAACGGCCATATTGTTCTTCGGGCAAGTCCGCGGGAATACGCTTGGCAAGATCCACCAAGTACGAACCGTGATAACCGTTTTCAGGTGGCTCTTTGCCCTCTTTGCGTGCTTTTAACGAGACGGCCAAAAGTTCCGCTTGATTACCGGCATCATTAACGTAATACTCGCTATCACAGGCATAGCCCAGGGCACGGTGAATTTTTACTAAACTGTCTCCAAGGCTCGCTCCGCGACCACTGGCCACATGCAAAGGCCCTGTTGGATTGGCGGATACAAATTCAATTAAAATATTTTGCTTATGCTGGTCTGTAAGGCGGCTTTTAATACGACGATCGGCAGCAGTATCAATAATGAATTTTTCTTCTAGAACAAGGTTGATAAATCCGGGCGCTATAGCGGTGGCAGAAGCAATACCGGTTACTTCACTAAGAACTTTGCACGCTTCCTGGGCAATCACCAACGGGCTTTTATGCAGTTTTTTGGCCGCTGCCATAGCCCACACAAGAGAGATATCGGCCCCCGTATGTGCGGGAGCAGGGGCAAATTCTACCGCGGGGAGCTCTTGCCCTTTGAAGTAATCCGCGCTTGAAAGTTTTAAGGTAACATCATTTTTTAATTTTTCTAACATGGTTATTTCTTCTTCGTTATTTTAGTAGATTTTTTGGTAGTTGTTTTTTTAGCAGTCACTTTTGGAGCCGTTTTTTTAGCGGCTTTGGCAGCCGGCTTCTTGACGGTAGCTTTTTTAGTGGGCTTGCGGGTAGTCTTTGTCTTGGTGGCCGGTTTTTTTACAGGTTTGGCAAAATCAACCTCTTCCCCAAAGCTAAAAATTTTATCCAGTGCGTAAAAATCGCGTGCTTCTTGCGTCATAATATGAGCCAGAAAACTGCCATAATCGCTCACGCGCCATTGAAGGCTGTCAGCTCCATCGCGATTGGTTTTATAGTAGCCCAGTTCTTTGAGCTTTTTACTGATTTCTTCTTCCACGGCTTCTAAATGCGGCTTAGAAGTGGCTGTCATAATTAGAATGTAGTCACAAAGAGAAGACAGCCCTTTTAGGTCAATCACTTTGATATTTTCAGCTTTTTTTTCATCGGCAATGCGTGCCGCTAAACATACTAATTGCTTTGTATTCATATGATTCCTCTATAATATCACTTATTATCCTAGCATTTTTAAGGGAGAACCTAAAGAGGCATTTTAAAGTCTTTACCTAGAACAATGCGTGTATCGCAAATGGCGGTAGTGGAAGTTTCGGAGCGTATTTCACCACGGATTCCTAACGCTTGGCTGGTTTGAGATACTTGGACTTGTTTGCCACTGTAGTCCACAATAAACGATTGGTCTTGAATAGAGGGATAATTGTCATACTGCAACACATCAATACGCAACAACCCTTTTGTATTTTGTTCACGTAAATATTGTGTAACACGAAGAGCCAATCCCTTCTTGCCGGAAGCATTTAACACTTCAACCACTAAGGGTTGTTCATCCCCGGCGGTGTTAGGTAAAATTACTTCAGGTTTACTATCGGCCTGCACCTTTTCATCTTGTGCCTTGGAAGATTTCTTTTTCTTTGCAACTACCGGGTATTTGATGGCAAAATCTGTACGAGTGAGCTCTATAAGCTCTTTAGATAATAATAAAAATTCGCTGGGACGTATGTTCGTTCTTTTTTGCACCAGGGCGTTTACGTAGGCCCGAATATAGTTCCATACGGATTTTGGGGTAAAACGCCACTGTTCTAATGCATCTCCAAACTGCACCCAAAAGGATGTTTGGTCTTCTGTTAGCGGGATGAAAAAGACGTCGTATTTTTCACTAAAACAAGTTTTTCTATTTTCCGAAGAACAGGGTTTAGAAGCAATTGTAGCATGGGCTTTGTGGGTGGTGGGAGTGTACGAAATTAACATGGCCGGCTGGGTAAATACGGCAATACGAATCGGGCCATCTGTATGGGCCGCTAAATTGCGTATTAAGGCGGACGTATGATGAGACCAAAAACTGCCGGCTAGGCAGCCCAGCATGACGAGTAGTAACAAACGGCCGATTACTTTTCGTGTTTTATAAGATGGTTCCATAAATCAATCCCTAAGGGACAGAGCCATTTTTGCGAATCAATCGTAAAAAGTAATTTGCGGTTGGCCGCATAGCGAAGGGCTTTATCTAAATCTTGCAAAGCCAACGTGCGTATCACAAAGGCGTCTTTATATTTGCGGTCTTTGGATGAGATGTCCGCCACAAATAATACTTTGGATAGGGTGCTCATATGTAAACTGCCCAAGGTGTGCTCGGCGATAGCATCCAAAATTTCTTTGTCGCGCACGTCAAATAGGTGTCGCGCCAGCCAACGGGAAGCATAGCTGTGCAAAAGTTGCGGTTCCATGCGGCAGATGTCCTCAAAGAAAGGTACTTTGATTTTATGTTCTTTGCAGAAATTGATTAAATCTTTTCCATCCATTCCTTTGGCCGCGTCGTGAAGAATACCGGCTTTGACGGCAGATTCTACGTTGATTTCGTAGATATCACTAAACGCGGCCGCCATTTCGGCTACATTTTTGGAATGTAAATATCGTTTGGGCTTAAGGTGGCTTTTGAGCCAGTCGTGCACAGCTAGTCCATAGAGTTTATTCTTGCGAATAGTTGGCGCGATGGAAGATGGAACGGTATCCGGGATATCTCCGCATGACAAAATATGCGCCCGCACACGGCTGGAGGATAGCTTGGGGAAAAAACCGGGTAGAAAAATATGTGGAAACGTGGCGGGATTTTCGTCATAACCTTTGCGTTTACCGGCTACTACAACTGCATTTTCAAAAATATAGGACGGGTTTTTCCAATTATGTAAATCGTTCAAGCAATCGGTTCCTACCAGGAGAAAAATCTCAGGGTTTTTATAGCGTTTTTTGAGATACTGTACCAGTTGATAGGTATATGTTTTACCGCCTTGTTTAAGTTCGTAGTCATCAAAGATAATATTTTTGCCGGCACCTTTAAATGCTTGCTTAAGCATAGTCATACGCAAGCGGAACGGCGTAGGGGATTTGGCCTTGAATGGGGAATGATAGGCGGGGACAATATGCGCCACGTCCGGAGCCACCACTTTCATCGCACGGCGAAACAGAGCTACATGCCCTTTGTGAACGGGGTCAAAACTGCCCCCAAAAACGAGAACTTTCATACTCACCTATTATACCAGTTTTGCTAATTTTTGAGCCAGCTCTTGCGCTTCTACGAGGGAACGTTCCATAAAACTATATTCCCATCGCCCGTAGCGGCCGGCGCAAAAGACCTGGTGTTTTTCCAATGCTTGTAACAAAAACGGCACGGTTTTGGCGCGTTGTTTATTGAATATTACATAAGCATGGGGGATCGTCTGCCAGGCAGAAAACAATTTTACGTCGTCTGGTAGAACAATGCCTTTTTGATGAAGTCCCTGCCAAATACGTTGTTCCAAGGCGGGGGTTTGTGGAACCAAGCCCGGCAGTTCTACATAAAAAAGTGATTCGTGTTGGGATGGCGTGGTGCCATCGGCAAAGCCGCTTTGTAATCCTACCCGATAGAACGGTTGGGCCGGGTCCGGGCAATAAATCCAACTAAAATGCCGGACGGCGCGGGCGATTGCCAAATGATACACGGTGACGGGTTGTGCTTCCAATAAGCTGGCGGCTTTTTTAAGGGTTGCGTTACCTACTAGTAAATGAATGAAATCAGGTAGTGCAATTGTGTTTACGAGGCGCTCAAAATAAACGAGTTGGTTTTGGCCTACCTTAACTGTTTTTTTAGTAAGGTCAATTTGGGTTACCGGCGCGTTTAGTTGTACATGCGATACATGCTTGGCTAATGCTTGTGTGAGTGCCCCAATACCGCCTTGTTTAGGGTAATAGAAAGTGGCGTTGTAGCCGGTAGGTTTTGTGGGTTTTTTAGAGGCGCTTTGCAAGATGGCTTTGCGTAGCGGAGCCGGAACAAAAGGGCCGCACCAGTCGCAAGTGAGTTCTGCAAGCGGACGTCCCCACAACTTTTCATTATACGGGCGGAAAAAAGCCTCATACATCCCATGTCCAAACGATTGCAAACACCATTGTTCAAAATTATGCGGCGCTGAGGTTGCACTTTCCAAGCGTTGTAATTCTTCCACGCACAGGTTGCGTAACTCACTGTGCAGCGCCCATAAATTTTGCTGAAAAGGATACGGCACTTGCATCCCGTTTGTGTAAATAAATGCCTGGCGCGTATGTGGTTTCAAATTGTTTGTTAGCAGTTTTTTAACGAGTTTTTTCCCTTCGCAGGTATGCAGGTGCAACAGGTGACCGCCAAAATCAAATTGGTAGCCGTTTTGACAAGTAGTTGCGCACAAGCCGCCTACGTGGTCTTGCGCTTCTAAAACGAGGTAGTCTTGGTCGCCCAGTTGTTCCAGCGCGTAAGCTGTGCCAAGGCCGGTAATACCACCGCCCAAAATTAGCGTGCGGACGTGTAAAGTTTTTGTAGCAGCCATACTAAACACATTCCTCCTACAAGCAAGGATAACACGCACACGGCCTGGGTATGAAGGGGGGATAATTGTGTTACTAACCCGCCTAAGAAATTGCATGCGGTAGCAGCCAACGCAAATAAAACAAGCACACTAATTAAGGAAAAGTGGCGGTCGTTTTTAAGTTTTAGAGCCAGATGATCCGGACTGCCGCATAACGGATTTTTCCCTTGTAAAAGACGTGCCACACTAACAAAGGCCGTATCAAATAAAGGAACAGCCGCAATAAATAAAGGGGCAGCATAACCGTACGGGTTTTGTTGCGTGTATTGCGTTCCCATGGAAATAGCGGCAATCATAAAGCCTAAGAAAGTGGCGCCGCTATCACCCAGAAATACTTTATTTTTGGCGTGATTAAACGGCCAAAACGCAAGTCCGCCACCCAAGAGCGCAAGCGCGGCAAAATTAACGTACCATAGTTCCCCGGGTAGTGCAATTAGCACCAGTCCACCGGCGCAAATAACCGCTTGGCTGACGCAGAGTCCGTCGGCAATATCCAAAAGATTGAAAGCGTTGGTAAGCGCCAAAAGCCATACAAAAGTGACGGTATAATTAAGCCAAGTAGCGGCAAAAGCTTGCACAAATATACCGTAGTAAATCAGTAATGAAACGGCGCCAATTTGCACCAGTAAGCGCACCCAAATAGGCAATCCTTTGGGTTTGCGTAAATCATCGGTTAGGCCCAGTAAAAATATCAGTGCTCCCGCGCTTAAAATACCGCGCAAACTATGCAAAGTTCCTGTCGGGAAATTGGTAACAAACCGAATAAGCACCAAGCTGCTTACTGTTCCTATAAAAATAGCACATCCGCCCAGCATAGGGACGGCGTTTTTGTGAGTTTTTAGTCCGCCGGGAGTGTCAGTTAAAAAGGGGGCAATCCAATGCCGAAGCAGCGGAACGGTGCCGGCTGTAACCGCCGCAGCGCATAAAAACGTAATAAAATAAAGGACACATAACTCCATAAACAGTATAATATCAAAAAGGAGGGGGTATGTTGAAACAAATTTTAACATTTTCTATGGCGCTTTTGCTGATAGGCTGTGCTACTGCCCGTGTAAAGCAAGTGCCCGCTGATGTATATAACTATAAAAAAGTGAATTTCTTTGCAGAGGGGAAAACGCAGGCCGGGTTCAAGGTATCGGGCACCATGGATGACATGATGACCGATGGCGTAGTAACCGTTAAAAAGATTGGTGAAGAAGATTTTGAAGTAGTTTTGCTAACCGGCGGACTTTATAAAGTGCTGCACGCGATTGTCAGCCCGGAAGGCATCGCTTATCGTTATTTATTTAAGGAAGTAGATAATACCTTGGTGCGCGGGCGAATCACGCAGCTGCTTGATTTGCTATTTTCTAGCCCAGGTGCGTATGCGGGTATCCGCCGGGAGAAAAACGGCGATGTAACTACTATTTACAAAGCGGCTCGCGCCAAAGAAACGTTCACCTACAAAGCAGGGGAAACCTATCCGGCCACTGCACGCACAATTACCGCGCTTAATTCAGCTGATTTGCAGTACGCCGATTATATGCCCTTGTCTGCTGACGGAACGGTACAAGTTCCGCACACGCTTGTATATAGGGACGGAAAAATTGTATTAGATATGCAGCTCATTAGTTTACGGTAAAAAATTAGGCCTTGACTTTTGCGCCTTTTCGTACAATAATTAAAGTAGGACTTTTTAATTTATCATAAGGAGAAATATATGAAAAATCGTGGGTTTACCCTCATAGAGGTATTGGCCGTTGTGTTAATTATTGGGATATTAGCTTCTGTTGCACTCCCCCAGTACCGAAGAGCAATATTGAAAAGCCGGTTTGTAGCATTAATGCCCAATGCCAACGCCGTGCGCGATGGAGAAAATGCGTTTTATTTGCAGAACCGCCATTATACGAATAATATCCAAGAATTGGACATAAAAGCAGTGGATGCCGGCATCAGAGTAATGCCGAACCGGTGGTGTTCGTATGTGCTTGCTCGGCCGGTCAATGCGTCTGTCAATGCCCGGCTACTTATGTATATGGATAAGAGTTTCAGACGTCCCGGCGCGACTATCTGTGAGGCAAGGCACGGAGATGACGAAGCCAACTGGTTGTGCCAGCATGGCCTAAACGGAACGCCTTCAGGGGTTGGTTCTAGCGCTGCCTATGCTGCCTACGAGCTGGAAGCCGGCTGGGGGGGAGGATCTACCGGCAAAGATATCTGTGCGGACGCAGATGGAGATGGTGAAACGACCGTTAGCGATGTAACGTCAATTATTAATGCCAAGCTTGGGGGAGCGCCGGAGGGAAGAGAGCTTTATGAATTTGATGTAAACGGGGATGGCTGTATAGATAGCAATGACGTGAACTGTGTGATCGATATAATCCTGGGAAACACGGATGATGAATCTTCCCCTTGTAACATAACCGTATCTTCGGAAGACGAATGCACAGGAAAGTGGGCGGGAGACTAGCTTGTCCATGCATGATGAATACTTTGCCCGTACTTTTTTAGTGCGGGCATTTTTTGATATACTGTACGTATGGATAAGACGCAAAGTTACCTGCGGGCACATCGGCCCTTGTGTGTGGCTTACGAAAGTGTTCGTTGGTTAAAACATAAACTGTTTGGGTGGATGGAGCCCGCCACCCCGGTATGGTATGGGTTTAATCATCATCCGCAAAATGTGCATGTGGAAAAGTTGCCAATAGACGCAACGTGGTACCGGGTCTGCCGCCCGCTATATATGCATGAGCATGTGTCTTACAATTTAGATAATGCGCTCTGGGCAAACCCGCAAGTGAAGGGGTTTGCCTTTGTATTTTTTATGGGTATTGGCGATTATCTGTACACGACGCCCGTTTTTGAAGCCCTCAAACACAAGTATCCCAACATCCCGTTTTACGGCTATGTGGGGGAACAATTTGACCGTAATAATTCCCCGCTAGTCGGCACATTGTTGGCTGAAAATCCACACTTTGAAAAAGTATTTTATTTTAACGGTACGCGTCATCCGCTCATCTGGAAAAATTACGATTATTCTTCTGCACTCAAAGATGTGCCGGAAGGTTTTTTAGTCATCCCCGTGTATTATGAATATGGCACGAATATCCACCACCGCGTGACGAGTTTGTTTGAAACTTTTGGACTCTCTGTGCCGGCGGATATTCCCGCACCGCAGATGTATTTCCCGGCGCAAGTTTCCCAAGTAATATCGGACTATCTAACCACGGCTCGCCAAGGCGCGGCGAATCAAAAAGGAATCGTGTTTTTGCAGCTTGATTCCCGCGGATCTAACTACGTTTATCCGCACATCAAGGCGCTTGCGGAGGGGTTAATCAAACAAGGCTACTACGTGATGAGTGTTACCAAGGGCGGCCCCGTAGGAAATGCACACTATCTGGAAATTGATATTAAAAAATTGTCTATCAACCAAACCTGGCAACTGCTGGCTACGCTCAAGCAGGAATTTGCGCTTTATGTGATTGCGGTTAATAGCGTGTTTTGGGCGGCCTCGGCAGGGCTCCACTTGCCTAATTTAGGCTTGCAACATTGGATTGACAAAAAAGTGCATAACTTGTGGTACCCCAATATTGAGGTGGTTACCAATTACCTCTATCCGCTATTGCCGCGTGAAAAACAACTCTTTGCTCCGCCGGAAAGTTATACCCAACACAATAAAAAGATCATAGACTACAAGCCGGATTGGATTTTACGTTGGTTTGAACAAATGAGGAATAAACAATGAGTCAGTCAAAAACAGGTACGTATATATACGATAAAAAACTGGGCAAACTGGTAAAAGTTTCCGATCAGATCCCTTCGTGCCAAAAAGGAAAAACACACACTTGTTGTGGAAATTGCTGCTGCCATGAACACTAATTCTGTTCCGCTTTCCGCTCCCCCGGACAATATGTTGTTGTCTAACACGCAACAAACGGATGTGCCGGCGTTGTTGAAAATCTCTATGGCGCATTTTGTGGCGGCGTTGCAGCGGTGGTTTTTGCCGCACTTGCTGGCGGGGGTTGGTATTTTTCTGCTGGTGGCTTATGTAACCGCATCCACGCTTTTTGTGTCGTGGGCGTTTGCGTTTAAGTGGCTGGGAATTTTGGGGGTGCTTTCTATATACGGTGTGGTGGCGTTTGGATATTCCTTGTTTACCTCCTGTGTATTTGCGTTGCGCTTGGCGTGCGGGGAGTGGAACGATTTTATTGATAATATTTTGCTGCTCGTGCAAGAGCGCACCAGTAATCAACTGGTTGATATGAATATGGGGCTCACCAAGCCCGAAGCTACACACCTGGTACGCGGCAGCGTGCGTGATGTGTTTTCTTCTGTCAAAAATCAGCAAACAGGGTTGCCGCGGGGATTAGTCATTCTGTGCCTGGGGATGTTAGCCGCGGCGGTGCGGACGGTACTGTCTGCCAAGATCATGAAATGGTCCGGCCGTACTATCCAGATGGGGAAATTGTTTGCCGGGCGTGCTACGCTGGTGGGAGCCATTTTTTTGAACCTACATTTTTTTACCACGCTTCTATTGGGGTTGTGTTATTTTGTTGGGGCGATGGTATTAGTTTTTAATATTTACTTTGTGTTTTTGCTGAAATAATAGTTAAATAAATATATGCGTTACTTTTGGATAAGCATCTTATTATTGGGAGCAATTTCGGCGCCGGCGCAGACGGCGGACCAACTCTTTGAGCGTGCCAGGCAAGCATCTAACTTGCAGACGCAGATTGACTTGCTTACCAAAGTGATTGAAAAATCGCCCAAGCACGTGCAAGCGTACCATTACCGGGCAGATGCCTATCAAGCATTGGGCAATACCCGCCAAGCAATTGCCGATTACAACCAAGTAATCGCGTTACGCCCCAAGGATCCGTTTCGCTATTATGCGCGCGGGATTGCGTATTCGCACTTGAAAGAACCGCAACTGGCGCTGGCTGATTTTACAAAAGCCATTCACTTAAAACCGTCTTATAAAAATTTCTATTTAGCTCGTGCGCGCGAATATCGTTCCATCGGTAAATACAATTTAGCCCTGGCTGATTATACCAAGTACGCGGGAAATTGGTCGCAAACGGGTGTGGGATTGTGGGAAGAGGTGATCCCTGTTAGTTTAGATGCGTACCGCTACGACGTAGCTCAGCAACAAGTGGATGCATTAGCCGCCCAGGGGAATGATTCGGCCTCGCGTCATTTTTGGCAAGGGCGTATTTTTCAAAGTGATAGTAAATTGGATGAGGCCATCTCTTCGTTTAGTAAGGCTATCAATCGTAAGAGCGAATGGCCGCTGGCCTACCAGTGGCGGGGGGCAACATATCGTGAAATAGGGGATTTGGACGCCGCGTTGGAAGATTATACCCGCGTGCTTGAACTGGAACCGGAGGCCTATTGGTATAACCGACGCGGGCTTGTCTATGAAGAACAAAAACAATTTGACAAAGCCGTTGCGGATTACACGCGTGCAATTGAACTTAATCCTAAGTGGGCCGTGGCTTACAATAACCGTGGGTTTGCACGTATGAATTTAAAACAATGGGGAAAAGCTAAATCCGATTTTGAAACCGCCATCCGCTTGGATCCATCCGCGCCTACGCCGTACGTTAATTTAGCGGGCACGTATTGGACATTCAAAAAGGACCGCAAAAACACTTACGCCAATTTGCAAAAAGCAATCAAACATAATTTCAAAAATTACGAAGCCCTATTTGATGAAGATCAAAAAGGCTGGATGTTTAAAGACATCAATCAAACGCAAGAATTTCGTTCCCTCCTTTATAGATAACGCTTATTCTATTCAAATCTACAGGCGTGATTACTTATAATTTTGTAAAATATAGATAATCTTTATTTTTAGGAAACCGTAACAAATATGAACAATACCCGCGAAGATGTACGCAACGTGGCCATTATTGCACACGTGGACCACGGTAAGACCACTGTGGTTGATTCTCTCTTAAAATTTGCCGGAGAATTCAAAGTAAAAGAAGACCAAGCGCAAGACACGGTACTTGACTCCAACCCCTTGGAGCGCGAGCGCGGCATCACAATTTTAGCCAAGTGTACTTCCATTGGCTACAAAGGCCACACGATTAATATTGTAGACACACCTGGCCACGCGGATTTTGGCAGTGAAGTAGAACGCGTGCTCAAAATGGTAGATGGTGCTATCCTGATGGTGGACGCGGTGGAAGGCCCCATGCCGCAAACCCGCTTTGTGCTACGTAAAGCGTTAGCTTTGGGACTCAAACCCATTGTGGTCATCAACAAAATGGACCGCGAACACATCCGCCCCAGCGAAGTAGTGGACGAAGTATTTAACTTGTTTATGGAACTGGGTGCCACCGATGAACAATTAGATTTTCCGATTATTTATGCTTCCGGCCGTGCCGGTTGGGCCAGCCTTAAAATGGAAGAACAGGGCAAAGATATTGCGCCTATCTTAGATACTGTTTTATCGCACGTGCCCGCGCCGCTTGCCGAGCCGGATACTCCCTTGCAGATGCAAGTAACCATGTTGGACTATAATAACTTTTTGGGCCACGTGGGTATTGGCCGCATTTTGGCGGGAAATATTACCAAAGGTCAGACCGTGGCGCTTATTCATCCTGACGGGACGACCACTCAAGCCAAAGCCGCCAAGATTGAACGCTTTTTGGGACTGGGTAAGGTGGAAGTAGAAAGTGCAACCGCCGGGGATATTGTATCTATCGCCGGATTGGAAGGGGTGGATGTGGGGGATACCATTTGTCGTCCCGATGCACTTAAACCGCTCCCGCCGCTTACCATTGACGCGCCTACAATGTCTATGGACTTTCTGGTTAATGATAGTCCCTTCTCCGGGCGTGAAGGTAAATTCGTTACCAGTCGCCATCTTAAAAATCGCTTGGAAAAGGAAGCCCAAACCAACGTGGGCCTGAAAGTGGAACAGTTGGAAGGCGAGGGTAAATTCAAAGTATATGGCCGCGGAGAATTGCACCTCACTATTTTGATTGAAAATATGCGCCGCGAAGGTTTTGAACTGGCCGTGTCTTCCCCGGAAGTGCTTTACAAAGAGGAAAACGGACAAATCTTAGAGCCTATGGAGTCGCTCATTTTGGACATCAAGAGCGAATATCAGGGGGCTGTATTCACCATTTTGGGTACGCGTGCCGCACAATTGGAAAATATGGTCACCGAGGGCGAAGATCGCTTGCGCTTAGAATATTTAATTCCTTCCCGTGCGCTTATTGGATTTAAGAACGAACTGTTGACCAGCACCCGCGGTACAGGTATTATGCACCATAGCTTTAAGGGATATTATCCCAAGGCGGACTTGCCCGACTTACGCCACAACGGGGTACTCATCGCTAAAGAAGACGGCGAGACAACTCCTTATGCGCTCTACGCTCTTGAAAATAACGGAGAACTGTTTTTGGGCCCGGGCGAAAAAGTATACGCCGGGCAGATTGTAGGGCAAAACTCCCGCGCCAATGACTTGGTTGTCAACCCTTGTAAAGCCAAGCACTTAAGCAATATGCGCAGCAAAGCCAGCGATGAATCCTACGTGCTTACTCCGCCGCGCCAAATGAGCTTGGAACAGGCTGTAGAGTACATCGCTCCCGATGAGTTGGTGGAAATTACGCCCAAGTCGCTACGGTTGCGTAAAAAGATTTTATCGCACCTATTACGTAAACGTACCGAACGTGCTAACGAGGCGGAAGAGGAAGAATAACTTTTGCCCGGTTAGTTCCAATCCCGTTTTATGCGGGGATTATCGAACGACTTAATAAAAAGTACCCAAAAGGCCCAGTTTAGTCCTGGGCCTTAAATTCATTTTTTTTAGGTCTTGATTTTTATTTTATTTCAAACAATACTTTATTATCTTATTCTTTTTCGGACAGGAGGCAGGTATATGAAAAAAATATACGTACTAGGCGTTATGTTAATACTATCTGTTGTCCCTGCACGCGCTGGTATTATGAACGCACTCGCGCATGTGATAGATGCGGCGACTACTGTGACCTTTGTGGATGCTTTTAGAAAGAATGATTGTAAAGTGGCAAAGCAAGCTTTTGAAAATCACAAAGCAGCGAATAAGCCTATTTCTAATGATGAGCTGAATATCTCTCATAGTTATATTCGACATGAAAAAGGCAAAGTAAAACGCTGTATTTACGAGTATTTTTTCCAAGTGAAAGGTGCTGAAAAAAACTTGCTTTCCTTTTTGTTGCCCAAAGATTATGAGGGATTCGAAGTTGCCATGAAACGCCTTAAAATGACACAGTTACCACAAGCAGTTGCTTTGGATATCTTGCATTATGATTACGATGTAATTAAATATATGTTTGCCCGTAATTACATGCCTATTAATTCAGGTCTTTTATTGGCCTCTTTAGAAAGACGTGATTGCGTTAATGATTCACGCAGATATGCCATAGACCTGATTTTAGCAAAAGGAGGGAAAAAATTGGTTAATGTTCCTGAGAATGGAGAAACCCCCTTGGAACGCGCGGCAAACAATGGATCCTCTTACCAAGTGTGCCAACTTTTGAAGGCGGGTGCCTCGGTTACCAAAAAGGCATGTACGAATGGAGAAACCACCTCCTGGAGCCCGGGAGATGGATCTTGTGGTCGGGTTGAGCTTTACAATCGTTGTAAGGAAAAAGGATTTACTCATGCAAAAGAAGTATGGCGTAAGTACGCAACACCCTGTTGGCAAGATGATTAGTTCCAATTCTTAGAGAGAAGCCCTGCTTGATGCAGGGCTTCTTAATGGAAATGTCTTAAAATAAATTAAATCCCAACTTCCCAAACAGTTTGCCGAGTAATCCTTCTTCCTTGACTTGCGTAATGCCTACCTGGTTTTGTTCGCGCAGTACGACGTATTGCAATAAGGCCAGTACGCCATCATATTGTGGGGAGCTTAGCTCGCAATCCGAAATAAGTTTATTGAATGTGCATAAGCGCGCTTTGCGTGTGCCCAGGATGTTTTTAAGCGCTTTTTGCAAAACAGGAACCGCTCCCTGTCCGCACAACACTAACTGAGTGGGAGGGTGCTGAATATAGGTAAGTGATTGAACTAATTCTTTGTGAATATCTTGTAAAACAGGGAGGGCGGCTTCCAGCAATACTTCGTCCATTACTGAGTCGGCCTCGTAGTTGCGTAACACCTCTAGCGCAGTGGGATAATCATTTTGTAACTGGTCGGCAATCCCTTCGGCTACCCGGTCCAATCCAAACGGAATTTCCCACGCTTCTAAGAGAGAATTTTTGTGATACAAGACGGCTGATGTGCTATCCTCCCCCAAGTCAATGAGTAGCGAGGAAATTTTTTCCGAAGAGGAAAGCGCCATTTCTGCCAGCGCCACAGAAGAAGGAATCCACTGAAAATCTTCACACCCGCACGCGCCTAGTACGCCCTTGAAATTTGTTAAATGGGTGCGTACCCCGTAAGAAACAAACGTTTCCACACCCAGGCAATAACCGTGCATACCCACCGGGTCGGTGGCTCCGGGCTGATCGTCAATAATATAGGATAAGGGCAATACATCCACTACTTCCAGTGAATCGTCTAGCTCTTTGGGCAAAGCCTCGTGGATGGCGTTATCTATATCACTTTCGCGAATGATGCGGCTGCGCGATTCCGTATAGGTAAACCCGGTGCCGTGCCGAAATGATAGAAAATTTCCCCGCACTCCTACGATAACAAGGGGGGTTCGTTCGGTATATTCCGAAATTTGGGCAAACACACGGGTAAGCTCATCTTGCGCATTGGAGCGCTCTCGCACGAAAGCACCGTTAAACGCATCGCTATGATGCTGAAGCACATAACGCACGCGTAATGTGTCCGTATCTTCATCATGTGAAGCTAATGCGGCTACGATCGTTTTACCATAAAAATCTAATGCTAAAATGTCGCGGTTCATAGCGAGTGACTCTCTATAAGTAGCTACCACATTGTAGCAAATTTAAGCCCGGTTGCTTGCCTGCTATTATTTTCTTTTGAAAAACACACTTAGCCCATGTTTGTTGAAAAAACGTTTGAGCAGGTAAACAGCTAATAAGGTGGAAATACCGTCAGCCATCACCGGGGCTAAAAATACACCGTCTAGTCCTAAGAACAAGGGTAAAATAAGCACCAGCGGAATAACGAGTAAGATTTGACGAGACAAACTCAAAAACGCTGCCTTTAACGGTTGGTTAATCGCTTGGAAAAACGTGGTAGCCATCATTTGCAAAGGCACGATGGGGAGCAAGATGTTCACAAGGCGGATTACGCGGCTGGCCAGGGTGATAAGCGCTTGGTCCTGCCCGTTGAAAATAGTAGCGATCGGACGGGCAAATATTTCCAGGATAATAAAGCCTACCGTCGTAACGAGCAT
>ONOD01000088.1 GCA_900319325.1 uncultured Elusimicrobium sp. | reverse complement strand
AGGCCATGTTCCTCTCTCAACAAAACGAAAAGACCGGAAAGAAGTTTGCCACCATGTGGCTCTATATTTATTTGATGTTAGGCGTTTTAATTGGATTAGTTGGCGTTATATTCCCCGAAACAATTTGGAAGATTTTGTCACGTTTTGGCGAACAATTGCTAGAAAGAGACAGCGCCCTCCTCGTGTGGGCTTTGTGGGTATTTGCCTTGCAGATAATCACTTACTATTTGACGGCAATCGCCGAAATGTACAAGTTTTTCAAAACCGCTTGGCTGGGAGTATTAAATGCCATCTGTCCGCTTGCGGGCCTCTTACTATTTGGCAAACAGGTAGGCATTATCAGCATGCTCTACGGGTTCTTTATTGCCAACGCATTACAGATTATAATTTTGTTGATATTACTAAAGACCCAACTGGCTTGGGAATTTACCCCTGCGTGGATGCCGCTGCGCACCCGCACTCGGCAAAATATGCTCACGGGCCAAACCCTTGCAGTATTAGATATGCTAAACAGTTGGCTTCCCTTATATTTGATGAGTGGTATGGAAATTGGTGTTGTAAGTGCGCTTAACTACTGTAAGCAACTCACAGATTCCGCTACCGAGGTATTCACCGCACGCGCGGCTAATGTGGCCAAAATTGAAATGACGGAACAGCTTTCCAAAAAGGAATTCACGCAAGCCAACAACACCTTCATTAACGCCACATATATACTCCTTGTCATCTTGGCGCCCTTGGTGGTATTTTCATGCTATTTCGCTCCGCAAATTGTAGATTTATTCTTCAAACGCGGGCAGTTTACCGCACAAGCTGCACAAGACACAATCGCATTTTTACGCCCGATGCTATTTGTATTGTTACTTATGATACCGGGATACTTGCAAAACAGCGCCTTGGCTGCTGGACAAAAAATCAAAGAATGGTTCCCGTACGCATTAATCAGCGGCTTTATCTTCACGGGCTTGATGTGGATTTTTATCCCCAGCCAAGGGGCATTTATATACCCGTATTTGATCGCAATCGGGCTAATTATCGGTTTTATCTTCAACGCAGTTTTGTTTAGAAAACACTTAAATTTCTTGAATTATTTTAAACCTTTGTGGCTTGTAATGCGCTTTACGACGTTGGCTGCGTTGGCCTTATTGCCGGCGGCGTTACTTTCGCAAATGCTATTCCAAAACTATTGGGTTCAAATCTTTGGATGTGGCCCCGTGTTTGTGGCCGCGTATGTAGGGATTTTGTATCTTACCAAGGATGCGCAACGTCTAAGCAAGTTCTTTACAAACGGCTTCTAACACTTCTTCTACACGGTGCGCCTGCATATTCGCACAGGCCGAATAGCCAAGCAAGCAATCGGTATGCCAGCTGGGCCCTTCCAACCACATACAATGTCCGCATTGATCCGATGACAAATTGATATTCTTCTCCAAGGCAAATAAGCTGGGGGCCGTATTGGCAAACAGCACAACTGCCTTGGTATTCAGCCAACGCGTAAGTTGGGCAAGCCCGCTTTCTCCGTCAATATGTAAGCGCGAGCCTTGCAAGATAGCGGGCAAATCTTCCAGGGAGGTTTTCCCCACTAAGCACAAATCCGAATTGGCAAAATGCGGGCTATTCTTCCCGCCCACTTGCACTATTTGGATATGCGGGAATTGTTGTTTAAAACGTATTAAAAATTCTTCCCATTTTTCTGCAGGCCAGCATTTAAGCGGCGTTTTAGCGCCAATATTAAAAGCGGCATTGATGCCACTATGTACCGTTATATACGGTGCTTTGAGCCCATATTTGCAGATATCTCTTTGCAAGATTTTGTCCGGTAAAAGACCTGTTTGCGAAACGTCAAACTCAAGCGCACTTAAATAACGCTGTGCCTCTAACCACTTGGCTTTTTGATGATACAAAAAACGGCCCAGCGCATCATCTAGCAGATAATTGTCTTTCAAAAAGAAGGAAAGCTCTTGTTGACGCGCCAACGAGGTTTGCAAAATAGGCATAAATTGCGGGGCTAATTTTTCCACACGCGCTTTATTTACATGTACTGTTTTCCAAGAAATACACAGTTCACACGCCATATCATATGCGCGGCGATAGGGCATTTTTCCGGCTGGTAAAATTTGATTAAGTGCGTCTTCTTGCGTAAATAGATGAGCAGCTTGCGGAGAATCGGTAAAGTAATGAAACACGGCTTGCGGCAACTGATGACGTAACGCACGCACGGCTACCCAATGGGAGGCGCAATCCCCTAACCCTCCGCGCAAATGCAGCAATACATGTAATTTATCCTGCGCAAGTTTTGGGCGATGGAAAAGCCCTGCCCAACGCTGTTGTAAATCATAATAAATAAAATTACGAAGGTGCCGATAAGCATACGCCGTACGAACTACGCGGCTGCCGCGGCCATACATTTGGGCGTATGATTCAATTTCTTTCAATGCTAGACGCGTTTGGTTGCTTTTCCAATCAATCATATCAGCACGTGGGTTACAAAATCATCAAATGGAAATTTCTCTTTTTGTTTGCTGGCTTCAATAGCGATACCGACACGTTTTCCCCAATTGACCATTAATTCGTCTAGTGCAATGGTAAGCGGTTCTTCTTCGTTCACATTCACAATAAGCCCATTAATTCCGTTCTGCACATACTCATCGGCACCAGGCACATCAGTGGTAATAACCGGCAATTTACTAGCCATGGCATCCAACAACTCATCCAGCTGCGCCGGGGTACGGGCCGGATTGATATAAATATCCGCATTACGCAACAGACTATACAAGTCCGTATCGGCATCCACCAACTGCGTGCTATCTTGCAACTTGTGTTGTGCAATAAATTTTTGAAGGGCCGCCTTTCCCGCGCCGTATCCAACTAAAGTTAAATGCCATGTGGTATGCGCCGGAGATAGACGCGCCCAAGTTTTCAGGAGTACATCAAAGCCGCCCTCCTTGCCAAAAGGCCCCGCCGCCACAATGTTGTTTTCTTTTTTAAAGCAGGCCGGTTTGTGATAATTATAATGTTCCACCCAAATAGCCGGATTGGCCACCCGAATAGCATTGGCACCATATATTTTTTGATTTAATGCCTTATCGGACGAACCGATTACTACTACTTTTTGGGCTTTTGCAAGAAGATCTTTTTTATTTTTGACAGGTTTGGCTTCTTTCAAATTTTCCGGTTCAATGTATACAAAGGGAATATTCAGAGAAAGGGCGGCTTCACACCCCGGTAGATATGCTAAGGAAATTACTTTTTCAATATGATTTTTTTGGAGTAGTGTAGCCAACGTTTTAGCGGTCGCTTTTGAAGGAATGGCTGTCATAGGAAGTTGCAAATAGGTAGGCAGTTCTTCTCCGTTCCCTGCCAGCAACACCTCCTCACCTTTCCAGACGAGGGCCGTCCCTAAAGCCGCAGCCAAGCGCAATCCCGAATAATTCTTATGTGTTCCGATAAATAAAATAGTTTTCATAAAATATCCCCTTTGCTTTATTTTACATAAATATTACACAGCATCCATAAAAAAACCGCCTTTTCAGGCGGTAAAAAATAAAAAATTTGCGGGGGTTGGATTTGAACCAACGATCTCAAGGTTATGGGCCTTGCGAGATACCGGGCTTCTCTACCCCGCAATGTTATTGTAGCAAAAATACGGGGCAGCGCGCAACTTGCACTCGTAAAATTATTCCTTATACATGGGGTAATAATAAATTCCCATATACACCGGATTATCCGTAAATCCTTTAACATTGCGGCGCATAGCCCATAAACCCGTAGGATGCACGGTATATAGCTGCATAGCATCTTGGTGCATGATATTATGCAGTTGTTTATAAATGGCATTGCGTTTACTTAAATCGGTCTCGGCCACAGCGCGTTCAATGAGCACATCATTTTGAGGATTTTGATATCCCTGAGAAAGCGCATAACGTCCGTGACTATGCAAAAAAGGAAAGTAGAAATTGTGCGCATCGGCATAATCGGCCACCCATCCGCGTGACCACATTGGCATTTGGCGTTTGGCGGTTTTTTCTAAAAAGGCCGGCCACGTAACTCCTCGCAAATCAATTTGAAATTTGGGATTTAATTTTTCCACATTGCGTTTTAAAATTTCTGTGGCAATTTGGCGCATTTCGCCGCCAGTGTTATAGGTAATGGTAAACTTGAACCCCTTTTCCCACACTTGCCCATTATAGGCTTTTTTGAAATGTTCTTCTGCCTTTTTAAGATCAAATTCGTAACGCTTAAATGATTCATCCTGTGGTACGAGCCCTTGCGGAGCCGGGCCAATAGCGCGTTGCCCGCGTCCATCCATGGACTCCGTTAAAAATGCCTCATAATCAAACGCATACAAAAACCCCAAGCGCAAATCTTTGTCCGCAAAAAAGTCCGAAGGAATCCCCTGTCCGTCCATTTTACCGGAACCGACATCCGGGTTAGCCTGCATGTTAATATTTCGCGTAAAAAAGATAACCGGGTCTGTACGCAAACGTGGCAAATTGTCATAAGCCCCATCAAAATATTGTTCGTTTGCGCGCAAGACTACGCTTTTACTGGCAATATCCCAGCGTTCAATTTGGAAAGGACCCGTACCGTTTGATTCCTTAAATAGCGGTGAGGAATCCTTAGAGAAATTATTAAAATCTTTCCACGTTTCTTCTGTACCATCCCACGCACCGCGGCTGACTGCCCACGGTTTGCTGATAATATAACTCCACCGTGCCAAGATGGATAGAAAAGGGGCAAACGGCCGCTTGAGTGTAATCACCACATTGTCTCCTTCCACGCGCACAGCATTAGCTGCTTGCTTAAAATCTACTATTATTTCCCCCTCACTATTGCGGGTGGAAGAAACCCCTAAAATCGGTTCTAACAGCAAACTGGAAGGCCCACCGGAAACATCCGAAAGTAAAAACCGCAAAATGGAATAGCGCACATCCTCCGGGGTGAGTTCCGTTCCGTCATGAAATTTGACGCCTTTACGGATAGGAAAAGTATACGTGCGCCCATCCGCAGAAATGAGGCCGTTTTCTTTGCTGGGAACTTGCGTAGAAATGGAGGGGATTAAATCTGTGAGGGAACTGCCTTTAAATTTAAGTAGGGTATCATAAACGTTGATCAGCATCCCATGCGTAATACCGTCATAAGAATATACGGGGTCCAAGGATTCCATCTCCCCGCGGTGCACCACCACTAGCGCATCTTTAAGCTCCGGTCGGGCACAGGCAAACAAGCACACAAATAAACCTAAACAGAGAAAAATTTTCTTCATTTCCGTCTCACTACGTACGCCGCCCCTTGTTTATGATTCAACCAAACATTTGCAAAGGCAGCCGCATTATACGAACGCAATACACTGGCCGCCGTAGGCGCAGCGGGGTCAGCTACCAAAATTTTATTCTTTTCGTAGCCGCGAACAACAACTAGATGTCCGGACGTTTTCTCTAGCGGAGCACCGGGCAATTCGTCTTTTTTAAACGCAATACTCGCCATCACCAGGCTATCCGGCGTCACAAATTCTTCTAATTCCGCCAAGCTGGCAAATCGTCTGAAAAACGCTTCCGCCCCAAATTCCGAGGCGGCTGCAATATTAAAAAGCCAATTGCCGTATACATCTGCCGTTTGATCAAATACACGCGGTAAAATTTGTTGCAAGGGGACGACATATCCCAGCGCATTAAGTGCCATGTAAAGAGAGCAAGGACTACAAATACGTCGCTTATGCGCAGGATCCTGCTCCATTTGGCTAAGCACGGGGACTTGCTGAATATTGGGTTTCACAGGAACATGTGCAGCGGTTTTTTCATCGTAGACAAACGGAGCGCGCACCCCGCTAACCGCCAATAACAGTAATTCGGCATCCCCATAAAATTTAAGGCGGTAGCGATACGCTTGCGCCGCCGCGCTCAACACTAACTCGTCCGTTTCTACGTGGCCAAACGCATCTTGTTGTGCCGGGAAACTGGTTTTAAATTTACCCGACAAAAGCCCCAGCTTATAAAATTCGCTCCATTTTTCCCCCACACACACTTGCACTTCCAGCAGCAAACATCCATCCGTAGCGGTACGGAAATTGGCCGATAACACAAGCTTATCAAACGGGAAAGGCGTGCGAAAAACACCCGAGGTAACGGTTTTAATTCCGCCGGAAAAAGATTCTTCCGCCGGTTCGGCGGCAGTGTGAAATTGGTTAAATACGCACGTGCGTGTAAGATGCGTAGTCATAGTAAACATCGGGGCACCCGGACTTGAACCGGGAACCTCCCGCTCCCAAAGCGGGCGCTCTACCACTTGAGCCATGCCCCGTTAACGATATTATACAAAACCCCGCACATGCGGGGTTTAAATCTTTCCGGGACTAGGATTCGAACCTAGAATTAATGCTCCAGAGGCACCCGTGTTACCATTACACCATCCCGGAATTACATATATATTGTAGCACATTTAGAGAGTCTTTGTCCGCGCCCCGGTAATTTGTTATAATAAATACATTAGCGCCTATAGCTCAATTGGTTAGAGCAATCGACTCATAATCGATGGGTTCCAGGTTCAAGTCCTGGTGGGCGCAGTAAAATTTGGGCTCCGCAATCGCGGGGCCTAAATTTTTCTCGTTGACAAAATCGAATTTCCCGCGCAATTTTAGGCTCTAAAAACCGCCCTTTTTTACTGAACCACTCTCTTTATACTTTCTCGTCGAGAAACTGAAAATTTTACTAACAAAAAATGTCAAAAACGGGAAAGTACTCGGCAGAAAAATGGCAGAAAAACTATAACAAAAATCCCGCGGAAAAAATTTGTATTCTATAAAAATTTTTAACCCCTAGAAAGTTTATGTCGCAGATGGCGCAGTGAACTTTTAATTACGCTTTACAGGCTCACTTTGTCTCGTAGAATTTATTTCTTTTCTTCCTTATATTCCAAAGGTATTTGATAAAAGTCTGCGTAATATTTTAGCAGATGAAATACTGTTTCAGAATCGTTAGGGTCTACAGATACTCCTCTACTTTTTGGTCTTTTAATGTTTATGCCAAACATCGCTGGAAGTATTATAGGAAGGGCTCCTAACGCTACGTAGTCATCGTAAGTGTATCCTCGAAGAGAAAACAGAACAATTATTAAAT
>ONOD01000031.1 GCA_900319325.1 uncultured Elusimicrobium sp. | reverse complement strand
TGGAGGTAGCCCGTTGATATTTATTGGAACATACCGCCAATTGCATATGGCGCGATTGCAAATCACTTAGCAACTTCTGAATACCCGCATAAGGAAGTGTCTGATCTGCTAAGTGTTCATCATAATGGGTAAAGAAAGCTTCGCGCATACGGGCAACGGTCTGTTCGTTAGCGGCTCCTTCCGGCAAAGCGCGTTCCAATAATTTGGTTACGCCATTTCCCACAAACTGCCGGCACTCCTCCACACTACGAGCCGGAAATCCGCATGCTGTTAGCGCGTAATTGGCCGCGCTTGCTAAATCATCCAGAGTATTAAGTAACGTACCGTCCAGGTCAAAAATGATAAGCATAATTATAAGGAAGCGCGAAAGAAATCCGCCAAACGCTGCTTGTATTCATAGCCGCCCGTTTCGCCACATTTTCCGTGCAGAGCTCCGGGCACAAGCCACAATGTTTTAGGATCCCCCGCCGCACGATATAACCGGCGTGCGTGTGCGGCCGGAACCAAGTTATCGGACCGTCCGTGAATGATAAAAATAGGACGCGGCGCAATTTTTTCAATCGTGTACTTAGGGCTATAGCGTTCCGGGTTGGCACCCAGTTGACGACGCAAGTAATGTAATACAATCGGCAAAAGCGGAAAATAGGGCATGTGATAGTGAATCCACGCCCAACGAGACACTACTTTGCGAAAAGAATAATACGGAGCTTCGGCCACCACACACTTAATTTCAGGGTTGCGCGCGGCCTCACTAATAGCCACCATTCCTCCCATAGACAAACCATACAGACCAATCTGTTTACACTGATCGGGATACGTTTGCTTGAGAAAATGAATAGCCCCGCGCACATCACGCAGTTCCAAGTAGCCAATGGAACTGGTATCGCCGCCGCTTTCACCCAACGCGCGAAAATCAAAATAAAACAGATTATATCCCATATCTCGCAGAAAACACGTGTACGGCAAAATGGAGGACCGATTCATTCCCCAACCATGCATGAGGATAATTGTTTTTTCTGAAGGTTCTTTAGCCGGGACGAACCAACCTTTCAGCGTAACGTGATCCATCGTTTGAAACGATACGTTTTCATAAGGCA
Organism: uncultured Elusimicrobium sp.; assembly: GCA_900319325.1. Classification (GTDB taxonomy): domain Bacteria; phylum Elusimicrobiota; class Elusimicrobia; order Elusimicrobiales; family Elusimicrobiaceae; genus Avelusimicrobium. Next base: position 18,929 of record ONOD01000031.1, on the reverse strand, counting down.
TATTATAATCTTCCGGCCAAGCAAACAGCGGTTTGCGTTTCTTTTTAGGATGAAGTACGTGCCGAGCCGTACGTTTGCAAAAATACACCGTGCCCAACACAAGCACTAGAATTCCCAGTAAAACCCCTAAGATTATGTGAAATAGCGCGGTCATTCTTCCTCCTGTACCCGCCGAAAGGCCCCCGGAATACAAGCCAAGGTATCGCTGGCAAGCACGCTATACGTTCCTTTCGCTTGAGCAGCCATTTCCCCAGCCAGGCCATGCAGATAAACCCCACTTGCGGCAGCCTTAAAGGCGGTATGTATTGAAAAACCTTCTGCGGTTCCCAATTGAGCCCACAGCCCCGCAATCACCCCACTAAGCACGTCGCCCGATCCGGCTTTTGCTAAGGCAACACTGCCCGTTGTATTTTGAAAAATTTGTTGTCCCTTGGAAAGCTGCGCTGTTACCAACGTACGAGGGCCCTTTAAGAGGCACACGCCGGCCGTTAATTGCGCCAGCTTTATTACTTGCGCTTGACGAGCCGCTTCACTTTCCGCCACAGTTTCCCCCAACAAACGAGCCATTTCCATTGCATGGGGAGTAAAAATAGTGGGGCGGTCCTTGGGCCAATGTGTATGCCATGCCGCCTGACGTGAGAGGGCGTTAAGAGCGTCTGCATCCACTATAAGCGGCAATGCACTATTTGCCAACAGTAGCGGTAAGAGCGGGCTCTGCCCCATGCCGGGGCCTGCCACAATTAAAGAGGGATTATACTTAGCGCAAATTTCCGGAAAGATTTCCCACGCGCTGGCATCCATGTCACCTTGTTCATTTGTAGGAAGAGGAAGCGTGATTGCTTCCGGAAGGGCTGCCGCAAACGAGGGTTGCCTATCGGCAGGTAACGCCCAATACACCAGGCCTGCGCCCGCCAAAAGTGCACTTTTGGCACATAACAAGCCCGCCCCGCACATCGTGCGCGACCCAGCCACCACCAACACCCGGCCAAAACAACCTTTGTGTGCCTCTGCATGACGCACGGGCAGCCAAGTTTTCACCTGTGCCTGCGTGATAGGTTGCATAGAGCCTCCTTGCGGTTATTCTACCGTTACACTTTTAGCCAAATTGCGCGGTTGATCAATGTCGCAGCCTAAGCGCTTGGCAATCCAATATGCTAAAAACTGAAGCGGTACAACATTCAAAATGGGTTGCAAAAGTTCATTTGTTTGCGGGACTATAAACACTTTATCGGCCACATTCTTGGCTTGTTTTTCACCAGGTTTAGTGGTGATAGCCACTACGTACGCTCCGCGCGCACGGCATTCCTGGCAGGCAGAAAGCATTTTTTCAAACAACTCTCCCGCCGGCATCAACATAAATACCGGGGTACCTTTATCAATGATAGAAATAGGCCCGTGCTTAATTTCCCCCGCCGCAAAACCTTCCGCGCTACGATAAGAAACTTCTTTTAATTTCAAAGCACCTTCCAACGCGATGGGGAAGTTTACATTACGCCCCAAGAAAATAAAACGATCGGCTTTATAAATTTTACGCGTTAAATGGCGCACATCGTATTCCATTTTTACCGTCTGCGCCATATCTTTGGGCAAGCGCACTAATTCTTTTGAATACTTATCAAAATCAGCTTCGCTCATGTGTCCGTTAGATTTGCCTAAGCACGCCGCCAACGCGAAAATAGAGGTAATTTGGCTCGTAAATGCTTTGGTAGAAGCAACGCTGATTTCCGGCCCGCAATGGGTAAAGAAAGTCCCGTCGCAAATACGGGTTAGTGTAGAGCCCAACACGTTGCAAATAGCCAAGGTTTTAAAGCCCAACTTTTGCGCTTTTTTAATAGCACCGATTGTGTCGGCCGTTTCACCTGATTGGCTAATTGCAATGGCAAGCGTATTTGAAAAAGGAGGGATAGTGCGGTATTTGTATTCGCTGGCCAAATCTACACTGACGGGAATCCCCGCCAGTTGTTCCAAGTAATACTTGCCAACCAGCCCCGCATGATAAGCCGTACCACACGCAATAATATGAATATTTTTAAGCGCACGCATGGCTTTATCATCCATATCTAAAATTTTTACAAAATCATTTTGTGCGGTTCGCAACGTGTCTTCCAATGCTTGGGGCTGATCGTAAATTTCCTTGATCATAAAATGCGCATACCCGCCTTTTTCAGCGGTTTTTTGGTCCCAAGAAATTTTAGTAGGCTTTACTTTTTTCTCTTTTCCGTTCGCATCCAATACCGTTACTTTATTGGAGCGCAAGATGACCATTTCGCCATCTTCTAAAAAAAGCGCCTTATTGGTATGTTGCAAAAATGCCGGGATATCGGAAGCCAAAAAATTTTCTTTCTTGCCGACGCCCACCACCAGCGGGCTTTGCGTTTTAACACCCACCAATAAACCGGGAGTTTTGGCCCACAATACGCCAATTGCAAATGCACCCGCAATTTGGGCATTTGTTTTTTGCACGGCTTTGATGAGTTTTTCTTCATCGGTGGCGGCACGAGTATGTTGCAGATTTTCTTCAATTAAATGCGCGATTACTTCTGTATCTGTTTCACTCTTAAAGGTATGCCCCAACTTTTGTAGCTTATCACGTAAGGTTAAATAGTTTTCAATAATTCCGTTATGCACTACCACTAAATCGCCGGAGCAATCAGTATGCGGATGGGAATTTTCTTCACTAGGTTTACCATGGGTGGCCCAACGCGTATGTCCAAGGCCGGTAGTCCCTTGCGGATTGAGAAGCAAGGCGGCTTTTTCCAGCTCGGCTACTTTCCCTACCGCACGCACTGTTATAATCTTATCATCTTGCAAAATAGATATACCCGCCGAGTCGTACCCGCGGTATTCTAATTTTTTGAGTCCGTCAATGATGTAAGAGGTGCTGTTATTTTTGCCTACATAGCCAATGATGCCGCACATACGCAACTCCTATAACAAGTTTTTCATTTCTTCAACAGCACTAGGCAAGCCCGCAAATAACGAGCGTGTGATAATGGAAAACCCGATATTCATGCACGAAATTCCGCCAATGTCGGCTACAGCTAGCACATTGTGATAATCCAATCCGTGCCCGGCGTGTACTTGCATACCCAATTCTTGCGCAAGCAACGCAGATAGCGCCAAATCTTGTACTTGTTTTTGGCATTGTTTGGCGGTTTTGGCCTCGCTATATTGGCGAGTACATAACTCTACTATATCCGCCCCTAGGCGAGCTGCCACGCGCAAATCAGCTGCTACCGGGTCAATAAATAAGCTGACTAAAATATGTTTTTTATGCAGTTTTTCAACCATGCTAAAAATGCGTTTTTGTACCGCGGGAGTAAATTTGAGTCCCCCGGTTGTAGTGACTTCACCGGGAACTTCTGGCACGATGCACACGGAGTGCGGTTTGCATTTCAACGCAATTTTTTCGGCAAAGTCCGTAGCGGCACATTCCAAATGGATTTTCCCGGGGAATAATTTGCAAAGTTGTTCTACATCTTTTTGCGTGATGTGGCGTTGGTCCTTGCGCAAGTGTACCACAATAAAATCAGCTCCGGCGGCTAAACAAATAGCGGCCGCATCAATGGGATCCGGATACGCCGCTTTGCGTGCATTACGCAAGGTAGCTACATGGTCTATATTAACGCCTAATTTCAAAGTCATTTATGTGCCTCCATCTTTTGTTGGTACAGCTTTTCTACTTCATCAAGTACGCGGTTCACCATTTCTTCTTCTTGCCCTTCTACCAAAATACGTAGTTTAGGTTCGGTTCCGCTATAGCGTACTACCACACGGCCTTTACCGTGCATAGTCTGCTCAATTTCATTGACGCCAGGCAAAAATCCATCCAGCGTTTCTAGTGGCGGTTTAGAAGTAACCGGCACCGCTTTTAATTTACTGGGATATTTTTGCCATTGGTCCAAAAACCAACTGGTCGGTTTGCCCGATTTCTTTACAAATTGTAAAAATTGCAACGCGGACAAAATACCATCCCCCGTATTGGCGAATTGCCGGAAAATGATATGCCCGGATGTTTCCCCCCCGATAGAAAGATTTTCTTTCTCCAACGCTTCGGAAACATATTTATCGCCTACGGTGGTAAGTTCCACATCCACCCCGTTCTCTTTCAAATAGTTGATACATCCCAAGTTGGCCATAATGGTCAATACGGCCTTGTTATGAGCCAGCGTGCCTTCTTTCTTCATACATAAGGCGGAGGAAGCAATGATATTGTCCCCATCTAATTGACGCCCCTGCTCATCGGATGCAATCACGCGGTCAGCATCGCCGTCAAAACTAAAGCCGGCAAATGCTTTTTCCCGCACGGTTAAGCGCTGCATAAACCCAGTATGCAAAGCCCCAATATCTTTGTTGATGTTAGTTCCATTCGGCTTGGCCCCGGTAACAGTTACTTGCATGCCCAAACCGGCAAACACATTGGCAGCCACTTGATAGCTGGCCCCGTTGGCGCAATCCAACACAACCTTAGTTCCTTTTAAAAGATTTCCATCCACAGTAGACATTAAAAATTGTTCATATTTTTTGACGAGAGAGGTATCTTCCGTAAATGTTCCCGTGGGCGCCGGCATTGACGTGAGCGCATCTACTTGTGTTTCAATAATCTCCTCTAATTTTTCCGGAAGTTTGGTCCCATTATTAGTAAAAAATTTAATGCCGTTGAACTCGGCCGGATTATGACTAGCCGAGATAACAATCCCGCACAAGCTGCCTGTTTGTTTTACCAAGTAAGCCACTGAAGGGGTAGGAGAAATACCAATGCTAATTACGTTGGCTCCGCTGGCACGGATTCCTTTCTGCAATGCTTCCAAAATTTGCGGCCCCGAAATGCGCGAATCCTGTGCGATGATCACTTGCGGTTTCAGATGTTCGGCTTGTGCAGATTTTTGCAGTTCCCGCAAGGCCACATAGCCCAGCTTAGTAATAAACTCATCCACCAATGGAAACTGACCTGCTACTGCACGAATGCCATCTGTTCCAAAATATTTTCCCATAGTTCCTTCCTTGTTGCAAAGCGTGATGCGATTACTCTTTAGGCGATTCAACGTCAAACAAATCCCCTTGTGTAGCCTGCGGTTTTTCTTCGGGTTTGGATGTCGTACGTTTAGCGGTGGCTTCTTGCGCCAGTTCATCGGCCGACACTTGCGCCGATTGCTCTGCCGCTGCAGCTACCGGGGCTAAACCTAAAATTTCATCAATTTCTTTTGCTTCCACCACTTCTTTCTCTAACAACACCGCCACCAATTTATCAAAGGCCTCTCGGTGGGAAGAAATAATTTCTTTCGCACGCGCATAAGACGTCTTAATCAGTTTCATGATTTCTTCATCAATTACTTTAGCCAGTTCGGGCGAATACGTGGCATGGCGGGAAATATCGCGTCCCAGGAACACTTCACTTTCATTGCCGCTAGGCAACGCAATCGGCCCCAGCTTTTCGCTCATGCCTAGTTCCATGACCATCTTGCGGGCATAAGCCATTGCTTTATTGAGATCGTCGCTAGCTCCGGAAGTAATTTCGCCAAAAACAATTTCTTCCGCACCGCGTCCGGCCAATACAATGCAAAGGCGGTCCAAAAATTCCGACTTGCTCACCAAGAATTTATCCTCCGTAGGCAATTGAAGCGTGTATCCCAACGCTTGGCCCCGCGGAATGATAGAAACTTTGTGCACCGGGTCCGAATGGTCCGTTAAACGTGCCACTAACGTATGCCCCACTTCGTGCGCGGCAATTACCTGAAGTTCGTGTTTGGAAATAATGCGGCTCTTTTTTTGCGGACCGGCAATCACACGTTCAATCGCTTCATCCAGATCAGACGGCTCTACCGCTTCTTTATCGGCACGGGCAGCCAAAATAGCCGCTTCGTTGACAACATTGGCGAGGTCCGCCCCTACAAAGCCGGGGGTTCCTTTGGCCACGGTTTTCAAATCCACATCGTCGCTCAATTTCACTTTTTTGGCATGCACTTTCAAGATTTCTTCGCGTCCTTTGAGATCCGGCGCCGGCACGGAAATATGTCGGTCAAAGCGACCGGGACGAATTAAAGCGGGGTCCAATACGTCCGGGCGGTTGGTAGACGCCATCAAAATAATTCCTTGTTTGCTTTCAAAACCGTCCAGCTCAATTAAGAGTTGATTGAGCGTTTGCTCGCGTTCATCATGTCCGCCCCCAATCCCGGCAAAACGGCGACGCCCAACGGCATCCAGCTCATCAATAAAAATAATGGCCGGGGAATTTTTTTTGGCTTGGTCAAACAGATCACGCACGCGCGCCGCACCCACGCCGACAAACATCTCCACAAATTCGCTGGCAGAAGCCGAAAAAAACGCTACGCCCGCTTCACCGGCTACCGCTTTTGCTAGCAAAGTTTTCCCGGTACCCGGGGCGCCGTACAACAAAACCCCCTTAGGAAGTTTACCGCCCAACTTTTGAAATTTTTTCGGGTTTTTTAAGAATTTAATAATATCTTGTAATTCTTCTTTTGCCTCGTCACAACCGGCCACGTCCTTAAACGTAACCGTCTGCTGGGAGGGATCCTGCATTTTGGCTTTACTACGGGCAAAGCTCATGGCGCTTTTGCCGTCGCTGCGTTGCGGGCGCAGGAAAATAAACCACCACAACCCAATGAGCAGTACAATCCACAATACATTAAATAAAACGTTCCCAATCCAGCTATTATCTTTTTCAGCTTTGAATTTAATCTTGGCCGCGGAAAGTTCTTTAACCAAATCCGGGTCACTCATGCGGACCGTTTTGAAAGGGACAAACTTGCCTTCTTTGTCCTTATACATCCCGGAAATAATTTCCGGCGCAACGGTTAAATCAGATACTTCGGCTGCAGCCACTTTTTCTTTAAATTCGGAATAATCCAACGTGCTTTGCTTGGCACCCGGACGGTTAAAAAGAACAATAGCAATCGCAAACACGGCAATCCATCCCAGGATTTGTCCAAAAGAGATAATTTTACGATTGTTGGGACGTTTGGTATTCTTCATTGTTTTCTAAAAACCCCTATATAAGGTAAATTGCGGTACAGTTCGTTATAATCAAGCCCGTACCCGATCACAAATTCATTTCCCACCTCAAAACCTACATATTTGGGGTGGACATCCACTTTGCGGTTGCTGGGTTTATCAAGCAGACAGCAAATTTCCAAGCTGGCAGCCCCGCGGGAGCGCAGATTCGCCGTCAAATACTCCAGCGTAAGCCCCGTATCCACAATATCTTCTACTACTATCACGTGGCGGTTCTTGATGCTTTCGCGCAAGTCGAGCATCGTACGCACTTGGCCGGTAGTGCTGGTTCCCGCGTAAGAGGAAAGGCACATAAAATCCATGTTGCAATCTATGCTGATGTTTTTCATCAAATCAGAATAGAACAACACGCAGCCGCGCAAGATCCCCACAAAAAGGGGTGTTTTCCCTCGGTAATCAGCCGAGATTTGGCGGCCCAGCTCAGCCACGCGGGCAGTTAATTGTTCCTGCGAAAATAAGACACGGTCCAAAACGGGTGTTTCCGGCATAAACCCTCCCTTAGATAGTATATAAATAGGATACCTTTTTTTAGAGGGAAATGGAAGAGGCCCCCGTGCGGACGTCCGATACCTTTTTCCCTGAGAGACTTTGTTTTTAACTCTGGGCAGTTATGTTATAATGTAGATATACTTGTTTAGACGTACAAAGCCGCTCATAATGCCATTATGCTAAAGATTCATACTACTCTATTGCTCAAAAGCCCGCCCGGCTTTACCCTAATTGAAATATTAGTGGTAGTTATAATTGTTGCAGTGTTAGCCGCCATCGCTTTACCGCAATATCAAAAAGCGGTTGAAAAAACCCAATTTACCCAAACGCTTGCCTACTTACAACGGCTTTACCGTGCCGAAAAATTGCATTACTTGCAATATGGTTCTTATGATTCCAGCCTTAAAAACCTGGAAGAAGACTGGCCCTCTGGGACTCGCTTAGCCGGAAACAATAAATTTGGCAATATTACGTTTCCTACCGGGCATAATTTCTCGTTTAATTTCAACAATACAACCATCCAATCTTCTTACAAGGGGATTACCCTGCAGATGTCTCTTTCTACTGGGAGTGTGGCTTGTTATCACTATAAAGATGCTGCCAAAAAGAAGATTTGCCAGCGAGTACAATCTGCCGGTTATACTTGTGGGATCAACTCCTGCACGCTAATGCGTATTGGTCATTAGAGATTATCGGCCAAACAGTTTGCCGATGGCTTTAATATCTAATTGTGCAAGGACGGGGCGGCCATGCGGACAGTGCATGCCGTCTTTGCATTTTTTCATATTTTCCAAAAGGGCCTCAGCTTCCGGGGCAGTGATGGCATCATGCGCTTTAATGGCGCGTTTACAAGCCAGCATAGCAATCATTTTGCGCTTGAGGGTATCGGTGGATTTGGCGGGATCGCCCACCACATCGGCTAGAGATACAATAAACGCCTTCATATCATCCTCTTTAAAACGCATGATGTTGGGCATGGTTTTTACCAGCACGGTACGCGCGGCAAAAGGTTCCAGTTCAAACCCGGCGGTTTTAAGCCAATCCGACCATGATAGCAAGCTTTCCACATTGGAAGGCGGCAAATCTACGTGAATAGGAAACAATAATTTTTGCACCTGGATTTCATTTTTTTCAAACAAATCCAAATAATGTTCAAATAGTACCCGCTCTTGTGCGGCATGCTGGTCAATTATTACCAATCCAAGCGGATTTTCAAATAATAAATAGCTCCGTTGCAATTGGCCAATATAGTGATACGGCCCTTGATACCAAGGCGGATTATCTTGCGGCAAGGCAGGGGTAGCTGGCTGTGCGGGGGCCGTTTCCGAGGTGGCGGGCACATACTCGGCCGGGTCTTCCGTATCGCGCAACTTTGTAGGTGGGGGCGCGAACAAAGCCGACGCATCAGCAGGTTCTTTTGCCGTAAATAACGCGGCGGTAGCCTCTTTTACCGGGGACGCGGCCGCAAATGTTTCCATAGGAGTAGGTTTTGCAAAAATCTGTTCGGCCGCCGGTTGCGCAGCAGGCGGCAAATCCACCGAAGGGGCGATAGCGGATACCGTTGCCTGTATGGGGCGTCCGTTGGAAAAAATCGTCTCCCCCGCATAGCGCAAAATAGTGCCAAACACGGCGTGTTCATCTTCAAAACGCACATCGCGTTTTTGCGGGTGGATGTTTACATCAAACGACGAAGGCGGCAACGTCATATACACTAAAAACGCCGGGAAATAGTTCGGCGGACGCGCATTTTGATACGCCTTATAAATAGCTTGTTGCACGGTTTTGGAATCAATCGGCCGGCGGTTTACAAAAATGTATTGCAAATCCCGCACGCGCACCAACTTATCCGCTGGCGAAATAAACAAATGCAACCCCAGCGCTTCAAATTCCTTGTAGACTAGGCCATCGGCTACTTCTTCACCGATAATTTGGCGGGCACGCACACGCACGGCCGTTTCAAAATCGCCCGCTTGCGCCGGTAAATGATACACATCCCGTCCGTTTACACGCACGTGGTAGCCTACATTTAAATTGGCTAGCGCACTCTCTTCAATTACTTTGAGTAAACAGGCTCGTTCGTACGAATCGCTTTTCAAAAATTTTTGACGGGCTGGCACATTGTAGAACAAATCACGGATTTCAACCGTAGTTCCCTGCAAGGCCGGGGCGGGACTTTGGGCAATTACGCTCCCCCCGTGAATTTCCAAACGGTTGCCGCTTCCCCCCTCCGTGCAACTGGTAATGGCCATTTTGGACACGGCCGCCACGGAATACAATGCCTCTCCGCGGAAACCGAATGTGTTTAAAGAAGATAAATCATCAAAATTAGAAATTTTACTGGTAGCATGGCGTAGCACGCTAAGTTTTAAATCTTCCGCGTCCATTCCGCGCCCGTTATCGTTTACACGAATGAGCGTGCGGCCCGCGCCCTCAATGTCAATATTGATAGCACCCGCGCCAGCATCCACGGCATTTTCCAACAATTCCTTAAGTACACCGGCCGGGCGTTCAATCACTTCGCCCGCGGCGATTTGTCCGGCTGTTTGCTCATCTAATACGTGGATATCACTCATTAATGCGTTTCTTCCATTCACTAATTAATTGCAAAGCTTCCATCGGGGTTAGTTTATTAGGATCGGCCATTTTAATTTCTTCCACAATCGGGGAAGAAAATAAATCTTTGACCATGTCTTGCTCTTTGACGGAAATCTTAGCGCCTTTTTTAGCTTCTAAATCTTTCAACACTTTTTTGGCGCGCAGCGTACAAGCGGCCGGAAGCCCCGCCAGTTCCGCCACATGGATTCCATACGATTGGTCCGCCGCGCCGGGCTTAATTTGATACAAGAACGCCAGTTTACTTTCCCCATTAGCATCCTTATATTCTTGCGCTTCTACGTGATAATTTTTTACGCGGGAATATTTATTTTCCAAGTCAATTAGTTCAAAATAGTGCGTGGCAAAAATTACTTTAGCCCCCCCTTTGGGCTTATACAAATATTCCACAATTGCCCACGCGATGGAAATTCCATCAAAAGTGGAAGTTCCGCGGCCCACTTCGTCCAACAAAATCAAGCTGCGCGGCGTAAGAGAAGCCAAAATGTGTGCGGTTTCATTCATCTCTACCATGAATGTGGAGTTTCCACGGCTAAGCGCATCGTGCGCGCCAATGCGCGTCATGATACGGTCCACTAGCCCGACGTGTGCTTTTTGCGCCGGCACAAAGCTGCCCATCTGGGCCAAAATTACGATGATTGCCGTTTGCTTTAGATAAACGCTCTTTCCACCCATGTTAGGCCCGGTGATGAGCATAATTTGATTGTCCGGCGTCCCTAAGTGAAGCCCGTTGGGCACAAAGTTTCCCGCCGGGAGGGTTTGCTCCACCAGCGGATGACGGCCTTGTTCATAGTAAAGCTCGGTATCGTTATCTACCACCGGCTTAGTATACCCCCCCTTTAGGGCAACTAATGCCAAAGCCTCATACACGTCCAGCTCGGCCACAATTTGCGCAAATTGCTTAAATTCTTCTATGTATTGCGCCAGCGTTTGGCGCAAGGTATCAAATAAGTGCGCTTCTAAACGCAAAATCTTTTGCTCGGCGTGCGTGATTTTGTCTTCCAACTCTTTAAGTTCTTCGGTAATAAAACGCTCCGCGTTCACCAAAGTCTGTTTGCGCACGTATCCGTAAGGCACTTTTGCCAGTTGTGATTTGGTTACTTCAAAATAATACCCAAAAACGGAATTAACCCCTACTTTTAAGGTAGCAATTCCCGTTTTTGCGCGTTCGCGCTCACAGATTTCTTGTAGGGTTTGGTTGGAATTATTTTTTAGGGAACGCAGTTCATCAAGCTCCGCGCTATAGCCGGCACGGATGACATCCCCGTCGGAGATATGCAAGGGCGGTGTTTCGTTAATGGCTTGATATAACAGTTTGGCCATCTCTTGCAAAGTAGGTAAAATATGATGAAATTGATCGCGCAAATGCGGGGCAATATTGCCATAGGTAGCAAACCACTGCGCCAACGCGTCCACGTGTAAGAGGGAGCGGCGCAACCCGGACACGTCCCGCGGGCTGGCCGTACCGGTGGCCGTACGGGTGATGATACGCTGTACATCAGAAATGTTTTCTAGCAGTGCACTTAAATCCGCCAGCGCGCTTTGGCTGTCCATAAAGGAGCCCACACAATCCTGCCGACGAGTAATCTCGGCAACATCCAAAAGGGGATGCAAAATCCATTCTTTAAGTTTACGGCTACCGATGGCTGTTTTAGTTTTATCAAGTAACGCCCACAAGCTCCCCACGCGTCCGCCTTCTTGGCCCTTCACCAGCTCCAAAGACGCCACCGCGTTTTCATCAATTTGTAAACATTCTTTGAGCTCGCGATAAGAAGGAATAAGCGTTTTTTGTACACTGGGGTCTGTGGCGTTAACGTATTTCATTACCTGCAAGGCACAGGCTAAGGCGCGTTTGTGTTCTTGCCAGGCACCCAAGGCAGGCCAGTTGGCAGGCAGGGTATAATCTCCATTAAAAGGGGCAATCTGAGTCAAGGTCAACGAAGAAGGAACGACTACTTTTTGACGCAACGCGTGAAGCGTTTCTTTGGTGCCGATAATTTCGGAAGGATTGATAGCTGCCAAAGCCGCTGCTAAATTGGTAAGGGAGGCATCTTTATCGTTCTGATTTACCCAAAATTCGCCCGTGGAAACTTCTCCACAAGCCAGAGCCCAGCCGGCCGGCGTAATATCAAGGGCCACCAAATAGTTAGCCTGGTTGGCGTCCAACAGGCTGTCTTCCACCAACGTGCCCGGGGTAATCACGCGAACCACTTTGCGCTCAAAGAGTTTTGTCTCTTTATCCATGACAGAGCTGGTCTGTTCGCAAATGCCGATTTTCTTCCCCGCAGCCAACAGCCGCGTAATATACGTATTAGCCGCATGATACGGAATCCCGCACATGGGCATCCCGTTACGTGAGGTAAGCGTCAATCCCAAAAGCGCACTGACTTCACGGGCTTGGTCGTCAAACATCTCATAAAAATCCCCCAAGCGGAAGAATAGCACAATGCCGGGATTTTGCTCCCGCACAGCAAAATATTGCTTCATTAAGGGGGTCAATGTAGATTGTTGCGCCATATAGTACTATTGTAACATTTTAAACTAGCGAATGACGAAAAAATGACACACTCGGCTTTTTTTGTTATAATATATGTACCTAGTTGTTTAAGTAATTTATCGGTAGGATGGCTGAGCGGTCAAAAGCAACGGTCTGTAAAACCGTCGGGCTACGCCCTACATAGGTTCGAATCCTATTCCTACCAAAAATTTAACCCCGCCACGCGCGGGGTAAATTTTTGTAGGAAAGGAACGCAACCTGCTTTGCGATAAAAGGGCCCGCTTTCATATAGGTCAAAAGACCCTGGTATAATCTCCGTTCATTCTCTATACTAACTATATGAAACACTTGCTTATTAGTTTACTTATCGTCATGAGCTGCGCGTTTTGCACCCTGGGAGTGCAGGCGCAAGCTCACAAACAAGTGAATGAAGCCCGCGTGCAGCGCCAAACACAAAACGCCGTGAATCTGCATGCTGCCGGGATTCGTCGGTTTTCCTACATGCGTTTTTATTATGCAAAAAACACTTTCCCCGAGGAACCCGGTTTTTTTTCTTCCCCCTATAAAGACATGCACATCCGGGCATTAGCGATTTACTTTTTAAATATGCAGATCAGCACCAAAATGTACAATTCTTCGGCGACACCTTCCCATTTGACGTTAAATTTTTTGGGAGTATTGGACGGGCTGGTCGGCGCACCGGAACCATTTGACACAACAAAAGCGACGTCTTTTTACCAAAAAAATAAAAAGGAAGTGGATGCTTATTACGCGCAAATTCGTAAAGAATCTAAACTTCAATTACCTGTGCTCTCACAGGCACAAATAAACGCGTGGCTTAAGCTATTGGAAAATTTACCCCGTCGCGGGAAGATTGGGCTATACCGGTTTGCGGCTACTAACTACCTGCAAACGCCGATCCCCGCCCAAGAGGTTGCTCTCTTTCGCACCGCACTTGCCAAAGTTTCCGGTTCCAAGCAGGTTGTCACGTACCAAACCCCCAATGCCAGTTTAGAAGATTTGGACACTAAAATCGGCGTACATTCACAACGTATGAAATACACGTACCGCTGGGTGAAGGATGAATGTTTTTACTCAGCCTATATTTTAGGGAAAAACCTGGCCGATCAAATTGCCAACAAAACGTTACACAAACACACACGCATCTATATGTTAAGCGCTTACCCTAAAACCGGACAATATTTGCAACCGGCTGAGGGAAACCGTTTTACGTTAGCGAACGGTTCCTCCAGTTTAAAATGGCAATATCACACGGCAATTTTGGTCGTGTATCCCCACAACGGTAGCCACATTGTAATGGTTTTGGATAATTTTTTAGGGGGAAAGGAGCCAATTTCTTTGGACCAATGGTTGGCATCTTTTCACGCCAACACAGTATTTGCCGCCGTACCGTTTGTGCGTAACAAAAAAACGGAAGGAGCCATTAAAACTCCTTCCAAGATCCTGGGAAACGATGTACAAGTAAACGGAACCACCTACGAGCCGCATCCCGTACAGTAATCGCCTATACTCCGCTTAGAGAATACGTTGAGCCGCTTTAATAAGGGCCTGCAAATGATCCTCGCTTACGTACGTTTCAGCGTAAATTTTGAGGATGTTTTCCGTGCCGGAAGGGCGCACCAAAAACCACGAGTTTTCTAAATATACTTTAAGGCCGTCCGTGTCGCGCACTTTTAATACTTTCTCTCCCGCTACTTCGTGCGTGGAGGCCATATCTGCGGCTTTAAGCGCTTTGACGCGTGCCTTTGTTTGTTCGTCCGTAGGAACATCTACACGGGTATAATAAGGGGTTCCGTATTGCGCAGCCAGTTTATCATATAACAAGGAAACATCTCCCTCACTGGCGGTAATTTCCATCAACAGACATACGGCAAAAATACCGTCTTTTTCCGTTGTCCAACCGCTTACAGACATCCCAGCGCTTTCTTCGCCCGAAAGCACATATTTTCCTTCCCGCAACCCCGGCACAAAATACTTAAACCCTACGTTTACTTCATCAAGCCCTAAGTGATAGGCCTGGGCGATGCGGTCCAATAAAGAGGTTGTTCCCAGCGTGCGGCCAATCGCGTTAGCGCCGGACACTTTGTGATGACGCTGCAAATAGTCTGCCATCACACATAGCGCGTGATTGGGCGAAATAAGCCCGCCTTTTGGCGTGGCGCAACCAAAACGGTCCGCATCCGGATCGCTCGCTCCGGCAAAATCATACACGCCCGTCTGCACATATTTAATCAGGGCAGACATTGGGTATTTAGAGGATGGATCCATGCGGATCTTTCCATCGTGATCAATAGGAATAAAATAGAACGTAGGATCTTGTTCGGTACTGACAATATCTAAATTGTGCAGCTGATATTTTTCTTTGATTGCTTGATAAAATGCCAAGCTGGCCCCGCCAAGCGGATGCACGGCAAATTTAAGCGGTGCACTCGCAATTTTTGCAAAATCAATACGCTTGCCAAGCTCCGTAATGTACGGAGTAATCACATCGGCATTTTGTACGAGCCCTTTGGCACGGGCTTCTTCTAGCGGCATAGATTGGATGGTATCCGGATGAGCCATGTATTCGTTGGCATATTTTTCAATTTTTCCCGTTAACGTACTATCGGCCGGGCCGCCATGAGACGGGTTATATTTGTGCCCCATGTCTTGCGGCGAATTGTGGCTGGCAGTTCCGTTCAAACACGCGCACACACGCCCACTTAGAATTTCAAACGAAAATACAGGCGTCGGCACCGGGATATCCGGCAGCACGACCGTTAGTCCGTTGGCGGCTAACACTTCGGCACACAAATTGGCGGTTTCACGGCTCATCAGGCGGGTGTCGCCCCCTACCAAAATAGGGCCTGAGATTTTTTCTTCCTGGTGGATGCGTGCCACGGCTTGTGCAATGGCTTTGGCGTGTAACGCACAAAAACCGGCACCCAACTGCCCCCGGTGACCCGATGTGCCAAACTTCACAGGAACAGGGATTTTTTCAGGTTGAAAAAATGCGGCTCGCAGTTTTTCCGTATCAATTTTTTGAGTGGTAAGAGTGCCTGCCAATTCGCTAACCATATGTCCTCCAAAAGGGTAAAAATATATCGGGGGTTGAAAAATTCTCTCGTCATTTTCTATTATATTATATATCTTATTTCGTTGCAAACGGAGCGCACATGAAAAAACTAGCCTTATTACTAACGGTCTTTTTAACAGCCCCCCTACTAGCCCTAGCAGATAACATGGGCAATGATTTTCACGATCATTATGTACCGGGAACATCCAACTTAAAAGCCTATAACCGCGATTTGAATGGCTTAGTGGGCATGGTGGATTTTCACACAGGCAGAGCCAAAGTATTCCCGGGAATTAACTTGGGTGCCAACGTAAGCGTTTTTAAACCCTCTTCCGGAAACAACATTTCTTCCGACAGTTACACGGTACTCCCGTTTTTAATAGCTGAGACAAAAATCCCTTACCTGGGTGTAGGCGTGGTAGCACGCGGCACCGACGTTAACGGATACCGCTCGCTAGGCGGTGGGCTTACCTACCAGATGACGCTTATTGAATTTTTAAATCTGTCCTTTGGCGCTTTCTACGATAACGGCCGCACCGATTGGTACCGGAACGATCACTATTCTGCTTCCGCCATTGCATCCACCACGATTTTAATGTTTACCCCCTACATTGGCGTAGGGTATGACTACGGCAAAATTAAAACCCGCGGATATGACCCTAACGAATCCGCCTCCAACGGTACGCCGCGCGGCATGGTGGGGCTCAACGTGAACCCCTTCCCGTTACTCACGGGCTTTGTGGCATATACGGTTACCAAAGATAGCCACGGTTTTACCGGCGGCCTAGGACTTAACTTTTAAGCATACATGGCAAATTACAAAGACGCACTGAAAGAATTTTTCGGCGAGGAATGTTTGTTCAACGAACCCATGAACACACATACCACCTATCGCACGGGCGGGCCTGCGGAAGTGTATCTCTATCCGCAAACCCCCGAACAGTGGGCCTTTGTTCTTAAACTGGCGCAAACGGAAAATATCCCCTTGCGCGTGATTGGATTTGGTTCCAATATTTTGGTAAGCGGCAAAGGCGTTGGTGGCATTACGTGCTCCACCAAAAAGATGAACCGCATTGTCGTGGACGAAAACTGCATCACTGCACAAGCCGGCGCGCCGCTGGACAAAGTGTGCGAACTGGCTTGTAAGGCAGGGCTGGCCGGCATGGAGAAACTGTCCGGTATCCCAGGCAGCGTAGGCGGAGCCGTATTTATGAACGCGGGCGCATACGGACAGGAAACCGCCGACTGCTTGGAATATTTTGACATTATTGATTGGGAAGGCCGCCCGGCTACACTTCTTAAGGAAGATGTAAAATTTGCTTACCGCCACGTGGAAGGGTTGCCAAAATGCATTATTTTATCGGCGGGTTTTACGCTAAAGTCGGGGGATTTCACACAGCTTATGGCCGCACGTGGAAGTGTGCAACACAGCCGTGTAGAAAAACAACCGTTGGAATTTCCGTCTGCCGGCAGCGTTTTCAAACGCCCGGTGGGAGATTATGCTTCGCGCCTCATTGATGCCGCGGGGCTACGCGGTTTATCTGTCGGCGGTGCCAAAGTGGCGGAAAAACACGCCGGATTTATCATCAATTTTAACCATGCCACTCCGCAAGACATCAAAACGCTCATGGACCAAGTACGTGAAAAAGTGAAAGCTCAGTTTGGCGTGGAGCTGGAGTTGGAACAAATTTTATGGGGCGATTTTGAGTAAGTAAAATTTGACGCGCCCCCCAAAATAAGATATACTATATAGGTAGTTAAGGAGCCGTGGTGTAGCCTGAAAACAATGATGTTGCCAAAGTTGAATTCTTTGTTAACGGCACAGTGGCAAAAACAGTGACCGCGGCTCCGTATGAATTTGAACCCCCTTTATGGGGGTTTTAATTTTTGTGGAGTATCGAGCAATACCAACTGCTTGGTATTGCGTCGAGATTCGAAAGCCGGACCCTTATGCGAGTTTGAGTGCGAGCCGTCCCGGCAAGCACAAAAGACGTGCATGGGGAGGCGGGGTCGCGAGCGCCGCACGTCAGTAAGGCGACTTGTGGCCGAACGTGTCGGCTCCGTATTTTAGTTTTGAATTTTAAGCATAAATCCCCGTTAGAGTTTAACTCCGACGGGGGTTTTTTTATAAACGACTGATAGCATAGTATTTCTGAGCCTATTTTGGCTTTTATAAAAATTTATTGGATTTTATGCTGACGAGGTTAGGTAGGGAGTCGTGCAAATACGAATTAAATGTTATACAATGAAAATATAACACAAAAGTTGAGAGAAGAATTATGCGTAAGTGGATAAAGATTCTGATTGTATTGGTTTCAATGCAAGTATCAGGAATTATCATTGCTTTACTGCCAAATAATGGGCTTTGGAAAGCTATAAAAGGTCAAAACTTACCAGCCGTAAAACAAAGTATTGAGAAAGGGGCAGACGTGAATAAGCGTTCAGTTACTTGGCGAACCCCTTTGATTATGGCAAGTGAACTAGGGAATGCCCCGATTGTGCAAGAATTACTTAGAGCAGGTGCACGCCCTAACATGAAATGGGTAGAGGGAGTTACTCCTTTACTTATTGCAAGTGAAAACGGATCGGCGGAAGTTGTCAATATATTGCTATCGGAGGGGGCAAATCCAAATATTTCGAACAGCAATGGGGTATCACCCCTGATAATAGCAAGTCAAAATGGGCATGCCGAAATTGTCAAATTATTAATCGATCACCAAGCTAATATAGATGCTACCATGAAAGGTGGTGGCACTGCTCTCATATTGGCAAGTGCTCATGGTCGCACAGAAGTAGCTAAAGTATTGATGGCCCACCATGCAAATATCAACGCACAGGATAAATTCGGAGAAAGCGTTTTAGTAGCGGCCATTTTGAATAATCAAAAAGAAATTGTCCCCTTACTATTAGCTAGAGGGGCAGATCCCAACCTTGTTGCCAAAAATGGGCTGGGTCCTCTAGTAGCTGCTATTCAAGCTGAACGAATCAATCCGGATATAATTAAAGAGTTAATAAAAGCGGGATCCCAAATTAATACCCTTGCGCCCAATGGCGCAACTCCTTTAATGTTTGCTTGCGATACAGGGAACGTAGCGGTTGTAAAATTACTACTTGACAATGGAGCCAAGGTAAATGTGCGAGATAATAATCAATGGACTCCTTTGCAAATTGCCAATCAGCATGGATTTACGGAAATAATCGAGCTCCTCAAGACCGCCGGAG
>ONOD01000042.1 GCA_900319325.1 uncultured Elusimicrobium sp. | reverse complement strand
ACGGGGTTACTCCGTAAGGGGAGGCTTCATTTACATTGGCCCCTGCCTCTACAAGGTATTTCACAATAGTTAAATTCCCTTTTTCTGCAGCTAAAGTTAAAGGAGTAATATTTGCGTAATTGCGTTCATTAACATCTACATTTGCATAGATGAGGGTGCGTACACGGTCGTCATCATTTAGTTTAATGGCTCGGATCAACGACGTATCATAGACATATTTTGTCTTTGCAGTATTGCTTGGTGCAGTACCCAAGGTATTGCCTGAGTAACTTTGTTGCTGGGCACCAAAGACGGTTCCACGATACACTCCATCATTATTAACAGCCTGTTGTTCGGCTGCTTGAGCGGCTAAACGGGCTTTGCGCGCATTGCGTTCGGCCAGTTCTTCGCTGTACATGCTACTAGTCTGCGCCACTAAGGGTAGAGTGGTGGCAGTGAAAGCAATAACAAAAGTAAGTTTTCTCATAATCTCCTCCATACCATATATTATAACAATACCAGCGGAAAAATAGTATATTTTTTATCATTTTAACAACAAAAAGCCCCACCAGGGGTGGGGTTCTATATAAAAGATGGGTTTATTACAAAGAAATGGCACTCACCGGGCAAGTACCCGCGCAAGAACCACATTCAATGCATTTGGTTTCATCAATTTTGCGTTTTCCATCTACTTCGCTGATAGCGGCAACGGGGCAGGAAGATTCGCATGCACCGCAGTTGATACAAACATCCGGATTTACTTTATAAGCCATATTTTATTCTCCTATATATAAAGAAATTCTATATCCATATTATACTAAAAAATCGAGCGGACGATTGATTCCCGTCGGTGAAGAAGACTTGCTAAGTAAGATTTAATTGTGGTACAATATAAAAGTAAGGAAGGACTAACTTTTATGGAAAATCAATCGTCTCGTTCGTTATACCAATTAAAAGCGGGAAGTACTGCACAAATTAAAGAAATTCAAACGGATGCTAGAATGGCCGCCAAGCTGGCCGCTATGGGCATCGTACGTGGGCAATTTATTACACGCAAAAAGGGGTCCTCCCCTGTCGTAGTAAGTGTTTCGGGGACAGAAGTGGCTATTGGCAGAGAGACTGCTAAAAAGATTCTTGTGACGGCTAAGAAAAATACATTTTTATTAGCGGGGAACCCTAACGTGGGCAAGAGTTTGATTTTTTCACGTCTTACGGGGATTGGTATTATCTCTTCTAATTTTCCTGGGACAACGGTCGGCTTAAATTATGGACAAACACAGTTTAAGGGCGATGTCTATGATATTATTGACATCCCCGGGTTGTACCGTTTAGAAGAAGAATGGTTGATTGAAGGGAAAAAACGCAATTTATTTAAAGAATTGGAGTACGATTTTATCGTATGTGTGGCGGATGCTTCCCATTTGGAACGCAACTTATTTTTTGTGTTGGAAATTTTACAATTACAAAAACCCCTTATTTTGATGTTAAATAAGTTTGATGAGGCACAACGTAAGGGTATTACGATTGATGTTAAAAAATTATCTAAACTATTGGGGATCCCTGTCATTGCGACTGTAGCCACTACGGGCGAAGGACTCAAAGAGTTGGAACGGGAAGCCATTAAATTGACCAATCAACCCACCCAAAAACCTGGCATTGCTATCCCCCCCTCTGCGGAAGAAAAATGGAAGACAATCGGTCATATTATTCAAGAAGTTCAACAAGTCAAACACAAACATCCTTCTTTTTGGGAGCATTTACAAGGCTGGGCGACGGCTCCGGTTACGGGGTTACCCTTGGCGTTACTTACGCTTATTGTGTCTTTCTTTATTGTGCGCTTTGTGGGAGAGAGCCTTATCAATTTGCTGGATCCGCTCTATGAAAATTATTATGTTCCCTTGTTGGACGGTATTTTTGGCGGGATTAAAGATAATGCTCTGGGGTTATTACTCTTGGGCGATGGTGGCGAAAATTACTTTGGGGTATTAACAGACGGTTTGCATATTGCATTCATAGACGTGATGCCGTATGTGTTTGCGTTTTATACTTTGTTAGGGTTTTTAGGCGAACTGGGGTATCTGCCCCGGTTGGCTGTATTGCTGGACCGAATTTTGCACAAAATTGGTTTGCACGGATATGGTTCACTTCCCATTATGTTGGGCTTTGGCTGCAAGGTGCCGGCAGTGATGGGAATCCGTGTGTTGGAAACACGACGGGAACGCGTAATCGCTTTAGCGCTTATTTTAGTGCTGGCTCCATGCATTTCACAAACGGCTATGATCATTTCTATTTTATCACCTTATGGGGTTAAATATATGTTAATGGTCTTTGGAGCACTTGTGGTAAATGGAATTGTCATTGGCTCCTTGCTCAATTATTTAATGAAGGGTGAGACGCCTGAATTATTTATGGAAATCCCTTCCTGGCAAATTCCGCAATTGCGTCCGTTGGTACGAAAAATTTGGATTCGTATGAAGGAGTATTTGCTGGATGCGCTTCCGCTTATTCTAATCGGTATTTTGTTTGTAGATTTGATGCAATTGTCCGGCATTACCGGCTGGCTAACCAAAGTGCTGCGTGCCCCCGTGGAATGGGCCTTAGGTTTGCCGGCAGATGCTACCCCCCTTCTCATATTGGGATTTTTGCGTAAGGATGTATCTATTGCATTGCTGGAACCTTTTCATTTAACCCCTCAAGCATTGGTAGTAGCCTGTGTGTTTATGAGTATGTATATGCCGTGTATTGCCACTTTCTTTGTAATGTTGCGGGAGAGCGGTTGGAAAGACACGTTGCGCGTGGTGTTATTGACCTTGGTGTTTTCTACAGTGACGGCGGTTATACTTCGTTCTATTTTGTTATAAGATGTATACGGGCAAAAAATCCCCGGGATATATTCCCGGGGATTTTTACGTATTATAAATGTAATCTTTTTTCAAGGTTTGCGTATTTTTTAGCAATGATAGGATAATGTTTCTTCAGCCATTCTAAATTAGATCTATTACTTTTGTAACTGCGCTCTTTCTGTTGAACATTGTCTAATGCCTGTTCTATAGCCGGAATTGTTCTTTTCTTGTTCTTTTTAAAAATAAAATCTACATATGTACCATCTTCTGGCCACCAGTTTTTTGATTTTGAGATCATACCAAGATTTATTTTAGCTGCGCTTAAAGAATTTTTAGCCTCATAGGTTAAAAATAATGTATTTAAAACTCGTATTGAATAGACCCGATAGGAGCAAAAGAACGTAATTTTACTACTTCTTTAAAGGCTTGTTCTTTTTCAAAGTGTTGGTTTACGACAATCATTTTTCGGGCACAGGCCATAAGGGAGCTTCGTTTTGTCAATTTTTTGGGGATATATTGATGGGTTTGCGCAAAAATGTTGAAGGCGGCCCCTTTTAAAATTAGCATACCAAGTAATATACTCAATAGTTTTTTCATGTCGTTCCTCAAATTGAACGTCGTATACATTATTCTAGCAAAAGATATATCTATTTCCTATGGCCAATAGACCTAACATAAAAATTGCAAAGGATCTAGCTTTTTCTAGGCCCTTTGCAATTTCTTGTTGTAGAAACTTGGATTAATTGTAATTGCCAATGCGGCCCATGTCTACGGGCAGCGGAATTTCTACTCCTAACGGACCTTCAAAATACATGGTACCGGTCAAGTGATAATCTACAGTGCCGCTTCCCATAGCAAGTAGCCCCACTAATTTGCTGCCTAAGGTAATAGTAGGGACATTAACTTTAGCTTTGGCATTGTAGGTGGTCTGAGGTGCAATTTCAATATCAGATAGCGTTATATCGGCAAGTTTATCATCGTTAGCGGTTAGGACGCCCACAAAGCGTTTCAATTTGGCAGGTTCGGTTTTGTTGGGGTTGGTAATGGCGATAGTGACAGTAAAATTCAAAGATGTTAAATTGACATCCGTTAGTTCTACACTTTTAAGTGCATAGGTGCAGTTTTTTAAGTTGGTCGCTTCCTTGACGGTGGCACAACCGGCTAACAGACCAATGCAGGTAAATAATACAAAAAGTTTTTTCATTAAATCCTCCACAAGAGTGAGATATATAAATTGTATAATAAAAATACAGAAAATTTATAAACGGCTTGTTCGTTATGTAGCCGTAGATACTACCAGCAGTGCGGAAAGCACTTCTATTCCCTCTTCGGATGCGCAAATTTCTTTTGCTCATCAAATGGCCGCCGAAATGAAGAAAATCGGTTTAACGGATGTAGAAGTGGACGAATACGGTTTTGTAACGGGGCTAATTGCTCCCACAACGGATAAACCGGCCCCTGTCATTGGTTTGTTTGCACATATGGATACCGTGAGTGATTATAACGGACATAATATTCATCCCGTTTTGCACGAGAATTATCAGGGCGGAGCTATTACGATTAGTGCCGAAAAAAATATGGTTTTGAATGAACAAACAGCCCCTAATTTAGCAAAATGTATAGGCGATAATATTGTAACTGCCGACGGAAATACACTCTTGGGGGCGGATGATAAATTAGGTATTGCCATCATTATGACATTGGCTGAATATCTGATTGCTCATCCGGAAATTGCCCATGGCCCTGTGAAAGTTGCTTTTACCATAGATGAAGAAACTGGCACGGGAATTGGTTATTTTGATGTAAAGAAATTTGCAGCGGATTTTGCCTATACGGTGGATGGTGCTAATCTAGGTGATATTGATTGTGGAAATTTCAATGCCGATATTGTAGTCATCCACATTACTGGGAAATCTTGTCACCCGGGCTCTGCTAAAGGCTTTATGGCAAATCCTGTCCGTATTGCGGCGGATATTATATCTTCTTGGCCGGAAGATAAGCTGCCGGAGACTACTGACGGAGAAGACGGATTCATTTTGTTTAAAGATATTACCGGCGGACTTGAAAAGGCGGAAGTGCAAGGAATTGTGCGTGAACACGATTTAACAAAGTTTGCTGCCTTTAAGCAATTATTGTTGGATTTGGTAGATCAAAAACGAGCTAAATATCCTGCGGCTAAAATTGAGGTAGAGTTTAAAGAACAATACCGCAATATGCGTGATATCCTACAGGCCCGTCCACAAGCTATGGAACTATTAGAAGCCGCTTTGAAAGAAAATAAAATTACTTATAAATTAACTCAAGCGCGCGGGGGCACGGATGGCGCACAAATGACGTTCAAAGGACTTCCTACCCCTAACATATTTGCAGGATATGAAAATCCTCATGGGCCCTATGAATGGTGTAGTCTAAATTGGGCTGAAAACACCTTGCATATCCTTCAACGCATTGTGCAAAATGCAGTAAAGGCCTAGATCTAGCAAAAACTATGAATTAAAAACCCCGACTATTAGTCGGGGTTTTAGATTGTTTTAAAGTTAGGCCTGGGTGCCGTATACTTGATCTAACAGATTCTTGGCATCTGAGATAGTAGGCTCCAAGAGGCCGTTGTCCGCATTATAATTGAAACGGTAAACCGTCTTGAAGTTCTGTGGATTTTCCGGTGGAACCTTTATTGTAATGGCATAATTATCTGGTTCAATCGCATCGGCTACTTCCCAAGAAATTAGTTCTTCGGAGATGGTGGGATGTTTGCTCTGTACCAATTGTTTCAATGTCATGTCGTTAGGTAACGCAAAATTTTGTACGCTACTTAACACTTGATCATCTAGCGCTTCTTCTTCATAAGAGGAATCTTCTTGGTAATCTTGTTCCGGTCTATCTTGCAAGATTTCCTGTGTGATGGAAGACGCAGGCGTTGCTTGCTTGTTAGAGAACAGATTGAGAGACGGCGGTAACAAGTTCATAATTCCTAACACGGCATAGATTACAATAAGTAGTAGTAACCCGGCCAAAGCGCCAGCCACTAGTTTGGCTAATTTCGCCCCAGTTGAAGATTTTTTGATATCATGCTGTGCATTTACATCATCTAAGTCACTAACATCTAATCTGGGCGAATCAGCCGGTTCAGGTACCATCGGGGCTGTTTTAATGTCAAACGCGGCACCACGCTTGGCTTGAATTGTGTTCTCCAAAGAAATTCTGGAGGCTTCAGTATTTGCTGGCAAGCCTTCCGTTGGCAATGTTTGAGTCTTTTCAGCTTTGTTTGAGACAGCCAACATGTCTTGGATAATGGTTTCCTGTTGCTTGTTAATAGATTGGGTAAAAGCAGAACCTACAGCATTCAGGGCCGCGGCATCATCCCCTACTTGGGCGGGCGGTACGAAATCAGAAATTAAATAAGTAGAACCTTCTTTGAGTTCAATTTCTGTTAAATCATTAGGGTTTTTATTTTCGGGTGTTTCCGTAGTTGTTTGAGAAAGGGATTCTTCGTGCGGTCCAAATGCATCTTCTAGATCCTTTTCTGTTAATATGTTAGAATCATTTCCTTGGATGGGCTGAGTGTTAGCAGGAACTTCGTTGTATGGCTTTTCATAAATGCCATTATCAACTTCTTCTTTATGCTCTTTTTCTAATGTGGCTCCAGGCACTAACTCTTGAATTGTGTCTTCATGAATATCGGCAAATTCAGCTGGTTGTTCCCCTAAGCCTGCTTGTTGTGGATCATCCATCGTAGGTAACGATGTTAGGGAAGGTTGCGGAGTAGCTTTTTCTTCATTGTGCTTGACGGCAACATCTTCGGGCATTTGGTCTGCCGGAAGAACCGGTTCCAGTTGCTCTGGGTTATTCTTGTCCGTTGCCATTGAAAAGGCCGTATCGGGGGTTGAAATGGCTTCGTCTTTTTTAGATGCAGCAGCGATCCCTGCTAAACCGGCGACAGCCGCAGCGCCCGCCACGGCAGCACCTGCCAAGGAGCTTTTATCACCTTTTTTTACATCCGCAGACAAGGGTTCTTGCCCTTTGCGTTCTTCAATGATTTGGTCTAAAATATCTTCTTTGGGAGAAGCGGTTAATTCATTAATAAGCTCATCACGTGAAATTTCTTCAGCCGAAGGGGTTGTGATAAGGGCTTCTTTAACAATAGATTCGTTATCGGAGGATGTGCTTTCTTCTACGGGAGTAAAAGTCAATTCTTCCTCAATTTTACCTACTTTTTCGGTTTCCTTTTTAGGCAATAAATCTTGGAATGTTTCGTCCTCTTTGGGCTGTTGTGGAATCGGTTTTTCTCCATAGATAGAATCCAGCGCAGAACGAATAATTAGTTCTTCCTCTTTGGGCTCTGCCTGATCGGGAAAAGAAACATTCCCATTTTGTTCAGCAACAGAGTCATCCTTTCTCTCTGTGGGCATTTCCTGCTTGCTGGGAAGTAAAGTGATAGTATTTTCCCGCGTTTCATGGTCCTGCATCATAATGGGGGAAGTCTGGTTGGACGCTTGAGAGGCGATCTGTTGAGAGAGATGTTCATTTTGGGCAATTGCTTTATCCAAATTGGTTTGCATGGAATCCAATTTTTTATGAAGGTGAGAAAGCTCTTCCGTAAGAGAGTTTAATTTCTCTAATAACAGGCTCTCTGCAACCACATTTGTGGTGGGTGTAGGGGTGACAGTTGTCGCAATGGGTTGTGGGGCCGGGGCCGCAACTTCTTCTTGTACCGGAACTTCATCAAATTCAAAAATAGAAGAAGCTTTGACCCATTCTTGCCCCCCATTAGAGGCAACCTCTTCCGAACAGATTAACGTATTTTGCGAAAATCCATTTAATGTAACGAGTTTGTTCTCGTCGTATGGTCCATCTACTTTGTCATTAATATACACCCAATATCTCATAACTATCACCCTGTAATAAAGATAGATAACGGTATGGTAACATCATAGCAAATTATCACGTTATTTTAAACTTTTTTGTGTAGACTTTGTTTCTGCTCGTGCTACACGATAATGTTCCAACAATGCGGCTAGCTCCTTGGGCGAGCGTTTCGCCTGACGGATAGTTCCAAGCATGTCCGTAAGTACCTCCACGGACGAGCCATTTTCCAACATTTCTAACACAAAATCAGTAACTTGCCGGTTATATACTCCATTGAGTTCTTCCACCAGCGTACGTAATGCAAATTGATGCTTTTCTTGGTTAGATTTCCAAAATGTAAAGGGTTCCAAAGACTTATTAAAAAATTTAACTAATTCTTTAGCAGATTTGGTACCTAAATAATGTTTCATTAAACCAGGGGTTAGCCCTTGTGTGACAGCGTGCGCCTTCACATTTTGCATGTAGCTGGCTTGCGCCTGTGCCTCATCCAAACTGATAGACCCCAGCAAGATTTTGCAAGCCAATTCTTTGTTTTCACTTTCTTGCGTGCAGTAGGGCAAGGTTTTAAGTAACTCATGCATATCATTGTCTAGTTGCTCAAAGGTTTTTTTACCCACATAATGATGAGCCAATTCGTATTCAAATCCGTCATAGAGCGTGTGCTTAGTTAACGTGCGGCGTAGGAGTTCACAGTCACGCTTAAGCGTTGCTTCTTGCGTGGCTTGCTGAAAACTTCCGGGGGTTCCGTCTAACAAGACACGTACTGCCAATCCAAAATTTTCCTCTGGGTTTTCTGCATGCGGCAATTTTTTTAGTACAGCATCGTAGGCTGCGGCTATATCTTGTGGAGTTTTTGATTTAAGGTACCGACAAGCAATAATTAGCAAATCATCTTCTAGAAGCTCATCGTTTAGCAACTTGGAAGTTAAGGCAATATCTTGAGCATCTTTGGCGGTTATTTGCCCTAGCATGGTTCTGGCCACTAATGAAGCACATAAAGTAGCGTTGGCATTGTAAGCAAGTAATTGAGTCAACAAGCGTTCAAATTCGGATTTAAATAAGATACTGGCTGGTTGAGAATACAATAGTTCTAATTCTGCGGTTAATTTAACAGACAAGTGATATTCGTCGGCCAGTTTTAAAATGTCGGTACGATTGGAGGCTATCGTTTCTTCCTCGTGTAGAGCAATTTCCTGGCATTGTTGTAATAAATAGTCAATGGCGTGCTTGGCTTTGGCTTCGTCAGATAGGTTGTCTTCTTTTATTTGTTCAATAGCTTTTTCAAACGCTTCATCAAAATAATGACGTGACGAAAAAGAAGCATATGTTTCCAGTAGTTTGCTTGTATCTTTCGCGGAAACATCCAGGGCGGCGCATAGCTCCGTGATAGAGGTAGAATTATTATAAATACGTAGTTGCCGTAATGCCGCCGAGAGGGTACATTCATCTAGCATCATCTTCGCAATTAAGGTATCCGTCATGGGGGAATCTGAACTTAACTGCGTAGCCAAATCGGCAATATCTTGTTGCAATTCTTCCAGAGTCTTTTTATCTTCCAAGGTGTAAACGAGTTTGGCGGCATAGTCATTATCAATGCCAGGTAGCATATTATAAATGGTGCTTAACATGCCGCTTCGTTTATGTGGAACTTGACTCATTGTATTGCCCTCTCAAAAGTGTTGATTTGTTGCTGCAAATGTTCCACACGAGTGGGGTCCGTAATTCCTGGTAAATTGATACGGATATTTTCCAAGCTACACGCAATAGCTGTTTTCAGTAGATGTTTAGCACAATAGACATCGGATAAGATGACAGAGGCAATCAGCGGTTCAAGGAAGTTAACTAGTTGCAACGCGCATAGTGCCGTTGAGGCAATATCAGCTGGAACGGTAGCGGCAAAGCATAGGGCATCTTGTAAAGCCTGCGCACGTGTCAGATCTCCTTTGGGAAGACGGCGGGCCGCAAGGTATGCCTCATAAGCTTGCGCGTCTTGTTGCATAAGTCTTTTTAATTCTGCTTCAAACCCAACTATTTTTTGTTGGGCTGGTTGAAGGGATTCTTGAAGAGCTTGAGAAGTGTTTTTACGTTTAAGCGTAGTTCCGATAGACATCAGTAACAAGGCGCAGCCCATAGCACCCGCCATAGCGGCGGCTGCTCCCCCGCCTGGAGTTGGGTTACTCGAGGAAAGCGCATCTAAAAAATGTTCAGCCCCTTGATTCCAATTCATAATTTTCTCTCTTACATAATTGTGCCGGAGCCTAAATCTTCGTATTTCTTAATGCGAAGCATCTTAAGACGATCTTCATCAATGCCCGTACGGCTGAAGAAAACGTGCTCAATGGCGCTGGCGGGCATAATATAACGTCCTCGTTTTACTCCTTTAGGATCGGCTTTGAGTCCAAGCCATACCTGCAACATATTATCTTTAAAATCTTTTACTTCTAGTTCTGCTGCTGCACGAAAAATCTTTTTGGGATCTCCTAACCCGGTGGTAATTACGGCATTATGAAAACCGCAATTTTTGGCCGCACAAATATCACGGTGCGTATCGCCAATTACGTATACTTGGTCCGGTGCAAATTTGGTTTTAAATTTCTTTTCCGCACGTTTGACAGCTGCTTTAAGCATATCTTCGCGCGTATGCCCATCAGTTCCCCATCCGCCAAAAGTAAAATACTTGCCCAGGCCGCTGGGTTCCAATTTGATATAAGCTCCTTTTTCTACGTTTCCTGTTCCTAAAGCCAAGACAATGTCTTTCTCTTTGGATAGGCCTTTTAAAAACTTATCTACCCCGGGAATGAGGTTATATTTTTTGGTACGAACGAGCGCGTGTACTTCGCTCGGTAACTGATCCACGTAGGCTTTTTCCATCTTTTTTAATTCGGTTTTTGTCGGTTTCTTGCCTTTGTGTAAAAGGCCATAAACGATGGTAAAATTATCTAGGTCGGTGCGCCCGGAAATGAGAGAGTGTTCAAAGGCCGGTTTTTTGCCGTAGAGTTTCTCTGTGCCTTTAATTAAAGCTTGGCAACCTGCTCCACCCGTGGTAACAAGTGTTCCGTCTAAATCGAATAAAACGAGTTTTTTCATTTTGTTGCTCCTTTGTTTTTTACAATTCCCGTCACAATGTAAGCGCCACCTACAGCTAATATCATGCCCAAAATTTTGGGCCATGTAATTCTGTCTTGCCCAAAGGTGACAGAAAGTATATACGTCCCTACGGGATAAGATAGGATGATGGCGGTTGCTTTACTTAAATCCATATTGCGAATGGCCGTGTACCAATAAGAATTGCCCAAAAAATAGTTGATAATGGCGCTTACTACAAGGATAATCCATAACGGGGCGGCATGTACATCCAATACAATAGGCCCATCTAATAGAGGCCAGCAAAGCACCAAAAGGCCTAAAGCAGGTAGTGCATAAAAGGCGCGGGCTGCGGCGATAGTTTGTGGAGCTAAATCGGCTGGTAATTTTTTGGCGAAGATGTGGCTGACTTGGTACATCCACACGTAGCCAATTACTAATAAATCGCCTTTGGCTTGAATGGAGGTTCCCCCCTCTAGCATAATTAGTATAACCCCCAGCAAAATAAGAATTGAACCCCCGATTTGTTTGCCAGTTGGGCGTTCTTTGAGAAGAATAGCCGCTAATATGAGTGAATAAATCATTTCCACCTGGTTTGCAATAGACGCATTTACGGGAGTAGTATATTTTAGGGCAATCATAAACATGGTCATCGGGAGTGCTGTACCAAAAGTTCCCATTCCGAGTGCTTTTGGCCACACATCTTTACGAAATAAATTTTTCCATTCTCCGGATTTTCCAAAATAAATGCGGAAACACAAGGCGGCAAAGGCGCAAGTGAAAAACAAAAATAGGGCAGAAGTTGCATAAGGTACTGCCAACTTAGAAATAACTACATTAATTGACGTAGCCAACCACGCTAGCCAAATAGCATAAACAGGTAAAATATTGAACATACCTATATTATACTTTATTAAGACGGTTAATGCCCTTCTTTTTGGACGGTCAGGCTAACCCAATACGCACCGGCACAAGTGATCATGAGGCCTGCTATTTGAGGCCAGGTAATTGTATCTAATCCCAATAAGGCCGATAACAGAAGAGATAAAACAGGGTAAGAAAGGTAAATTGCTGTTACTTTGCTTAAATCTAGGGAGCGTATGGCTTTATACCACACTACCATTGCTAGCCCATATTTTAGCAATCCCGTGTAACCTAGCACCATCCAAGCGGTGGCTGTTGGTCGAAAGACAAAGGCTTGGTTCCAAAAATACATTACACTCAGAATAACAATGAGTGCCGGCAACGCAAATAGGTTGCGTGCCATGCCGATTACACGGTAATCTAAGGATGCTGGCAATTTTTTTGCCACGGTGGAACCCGCTTGTAACATCCAGGTACTGCCGATAATGAGCAAATCTCCCGTCCACCGTGGAGTATATTGCTCTTTAAGTAAAATAATTACTACACCTAGGAGGATTAAAGCACTTCCCCCCAGTTGCCCGCGACTAGGGAATTCACGCAAGAAAATAGCAGCAAAAATAAGGGAATAGATGAGCTCGCTTTGTTGTAGAATGGCAGCATTTCCCGGTGTAGTATAGTGAAGAGCAATTAAAAATACGGTGAACGGCAGAGCGGTTCCAAAGGTGCCGATAAACAAAAATTTTCCTAACGTGTTGCGCGCTAACAGTTCCCCCCACTTGTGGTGCTTGGTGACCCACGGTGCAAAATAGAGGATCCCTAGTAACGTGCCTAAGAATACGAGGAACGCTGGGCTAATCAACCCCGCGGCATATTTGCCCATAATGGGCGACATGCCGACGATTGCCCAGCAAATCCAGGCAGCAGATAACGCGGAATAGTGCATAGATAAATTATATAATTTATAAACATAAAAACCGAGCTTAGAAGCTCGGTTTAAAATTTGCGCAGAGAGGGACTCGAACCCTCAAGCCTTGCGGCATGCGCCCCTCAAACGCACGCGTATACCAATTCCGCCACCTGCGCGAAAATCAAATTGTACTACGAGGGAACTTCAACACCTATTTTACAAAACTTCGTGGGCCTA
>ONOD01000035.1 GCA_900319325.1 uncultured Elusimicrobium sp. | reverse complement strand
AGCAGCCGCGTGAACCGTGTTCACTTTATCCACAAAGGCTTGAGAGCCTTCCATAACCAGTGCCGGTTTGACACCATGCTGGTAGTTGTCCTTAATGCGAAGCGTATTTTGAACCACTTCTAAAACAGGGGTTTGTTGACCGGAAATAGTTTTAAGCCAAGCATCGTGTGCGGCGTTGTCACAAATACGAGGTTCGCCTTCTTGCCAAGCTTTTTCCAATAAGGTCATACCTATTTGGCTGCCAAATCCGGCGGCTAAGCGCAACGCGTATTTGAAATCATAATGTCCGCCTTTGCTAAGGGTAATTCCGGCAAGTTCCGGATCGGATTCCTTAAAATTGGCAATTGGTGGGACGAGACCCGTGTTTAAACAGCGCACTGCGATGGCATCTTCCAGCCCAGCTCCCATGGAGTGCCCGGTAAACCCTTTGGTATTGCTGACAATCACACTGCTTACATCGGCACCGAAAGTAGACTTTAAGGCGTACGCTTCGGCACTGGCAGACCCCCCGCGGGCCGGCGTGTAAGTTTCGTGGGAAATGAAAACGAGTTGTTTGGCAATGTCGCTACGGTTGAGACCGTAATCTTTCTCCGCCTTGGAAACCAAACGATTCATGACCTGTGCTACGTGGCCCACATCCAAACGCGTTACGTGGAAACCGCTATTTGAAATTTCCGTTTCTAGCAGTTTAGCAAGCGGTTTCATGCCACGTTTAGCAACTTCGCTTTCTTCTTCCACAATTAAGGATACTGCACCCATACCTACAATCATTCCGTTGCGACGGCGGTCAAACGGCAAGGCGGCGTTTGCTACATCTCCTTGCGTTGTAGCAGCGCCCGAAGCTAAGAAAGCCGTTAAAATCCATTCGCTTACGTTATCGTTCGTGATGTCGTCCGCGCTAATCACAATCACCCGTTTACAGCGACCGACGCGGATCCAATCCTGCGCAACAGAAATTGCTTGCGCGGTAGAGGCACAGGCAGCGCTCATTGCCGTAGCTGGTCCGCGAGCACGGATCCATTGGCAAAAGTGCGAATGAGCAATAATAATGGTCTTTAAAATAAATTCAGATGTAAAGGCCTGTGGTTCAATTTCTTTATCTTTAAAGTTTTGTTGATACCAGGCCTCCATTTCCGCTTTCAAAGCGGGATCTGTAATTTGTGCAATAAATTTATCACAGAACGCACGCACTTCTTTAGCTGTTTTATTATTTAGTAGTCCTTCCACCCGTTTGGTAAGGTCTCCCATCATGCTGTTGGCAACCGGGAAAGCAGACGTAAAAATTACACCTGTTTCATCAATCATGTCAGCCGGCAAACCCCAGCGATCCGGCAAATACCCACCTGTAGAAGTCGGCTTATAATAAAGCACCAACGGGATACCGGCATCTTTAAGTGCCAATATACCCGCCGCAATGGCTAACTGGAACGAACGATCCATTGAACGCACCCATTTAGCAGGTAGGCCAAATTCTTTTTCTAAATCAAACGCTCCCCCCTTCGCATATAATTTGATGGCTTGCGAAGCAGAAGTCAAACGTTCAAAACGGTGATTTCCATCCGGAGACTTAATCACAAACTCTACATGTTTATCAATTTGTTTTTGTTGAGTTTCGCTACTTACGGGTTCAATCATGTTGCGGCCCGCAAGAATTTCGTCCAACACACCTTCGCGGAAAATTTTGTCCCAGCTGCCAGGGCCGCCGGCGGCAATCCCGCTAATTACAATAGATTTTTTCATAAAGTCGTCTTCATCCTCCGTTACAGGGCACGCGTTTGCGGCCGGGGTTTGTTTGCCTTGGGCTTGAATGCTCGCTGGGGCATTAGAAGTAACCCAGTTTACAAATGCCGGGTTAAACGTACTGTTGTTACCGTACATGTCAGTACCAGTCCACTCAATATGAATACCCGAGGAAATAAAATTAGCAAACAAATCATTAAATTCTACAATGCCACCTTTCTTGGGGTGGTTAGAAGCCACTACTTTGATGTCTTTTTTGTCAGACAGCGTATTGGTGGCTAATGCAGAAAGCACCCGTTTAGGGCCGCATTCCACAAATAAACGTACGCCGGAATCATACGTAGTTTTTAACTGCTTAATCCACTCTACCGAGTGAGAAATCTGCGTGACCATGAGGTCTTTGATTTTTTCCGGATCAGAGGGATAAAATTCCGCCGTTACGTTGGTAGTAATGGGCATCGTGGGCGAATGGAACTGAAGCGTATCTAAGAAAGCACGATACTGCGGCATTGCCGGGCGTACAATGGCAGAATGAAATGCATGAGACACCGGGATTTGTACCGCTTGAATTCCCATAGCCGTAAACATATCAATTGCCTCATCAATGGACTTACTGGCCCCCGCAATAACCGTCTGTGTCGGACAGTTTTTATTAGCCACCGCCACATACCCGGCCACGCGGGCAAGTTCCGGCTCCACTTTTTCTACAGGGGCAGCGATAGAAGCCATTTTCCCGTTATCTTCCACGCGAATTTCACTCATCACTTTTCCGCGCGTGCAAACAGCTTTGAGCCCATTTTCAAAATCAAAAATACCCGCAGCTACAGCGGCGGCATATTCTCCTAAACTATGCCCCATGACTACATCGGGTTTAATCCCAAATGAGGATAACAAACGCATCATCGCAATATCTGCTGTTAAAACAGCCGGCTGCGTCATCTCTGTTTTCTTGATGGCCGCTTCACGTTCAGCGATTTGTTCTTTCGTTTCGCCGGGTTTGCTCCACAAGGTTTCTGTGAGCGTTTGCCCAATAATATCGGTAAGTAGCCGGTCAGCTTCATCAAAAGTATCTTGAACGATTTTGTATTTGGAAGCCAAGTCTTTCATCATGTCCACGTACTGCGAACCTTGCCCCGGGAACATAAAGCATACTTTCGGTTTAATCTCGGAAGGCGTAAAAGGATAAATGCCTTTCATGCGAAGGTACAAAGATTCCGTGGACCATACGTCTTGCTTAGCAGCAATTTTTTGGAAATACGCAATTTTTTCTTTGAGTTTTTCCGGGGATTCCACGTTCATTGTAACCGCAAATTTAGCCGGTTTGGTGATGTGGTTTTTGTAAGAGATACTCGGCAAATACGTCGGATCCAACTCTACCGCTAAAGCGGCTTTGTTTAAAACTTGGTTTAATTCTTCCTTCGTATCCGCGGAAAACGTGAGTACATCACTTTGAATTTTTTCACCCGGCACATGTAACGTGTAGTTCCCGGCAGCAGGAACGGATTGTGCAGCAGAAACCGCCGCCGGGGCTGATTGTGTCGGAACAGCCGCTTGCATTGTTACCGGTTCCGGTTTGCGCAATAGTGTGTCATTCATTTCTTCCATAGCCACATGGAAGTTCGTTCCCCCAAACCCAAAAGCGGACACATTGGCGCGGCGGACTTTTCCATCCTGCCAGGGTTCTGCTTTGGTAATAACGCGGAACGGACATTTCGCCCAATCCACAATCGGGTTCGGTGTTTCAAAATTGACAGAAGGCGGCAATACTTTGTGATACAACGCAAGTGAGGTTTTAATCAATGCCGCAATACCGGCCGCCGCTTTGGCGTGGCCGATTTGGCTTTTGACACTTCCTAAACCAATCGTACCCGGTTTGGCATACGGAGCAAATAGTTCCGTTAAGGCTTCCAACTCTACAGCATCACCTACACGCGTACCGGTACCATGGGCTTCTACCAGGCCGATTTCCGCCGGTGTATATTCCACTTGTTCAAATGTTTTTTCAACGGCAATCTTTTGTCCTTTGGGATTCGGCGCGGTAATGCCTTTGCCTTTCCCGTCGGAGGATGCCCCTACGGCGCGGATAACTGCATAAACACGATCCCCGTCCTTGACAGCATCTGACAGACGTTTCAAGATGACCATGCCCGCACCTTCAGCCATGACAAAACCATTGGCACGTGCATCAAAAGGATAAGAGCCCGTTTCAGACAAAGCACCGATTTTGCAGAATTTAATATACGATGCAGGCGCCATCATTTGGTCTACCCCACCAACAAGCGCCATATCAAAATTTCCCATACGTAGCCCGTTGACGGCCTGATCTACTGCCGCCAGAGACGTAGCGCACGCCGCATCTACCGTGAAGTTGGTGCCGTGTAAATCAAACACATTGGCCACACGACCTGCAATTACGTTAGCCAGCTCACCCGGCATGGAATCTTCGGTCACAGGCATAAAATTAGCACGAACTCCTTCTTCCATTTCGTTAATAAGCTGCTGGCCCGTGGCCGGAGGCAAAGACTGATACGTAGGAGTTTTCTTCAAAATTTCGTAATAGACTGGACGGTTTAACCGTAAATTAGATTTATCGTTTTTCATTCCGCCCATGGAGTTGCCGATGATAACAGCCGTACGGTTGCGGTCAAATTCTTTTTTGTCATACCCGGCATCTTCTAATGCCATGTTGGCCGTTTCAATAGCAAGGTGTTGGATCGTATCCATTTGTTTAGCTATTTGCGGCGGAATGCGGTATTTTAATGGATTAAATTTGAAAGTCTGCGGAATAAAACCGCCAATTTTAGAATAAAGTTTGTCTTCAGCTTTGTGATCAGGGCTGTAATAAAGGTGCCAATCCCAGTAAGAGGCAGGAACTTCAGTAATACAATATTTACCAGTTTGAATGTTGTTCCAGAATTCGTCTTTGTTTAACGCTCCGGGCATGATAGCACCGATACCCACAATAGCGATCGGCTCTAGGTTTTTATTTGTCATTCGGTCTCCTAACGCGGGGCCCTTTGCCCAACGTGTCTATATATATATTTTATTAAATTTACAAATTTGACTAAAAATTTTATGTAAAATTTCTTGACAAAATTTAATTTGTATTATTAGATTTTGCACAAAACTTACGCCAATTTTGCAGCTGCCGTCGATAAATTGACGTGCAAAGTCTCTTAATAAAAAGCAAAAACGAGGTCGTTTTTAATGCTTTCAAATACAAAATGGCTTGTAATTTTGCTTTTTGCGAGCCCACCAAACCGCCCTTATCACTCAAAATATACTGAAAAAATGAACATATAATTTTAACTATACTTTTTTGCGGTGCGCAAAAAAATCCCCCCAGCTTAAAAGCCGAAGGGATTCTTTTGAAAACAAGTTATAGTTAGAATTTTAGTTCTTCTTCCGGCAGTTCCGGCACAGGAGCTTTTGCCTGGGGCATTTCTTCCGAATTGGAAATTTCGTCCGCATTTTGCACCGGTTCATCACCTTTTAGATGTTCCAACTCATCAATCACACGCAATAGCGTAGGCTGGAGTTTGTTTACATATTCTTGCTCAAAGGTGGCAATACGGGTTTCTAAACGGGCCAACTGCTTCGCCATATCCGATTCGTGCTTTTGGGTCGTGGCTTTGAATTCTTCCAGCTGATAGTATAAGGTTTTTACTTGTTCCTTCAAATCTGCCATTTCCAACGCGGCAGGAACCTGTGTTCCCTGTAACAAGGCCGCACGCGGCTGAAATACAGGCCCTTCTCCCACCGTAACTTGGTTAAGGCCGGCCACTTCTTCCAAATCCGCCTCGTCCTCCAGCGCGCCGTGATACTTAGCAATAAAGACGAAAAGCAAAATAAAACAAATTACAAAACCAGCAATTAATAAGATAGATGTCGTTTCCATAGCATTATATTACCATATTTTTAAGAGTGCGTTTCATCTTTCTCTTTTGGAATGGGATTTTGCTCATTCATGGGATTAAACTTCATATTCTCTTCATCTAAGTCAATCTTGCGATAGGGTTCTTTGCGAAGGTACGGGTCGTTGTTAAAAGAACATATCCAACAAATTACCCACCAGAGTGCCCAAACTATCACTATTCCTATGATTACTTTTCCCCAAATTGGATGATGCTGATACCATTTACGAAACCAAAAGTAGGCCACAAGACCCAACACCCCTAGGCCATAGAAGACCGATTGCATTCCGGCTCCGGAAGCCCATCCAATGGGTTCTCCCCCCGTTCGACTACGCACAGGAATGATGGGTAATAGCATAATAACTTTTGTTAATCTATTGAAATATTTCATTTTTTTCCTTTGAGTTTAGACCGTTTGATAGTTGCTTGCGCCGGGGCGGAGCGAATGATAGAACGATGGCTCACCACCACAAAGCACATACCAAAAAGCACAAGACCAACCAATGCGCAAACAACGCCGCGCCACAAGGCTGAACTTGGCAAGGGACATAACCAATAAAATAGTCCGCCCAACAATACAAAGGCAATAAAATTTATCCAGCTAAATTTGAATTCCAATTTCATTTAATGACCGTCCCCGTTTTACCTGTTTGATAGTACACAATGCGGATCTCAACCCCTTTCTCTTTAGCAAGGCAAACTGCATCCGGATGGAGTACGCTGGCCCCATTCAAGGCCAACTTATACATCTCATCAAAATCTAATACCTCATAGCGCTGGGCCTTTTGATTTTTGTTCGGATCATCTGAGTAGACGCCATCCACATCTTTAATCATCTCCACGTGGTCCGCGCCCAATTTGTACGCCAAAAAAACAGCCGACACATCCGATCCACCGCGCTTAAGCGTGGTAATTTCTTTATCCTCGCCAATTCCTTGAAAACCGGCCACAATCGGCACATGTTTAGCTTCAATTGTGACCCAGTCAAAGATACCGAAGGAACGCCCAAAGCTCGCAAAGCAATGGATAAAAGCGCCACACTCACACGTTCACCGGTGGTAATAAGCATATCAAGTTCACGCTTATCCGGGTTGGGCGCAATACTAAAAGCATGGTCTAAAAGCACATCGGTCAAGTTTCCGTTGGCGGAAGCCACCACCACAGGTACAAGCCCTTTATCCCAGCGGGATTTAATAAGCTGAGCTGCTAGTAAAAGTTTTTGTTTATTGGCGAGTGTATTACCGCCAAATTTCATAATACATACGTTAGACATAACCTTATTTTTTTACAGCCTTCATTTGTTTTTTCCAGGCTTTTTTGGCTGCCTTTTGTTTTTTCTGAGCCTCGCCGGAAAGCAAATCTTCTACGCGTTTGGCTTTGACGGCCTCTAAATTTTTCTCATCTTCCTGAATTTTCTTTTCCCAATTATCCAGATTGGCCCGTTCCGCAGCGATGTGCTCTTTCATATACACAAGTTGGGCGTCTACGTGCTCGCCAACCACCTGAGCAAGCTGCGCCTTAATGGCGGGTTTTTCACTTTCGGAGGCTTTTTTATATTTTTTGAGCAGTTGCCGAATCTGTTTACGCCGGGCTTGAAACGCAGATTTCTCCGCAGAGGCAATGGCTTGTTTGTTCCCTTGTAAGGCAACCGTATCTTTGGCAAGCGCCACGGGGCTTAATACCCCCACGCAAAGTACAAAAATTAATATTTTTTTCATCCTGTTCTCCTAATCTAATGACGTATCCTTAACTCCGGCCAATGCAAAACCACGCGCACGCAACTTGCACGAATCACAGGTACCACAGGGCTTATCTCCGCCGGCGTAACAGCTCCAGGTGAGTTCAAACGGCACTTTTAATTGAGCTGCCAAACGGACAATATCCGCCTTAGATAAATACATCAGCGGGGCTAACACCTCAATTCCTTCCGTCACTCCTTTCTTAGTGCCACGGTTAAGCGCCTGCGCGGCCGCTTTATAAAAATCGGGGGTACAATCGGGATAACCCGAAAAATCAACAGCGTTGGGGCCGGCAATGATTGCGTCGGCATCCACTGAATCCAGCAAAGAACCGGCCATTGATAAAAATAGTAGATTGCGGCCCGGCACATACGTGGAGGGAATTCCATGCTTTTCAATTTCAGCTAAGGGTTGATCCGGCAAAGATTGAGTGGCATCTACCAAAGAGCTCGTAGCCAACCACGGTAAATGGACATCAATAAAGTGTGTTTTTACCCCTAGTTTAGCTGCAATTTTTTGAGCCGATTCTATTTCGCGCGCATGCCGTTGGCCATAGGTAACAGTTAGTGTTTCACACTGATAACCTTGTGCCAAAGCCCAATACAAACAGGTTGTGGAATCTAACCCCCCCGAAAAAAGTACAATTGCTTTTTTATGAGGCTTGGTCGTTTTCTGCACGGAAAACGGCTCTGCAATAGGGAAACTAATCTTCGCTTCGTTCATTCAAAATACCCATCACTTCAAAATCATCCAGTGCTTGCAAATCTTTTGCATTCATGGTGTCCAGGTACTTAATCGTATAAATAATCAATGTAACTCGGGGATCCGTAGATCCATCCGAGGCACTATTATATTGCCCCAGCAAAATAGCATCTGCTCCCTTTGAAGCCGCTATTTTTTTCCCTTTTTCTACACCCATTTTAAGTGTTTCACGATCCGGTTTTAAATTTTTAATACGCAATAATCCAATATTACCGTAGGCTCGTGTAATCTCTTTTGCACTGGCAACAATTTCAATATTTTGTGGTTTAGTGGGAGAGAATTCCGGCCCTATTGGGATCCAATCTACTGAGCTCGTATTCAAACTGGCGCATCCAGCCAACGCCAACAACAACGAAACAAAAAGTCCTTTCTTCATTTTTTCCTCCCTTTATCTTTTTTGTGCGGCTAATTGCCCGCAAGCAGCTAAAATATCGTTACCCATGCTTTTACGGATGGTAACGCCAATTCCCATTCCTTTAAGGCCCGCCGCAAAATCTTTGACGATACGATCGTCCGTTTTTTCGCCACGGCCCAAATTACATGCAATTAAATTCACGTGCAGCAAATAATTATCCTTGATGCTGTAAATCCAGTCTGCCAACTTGCGGATATGTTCCGGACGACTATTTATATTTTCCAACACGGAATATTCTAAAAACACTTGCCGTCCCGTCATAGCGATATACTCTTCAAGCGCTTTGCGAATATCTTCTAAATCAAATTTACGGTTCACGGGCATCATTTTAGAACGTTCTTTATTGTCCGCATTGTGTAAAGAAATAGCTAGGTTGGCTTGCGGCAAATCCACCGCCAGTTTATGCAGCTTATCCGCAATACCCGATGTAGAAATAGAAATATGCCGGGCCCCGATATTGAGATGATTTTCACTGGAAAGTTCGCGCGCGGCTTTTACCACATTCAGATAATTAAGCAACGGTTCACCCATTCCCATAAATACGACGCTGGAAATACGTTCTCCTAATTTTTCTTTATGCAAATATTGGAACCAAAAAAGCACTTGATCAGTAATTTCTTCTTGGGTTAAATCGCGCTTGAAGCCCATTTTTCCTGTGGAACAAAAGCTACAATGAAGCGCACATCCCACTTGGCTGGAAACACACACGCTCCAGGTATCCTGCGGTTTTAGAAGGACTGTCTCTATTTGCAAGCCGTCTTGCAAGGCAAGTAATGCCTTGGCCACTTTGTCTTGTCTGGAAACAACTATCTTGGCCACCGTAAAACTTAAAATAGGACAATCTTTTTTTAGATTTTCGCGCAGGGCTGCCGGCAAATTGGATGCTTCATCCCACGAAGAAATCCCCTTCTTGAAAAGAGCTTCTTGCACTTGTTTGATGCGAAAATTCGGCAAACCTGCTTGCTTAATATATTCTTTTACTGTTTCAAAATTCATATAGATACCTTATTATATTATACATTTTGCTGCAACCCCCTGCTGAGGACGTCCTCGCATTTTCATTGTAAAAAAGTTGTGGCGCAAATTGAGCAGAAATTTTAGTATAATATCCGCACGATGAGTGAAGATATTAAATTTAGCACGGCCGGTTTCCGCGCCGTAATCGCTGGGGGTCTAACCGCCCAGAATGTACAACGTTTAGCGTACGGGATTTCCGAACATATTTTGGAGCATCCCTTCTATGGTTTTGAGGGAGAAGGTTATAAAAAGCATTGCCAAGCCCAAGGCAAAAAGCTCAAAAAACCTTTAGTAATTGTTGGGTTTGATACACGCTTTTTATCCAAACAGTTGGCCTATGTGGCGGCCAACGCCCTCGTGCAAAATGGGATTTCCGTTAAAATAGCCGAGTTACCACTACCCACCCCCGTTGCGGAGTGGTGCGTATTAAATGAAGGGGCAATTGGGGCTATTGTAATTACCGGGAGCGAAGGAGAATATTTCGTAAACGGGCTCAAGTGGATTTCCTACTATGGCGGAATTGCAAACAACGAAATCATGGAAGATATTGAAAAACGCATTCCGGCCCCCAATGCCCAAATTTTGAAGGCGTCTTCCACTGAGTTTGGGGACCTCAACAGTGCGGTTGTCATCAGTAAGGATTTTCGCAAAGCGTATTTGAACCGGGTGGCAAGCCTAATTAATACCCGTGCGCTTAAAAACGCAAAACTCAAAGTTGCGGTAGATCCTCTCTTTGGCTCTGCCAAAAATTATTTGCGCGATTTCTTAGAAAAATATGGCGTTACCGTGGAAGGAATCCACGAAAATGACGATGTTCTTTTTGGCGGAAACACCCCCAACGCAGGCCCTGTCAGTTTGACCGAACTGAAAAAACTGGTTACCAGCAAAAAACTAGCATTAGGGATTGCCTGCAATCCTGATTGTGATAAATTCGGCATTGTGGATAGTGACGGGAATTGGATCTCTGCCAATGAAATCGCTCCCATGCTGTTAGATCACCTCGTACGCAATAAAAAGCAAAAAGGACGCGTATGCCGCAGCGTGATCACTTCTACCCTCATTGACCAAGTGGCCAAAGCTCATGGGCTCATGCTACGCGACACTCCTGTAGGATTTAAGTATATTACCGAGCTGATGATTTCCGGCCAGTACGTGATGGGCATGGAAGAATCCGGCGGAATCGCAGTGGCTAATCATATCCCGGATAAGGACGGCATCTTATCTTGTTTGTTAGTCATTGATATGTTGGCTACAGAAAAGAAAACTTTCAAACAAATTAAAAAAGAGTTCTACAAAAAATATAAGCAGCTCTTTGACCAAAAAGTTAGTATGCCCAAGACGGAAACGGAAATTAACCGCATCATGGAACGCTTGGATATTAAACCGCCGCTGTCTATCAATAAAACTTCCGTGTGGCGTATTGACTCCACTGACGGGTTTAAGTTCATCCTAAAAGGTGGTAGCTGGTTGGCTATCCGCCCTTCCAGCACGGAGCGGCTCATCCGCTTGTACGCGGAAGCTCAAGATGAAAAACTCCCGGCAGTATTAATTAAGGAAGGCAAAAAAATTATTGACAGTATTGTCTAGTTTGCGAAGGAGTACCCATGGCGCGTATCAAACGAATTACTGCCCGCGAAATTTTAGATTCCCGCGGATATCCGACTGTGGCAGCCGATGTTTTATTAGATGACGGAAATACTGGCACAGCCGCCGTCCCAAGCGGGGCCTCTACCGGCTCTCATGAAGCTTTGGAACTACGCGACGGAGAAGAACGCTATCATGGAAAAGGCGTCTTACAAGCTATCGCCAACATTGAACGGCTTAACCGCGAACTGATAGGCCTAAGCGCAGAGGACCCACGCCTGATTGATGAGCAAATGATTGCCGTAGATGGCACAGAAAACAAATCTAATTTAGGGGCCAACGCTACATTAGCTGTATCTATGGCTGTATTGCGTGCCGGAAGCCATAGCACCGGGCGCCCCTTATATGAACATATCCGCCACGTATTTCATTTACCTACGACCGGGTATCTATTGCCTACCCCAATGCTCAACATCATTAATGGCGGGAAACATGCGGACTCGGGGCTGGATGTACAAGAATTTATGATTGTACCTACAGCGCCCTCCTCTTTCAAAGAAGCTTTGCGGCAAGCGAGCGAAACATATCATTCGCTGCGTACTCTGCTCAAAAAGAAAGGCATGGTAATTGCGGTGGGCGACGAAGGCGGCTTTGCTCCTAAAATTACTCAGCATGAAGACGTCCTGAAAACAATTTTGCAAGCTGCCCAGCAAGCCG
This sequence comes from uncultured Elusimicrobium sp., assembly GCA_900319325.1. Lineage (GTDB taxonomy): Bacteria > Elusimicrobiota > Elusimicrobia > Elusimicrobiales > Elusimicrobiaceae > Avelusimicrobium. The sequence goes on along the minus strand of ONOD01000035.1, from coordinate 4,340 downwards.
GGCATCCGCATATTTCTCTGGCGTTAGATTGTGCCGCCAGCGAATTTTACAAAAACGGTAACTATCGCTTTGAGGGCAAGCTATTATCCGCGGATGAAATGGGCTCCGTGTATGCCCATTGGTGCAAAAAATATCCAATCGTTTCTATAGAAGATCCGTTACACGAAGACGACTGGATTGGTTGGCAACATATTACTACTAAACTAGGTAAAAAAATACGTTTAGTGGGCGATGATTTATTCGTCACAAACCCCAAGCGCTTGCAACTGGGAATTGAAAAACACGCGGCAAATGCTATTTTGATTAAGGTCAACCAAATCGGCACCGTATCGGAAACGATTGACGTGATGAAACTGGCCAAGGAAAACGGATACATGTGTATTATATCGCACCGCTCCGGAGAAACGGAAGATACTTTTATTGCTGATTTGGCCGTTGCCACAAATGCTGGCGCCATCAAAGCCGGCGCTCCGGCACGCTCGGAACGGACTGCCAAGTACAACCGCTTGCTTCAAATTGAAGCAGAATTAGGCAAGCACGCCACCTATGCCAAGAACAAGATTTTTCGGTAGATACTATGTCTAAGAATAAACTTTCTCATCGTCAAAAATTGTTGCTTTGGGGGGCATTTGGCATCCTGGTAGCGGTTCTATGGCTGGGAGGCGGGTTCTTAAATTTAATCCATAACAAATTAGAAATACGGCGCCTTACCAAGAAACGCGAACAGCTAGATACCCAATATCAAGAACTATTAAATACCAAGAAATTATTGGAGGAAAAAGACCCCCAATATATGGAAACACTGGCACGACTACGCTACCATTTAGTCAAACCCGGCGAAATTGAGTTTAGGTTTACCCCCCATGATTAACATTGAATCTATTCAATTAGGCCCGATGGATAATTGTACGTATCTGGTCACGCAAGGGAAAGATGCGTTACTGATTGACCCTGCATGGGATGTAAACTTCCTCATTCATACCCTTGAAACCAAACAACTCAATTTATGTGGCGTATTGTTTACACACGGACATTTTGACCACGTTAAATTTTCCCAAAGTTTGCTCACCCATTTTGGACTAAAGGCTTACTTGGAAGAAAACGACATAGCCCTTGCCGGGTTACCTGCTGACCTTTTACATGTATACAAAGGAGACCAACAATTTAAGATTGGCCCATTTGACATAAAAATTTGGGCTACGCCCGGTCATACAGCCGGGTGCGTGTGTATTCAAATAGAAGATGCTTTGTTTACGGGAGATACCCTTTTCCCCGGCGCATGCGGCCGGGTGGATTTACCCTCTTCTAACCCGCGAGATATGCTGGCCAGTTTACGCAGGATTGCCTCTTTCCCGGATGACACTCGCCTATTTGCAGGGCATAGCTACGGCGGACGATGCAGTTCTACCGTGGCGGAAGAAAAATTAAAAAATTCATTTATGCGAAATGCACTTCGCTGGGAGAAAAATTAATGCACCCTGTTTTATTACACATCGGTAATTTTGAACTAGCCAGCTACGGCCTTATGACTGCCCTGGGTTATGTGTGCGCTTCGTGGTATTTAGTACCACGGCTTAAAAACGCGCACATCAAAGGCCTGACGCAAGATACATTTTGGAATTTATTGTTCATTGTATTTTTAGGTGCCATTATCGGCGGAAAATTGTTGTTTATCATCGTTTCCTGGCCCGAACTGGGAACCACCTTCGCTGAAAAATTAACCACCATTATTCACGACATACGCTACGGATTCGTCTTTTTGGGCGGGCTCATCGTGGCGGTTTGCGGTGCCCTGTGGTATATGCGGCGTAAGCAACTTCCCCTCCTAAAAACTTCCGATTTCTTAATCGTAGGGGTTCCACTGGGCCATGCACTGGGCCGCATTGGCTGTTTTCTAGCCGGCTGTTGCTACGGAAAACCGACCACATTGCCGTGGGGGGTCCGCTTTACTGATCCGCATGCGCTTGTGGCACCGGAACTGATGAATATCCCCCTGCATCCCACGCAGTTATATGAAGCCGGGCTTAACTTCCTATTATTTTTACTGTTGCACTACGCCTCGCAAAAACCACATAAAGAAGGAAAAATTTTAGTGCTTTATGTGCTTTGTTACGCCGTTATGCGTTTTGGTATTGAATTCTTACGCGGGGATTTTAGAGGCGGTTTTTTGCTGGGAATGTCTCCCTCGCAAGTAATTTGCTTATGTATAGCGGGCATAGCAATATGGATTTGGGTAAAATGTCTGCGGGAGGCAACACATGGCTGAAACAAAAAAAATAGTTTTTGACGGATATACGCGCCGCTTGGACGTATTTGCGGCCGACGAACTGCCGGATTTATCCCGTGCGCTCGTACAAAAAATGATTAAAGAAGGGCGTATTACCGTCAACGGGAAAACCGTCAAGCCCTCCTGGCCGCTCACTCGGGGTGAAACGGTAGAAATTACTTTACCGCAAGCACATGCGCAAACTCCGCTAAAAAAACTACTCCTCCATAACGCAAAAGATTTTTTTGTAGTGATCAAACCCGCCGGTTTACTTGTTCATCCGCAAAGCCCCATTTGGGAAGAACACCCGGAAACCGTATTCTCTTCGGATGAAACACTTGTCTCTATTATTCTGGCCAATCCGCCTAAAGGGTTTGATCCGCAAACTCCGCGTGCCGGTTTGGTGCACCGCTTAGACCGGGAAACCAGCGGCGTGATGGTCATCGCCAAAACGCCGGAATTTCAAGCGGAAATGGTAGCATTATTTGCTAACCGCGAAGTACACAAAACGTACCACTCGATTGCTTGTGGGGAAGTTCCCAATGATAAAGGAACGATTGACGTGCCGATTGGCCGCGTGGCGGGTGGAAAAATTAAAGCCTCGGAAATTGGGCGCGAAGCCATTACTGATTACAAAGTGCTGGAGCGTAAAAACGGATTTACCTACATTGAACTTTATCCGCGTACTGGTCGCACCAACCAACTTCGTGTGCATCTTAATTGGCTGGGATACCCCGTGCTGGGCGACTGGCTCTACAAAGGGGCTACGGCGGAGCGCCTAATGCTCCACGCCCGAAAAATCGAATTTAATCATCCATTAACGGGCAAAAAACTCCAGTTTGAAGCCCCTGTTCCAGACGATTTTTTAGCCGCCTGGAAACGGGTTACCGATAGCAAATAACTTAGATTTCTTTCTGATAAACGCGGTAGCGCTTGGAAAAATGACAGCCGCATTCTTCAATACCGCGTAGCATGCCAGCGTTGTCTTCTAGCACCCAGGAAAGCTCCGCCTCATACCAGACCGCCACGCCGTGAGTAACAATGTGTTTGATGAGAATCAAATCAATACCGCGTTTGCGAAACTCGGGCAGTACGCCCAGCATAATAAGACGCGCATCTTTGATTTTCTTCCACGCACACACCGCCTTAATAAGCCGAAAGGGATTATAAATAGACCCCCGCAAAATTTTGAGCACATGGTTCATATTGGGGATACAAATGTAAAACCCAGCCGGTACGCCGTTCTCTTCTAAAATGCACGTGCCTTCTACCCGCACGATGGACTTAAGCTCATTTACAATGTCCGCCATCTCCTGCTTATCAAGCGGCACAAAACCCCAGTTTTCCGCCCAGGCTTTGTTATAAATGTCACGGATAATTTCAGCTTCTTTTTCTAAATTTTTTAGGTCCAGACGGCGTAGGGTAATTCCCCCCTTGCGCTCACACCGTTCACAGACTTTTAAAAAGCGCTCGGAAAACTTATCATCTTCCGTACGGTGAAAGGCAAGTAAATCTTTTGCTTTGGTAAACCCGGCTTTTTCAATGAGCTGTGCATAATACGGATAGTTGTAGGGCATCATAATAGCCGGCATAGAATCAAACCCCTCCACTAATAGCCCATAGGGATGATTGCTGGATGGATTAGCCGGCCCGCGAACAGCCGTTACACCTTGCGTGCGAAGCCATTCTTTCCCCGCCTTGAATAAAGCGTCCGAAACTTCTTCGTCATTTATACAATCAAAAAAACCAAAAAAACCGATATTTTCGTGATGGTATTCATTGTGACGCTGATTCACAAGCGCACAAATACGCCCGGCGGGTTTGCCGTCCTTATACGCCATAAACAATTTACGTACTCCGTGTTTCCAGAAGGGATTATCTTCACGCAAAAGTTTGTGGGTCTCTTCTTTCAGCTCCCCCACCCAATAGGGATCTTTTTTATAAAGTTCAAACGGAAAATTAATAAATTTTTTGAGGTCTTTTTGCAAAATTTCTTTAATCTGTACCATAATCCCTCCTATCAAAAACCCCGCACCAGGCGGGGTCATAACCTATTTAATGATGCCCAGAGAAC
>ONOD01000019.1 GCA_900319325.1 uncultured Elusimicrobium sp. | reverse complement strand
TTTTTGACGGACGAAAACGGACAAAAAGAGCGCGAAGTTATTTTCAAGCTTTCGCCGCAATCGTTTTTCCAGACGAACACTAAGACCGCGCAAAAGATGTACAGCCGCGTGCGCGGGATTGTCAAAAAAATCGCACCTAAAAAGATTTACGATTTGTACGGCGGCGCGGGCAGTTTTTCACTCTCTTGCGCGGACTTGTGCGAGAAAAGTATTTGCGTGGAGTCCGTCGCCCCCGCTATTTACAACGGCATTGAAAACGCCAAGCTAAACGGCGTGGCAAACGTGCAGTTTTTCTGCTCGCGCGTGGAAGATTTTGTGCGCCAGCAACCGATAGAAAAGAAAGACGCGCTCATCATTTTGGACCCGCCCCGCGGCGGGATGCACCCGCGTGCGTGCAAGGCCGTGGCCGAATCGGGTGTCACAAATGTGCTTTACATTTCCTGCAATCCCGTAACGCTAGCCACCGACCTAAAAACACTTACGCAACACTATGATATTTTGCACGTGGAAGCGTTTGATTTTTTCCCACATAGCGAACACATTGAGACGTTTGTGCAACTGAGATTAAAATGACCGTAGAAGAAGCTTTAAATTCGTTAAACCCGCAACAAAAAGAAGCCGCCCTGTACGACGGTGGCCCGTGCCTCATTGTGGCCGGGGCGGGCACGGGCAAAACCAAAACTTTAACCACCAAAATCGCTAAATTAATTGCGGACGGCTATCACCCGGCGCGCATTTTAGCGGTTACGTTTACCAATAAAGCCGCCGGCGAAATGCGCGAGCGCGTGGAACAGTTAGTCCCCGGTGCGGGGCGGCGCGTGTGGATTCACACGTTCCACTCGTTTGGCGTGCGCGTGTTACGGCAAAATGCCGAAAAGCTCGGCATCACCAAAGATTTTGCGATTTATGACGATAGCGACCAGAAAAAAGTCGTTACGCTTTTACTAGAACAAATGGGCGTCAAAGAGCCCAAAAAAGAAGTAAACCAGATTGTGGGGATTATCTCGCGCGCGAAAGACGATATGGTCACACCCGACGGGCTTATGCAACAGGCCACCGCGTCCGGCCTAGACGGCAAAATCCGCGCAGCCGAAATTTATCGCCGTTACGAGCAAAAACTCAAAGAAGCGGGCGCGTTGGACTTTGGCGATCTCTTGGTCAAAACCGTGATTCTTTTGCGCGATCATGCCGACGTGCGCGAATATTACCAAGACTTTTTCCAATATGTGCTCGTGGACGAATATCAGGACACGAACCGCACGCAGTATATGATTACCAAATACCTCACCGCCAAGACGCGCAAACTGTGCGTAGTGGGCGACCCGGACCAAAGTATTTATTCCTGGCGCGGTGCGAACATCCGCAATATTTTGGACTTTGAAAAAGATTTCAAAGACGCTAAAATCATTACGTTGGAGCAAAACTACCGCTCCACCAAAGCGATTTTGGATGCATCCAACCGCCTTATCACCAAAAACAAAAAACGCAAAGACAAAAACTTATTTACCGATAAAGGAGCGGGCGAACCCATCACGGTGCACGCCTGTAATACCGAAGGAGAAGAAGCGCGCTGGGTAAGCGTACAAATTCAAAAACTGGTGGAAAACGACGGCGCGAGCCTCAAAGATATTGCAGTCTTTTACCGCACTAACGCGCAAAGCCGCAGTTTTGAAGATTATTTTAGAAAATATCAAATTCCGTATCGCTTAATCGGTACGGTGCGCTTTTATGACCGTAAGGAAATTAAGGATATGATGTGCTACGCGCGCCTTTTGGTTAATCCCGCCGATAACGTAAGTCTTTTGCGCGTCATCAATACACCCACGCGCGGGCTTGGCAAAGTGGCACAGGATAGACTTATGGCGTATGCGGAAGAGAATCATCTTTCCTTATATGATGCGCTTAAAAAGGCAGCGTATGTGCCCGGGTTGGGCAGCGCCGCTATGAAGGCGGCCGTCAAACTGGCACAACTGTTTGAGAATTGGCGCGGCGATATGCTCTTAACCGCTCCCGCTGATATTTTTAACAAGATTTTGCTGGAGTCGGGGTATTTGCAAAGCGTCAAAGAGGATATGGAAAAAGACCCCGAAGCCGAAGGGCGCCTGCAAAACTTGGACGCGCTTATCAACGCCGTAAAAGAGTACGAAGAACGTTGTGCACGCGGCGAAAAAGAGCCCAGCGTGGCGGACTTTTTGCAGGAAGTTTCGCTTTTATCCGGCGAGGATGAAACGCAAGCCGGCGAGGGCGGTGCGGTTACCCTAATGACCGTGCACCTGGCCAAAGGACTTGAATTTCAAACCGTATTTGTGACCGGGTTAGAGGAAAACTTGTTTCCCATCGGGTGCGATAACGAAGATGACACGGAAGAAGAACGCCGCTTGTGCTACGTGGCTATGACGCGTGCCAAAGAAAAACTCTTTTTAACTTACGCACAGCGCCGCCGAAAATTTGGGCAAATTCAAGAAAATGCGCCTTCGCGCTTTTTGTTTGAGAGCGGCCTAGTGAGCGAAGAAGAACTGCAAGCTGCCCGCCCGCAATTTGCGTGGGGTGGACATTCTTCGTATAGTGGCGGCAATTACGAGCGTTTTTCCGCGCGCAAGCGTCAGTTTAATGATGGATTTTACGCCAAAAGAAGCCGATTTCAAAAACGCTATGATGAAGATGGCTACGAAATTGAACGTGCTGATGATAGCGATTTTCCTGAATATGATGAAATTCCGCCCGTGAGCAGTTTGTATGCTAAGCCTAAATTTCCTAAATCCAGCCTGGCCGATCCACGCCGCGTGCCCGGGTTTGTAGCGTCCCCCAAACCGCAAGTGCCCGCGCAGCCCGGCCCCAAAAACGAGGATGGTGTAGCCATCGGCGGACGTGTAAAACACGGTGTCTTTGGCGAGGGGAAAATTGTGCAGATCGCGGGTTCTGGTGAAAGTGCCAAAATTACCGTGGCGTTTGCCAATGGTACACGCCGTACGTTTATGCTCAAATTTGCACCTTTGGAAATCTTATAATTATTTTTCAGCCTTAGTAACTAATGCTTCTACCAGTTTGTGCCGGCGGAATTTGCGGGTTTCTAATATAAGCCCGGCGGCATTGATTTTCTCATTTTTAAGGGGGGTACGCGCAAGTTGCGTATTGACCCATTGGCTAACCGTTTGCGCGGGGGAAACGTCCGCGGGGATAGGCAGATTTAAAGTGGAAAACACTTCTTGCATTTTGGCAGTAGCGCTGACCAGGAAAGACTCGCCAAACGGGCGGATGTAAGCCAATGAAAAATCATATTCATCTTCAATCTCTCCCACCAGTTCTTCAAAAATATCTTCCAAGGTCAAAATTCCTGTTATTTTTTCTTCATCGGTTACTAAACAGATATGTTGTTTGTTTGCCATCAATTTTTGTAACGCAGTGGAAATAAGGGTATCGTCCGCCAACTTAAAAATGGGACGCACAATTGAGCGTGTGGAAGTATGCGCGCTGCCGGCTGTTTTAGTTGACGAGAAAATATCTTTAAAGTTTAAGTACCCGATAATACTTTGCGGGTCTTGCGGATTTTCCAGCACAGGGAAGCGTGTGTGCATATCCAGATGTGCTTTTAAAAACGTATCAGCAATAGAATCCTGCGCATTCAAAAAATACACTTGGCTAAGCGGTACCTGGATTTCGGCAATCGTGCGCATACAAAATTGTGCGCTGGCCAGCACCATTTTTTCTTCGGCTTGCGTAAACAAGCGCGAGGAAGACGCAATAGAGGCCGCCGTGCGTAAATCAGTTAGCGCGGCTTTCTTGGCAGTTTTGGGATCTTGGGTTTTGGCGGGGGCTTTTTGTGTGCAAAAACGAACAATTTTTTCCATCACTTCTACAACCGGTTTTAAAAAAGCGTATACGACGCGCATAACCGGGGAAAATCTCAGCACTACCCATTCTTTATTCTTAATGGCATAGGTTTTAGGTACAAGTTCCGAGAATACGATGGTCACAAAACTAAGGGGAAGTACCACACAGGCAATGGAGACGATGTGCGCAAAGGGACCGGTAATCCCTAACGTCGCCAGATAGGGTTTAAGGGCTTCTTCGGCCCCGGCACCCCCCATGGCCGCCGCAATGGCACCGACTAGCGTAATGCCAATTTGCACTACGGCCAGGCTACCTTCTAAGTGGTCTTTCATAAATAGTGCAGCTTGCGCGCCGGACTGATTTTCTTGAAATAATACGGAAATTTTGGTGCGCGAAATGGACGCCAAGGCCATTTCATAGGCGGCTAATACGGCATTCAACGCTAACATTAGGAGAATAATCAAAATCGTCATTACTTATATCATAGCATTTTAGCGCGCTTTGCTTGTCATTTTTTACTCGTATTTTGGTATAATAAATATAGAGTACTCGGCTTAGTACTTTTCACAAGATTAGTTAGCCGTTTTTTTGTCACATCTTATTATAGGAGAACTTATGTCAGACCGCTTCGCCCCTGCCGCCAAGATCTTAAAAGATTACGGCAACGACAGTGCTAAACTTATCCCCATCTTGCAAAAAGTGCAAGATGCCTATGGCTTCTTACCCGAAGACATCATGCGTTTTATCGCTAATGAGCTAAAAATTTCGCCCGCCCGCGTATTTGGCGTGGCGACATTTTTTGCGCATTTTTCTACTACACCTAAAGGCAAACACATCATTAAAGTTTGCAATGGTACAGCCTGCCACGTAAAAGGCTCTGCCGCCGCGATTAACATCGTGCGTGAAAAATTGAAACTCAAAGAAGGCCAAGATACTTCTGCTGATGGAATGTTTACCTTGGAATGTGTGTCTTGCTTGGGGGCTTGCGGGTTGGCGCCGGTTATGGTAATGGATGAAACCGTTCACGGGCAAATTACACCTGCCAAAGTGTCTCAAATTATTGATGAAGTAGTCGCGCAGGAGGCTGCAAATGCCAAATAAAGAAATTGAACAAATTGCCAAAGAATATAACGAGGCCTATAAAAATATTACCAACCGCGTAGTAATTTGCGGCGGAACCGGCTGTATTGCCGGCGGTTCTCTGAAAGTGTACGAGGCTTTCCAAACCGAAATGAAGAAACACAATTTGCCTTTCTGTGTAGAAATCAGCAAAGGCTGCCGCGAAAACTATTTAAGTTTGAGCGGTTGCCGCGGTTTCTGTGCGCAAGGGCCGTTAGTGAGCGTAGGGGACATCTTCTATACTAAAGTTAAACCCGAAGATGTAGCCGAAATTGTGGAAAAAACCATGGTCAAAGGTGAAGTGATTGACCGCTTACTCTATCACAACCCGGTCAACAATGAAAAAGCCAAAACCGTGGCGGAAGTTCCGTTCTATGCAAAGCAGGAGCGCATCTTGTTGCATGATTGCGGCCGCATCAACCCCGAAGATATTAATGAATATATTGCACATGGCGGATATGCCCAAGCTAAACGCCTCTATACCACAATGACTCCGGAACAAGTTTGCAAAGAAATGTTAGATTCCGGTTTGCGTGGCCGCGGCGGGGCAGGTTTCCCCACCGGCAAAAAATGGGAATTTACCCGCATTGAAAAAGGGGAAAAGAAATATGTAATTTGCAACGCGGACGAAGGTGATCCGGGTGCATTTATGGACCGTTCCGTCATGGAGGGTAATCCCAATGCTGTTTTGGAAGGGATGATGATTGCGGCTTATGCTATCGGTGCGGATGAAGGATATGTGTATGTCCGTATGGAATATCCGTTGGCCATTGAGCGTATTCGCAAAGCCATTGCGCAGGCCGAAGAACGCGGTATCTTAGGCAAAAATATTTTCGGCAGCGGAAAGAATTTTAAAATTAACGTGATGGAAGGCGCCGGTGCGTTTGTGTGCGGAGAAGAAACCGCACTTATCGCCTCGGTAGAAGGTAAACGCGGTATGCCGCGTGTAAAACCGCCTTTCCCCGCGCATAAAGGTTTATTTGGTAAACCGACCGTAATCAACAATGTAGAAACCTTGGCGCTGGTTGCCAAAGTGTTTGAAATGGGTGCCGAAAACTTCAAAAAAATCGGTACGCCCACCAGCACTGGTACCAAGACGTTTGCGGTAACCGGGCACGTGGCTAACACCGGGCTTGTAGAAGTGCCGATGGGAACCACACTTAGCCATGTGATTAACGATATCGCCGGTGGTACTACCGATGAAAACGGACAAGTAAAACAGGACGCTTTCAAGGCGGCGCAAATCGGTGGGCCTTCGGGCGGATGCTTGACCAAAGAACATCTTAACGTCCACTTAGATTATGATTCTCTAAAAGCTGCGGGCGCCATGGTAGGTTCCGGCGGGCTGGTTATCATGAACGACAAAACCTGTATGGTGAACGTAGCGCGCTTCTTCCTGGAATTTACGCAACGTGAATCGTGCGGGAAATGTGTTCCTTGCCGTGAAGGAACCGACCAAATGCTCAAAATGCTTACCGATATTGTGGAAGGCCGCGGTACTATGGAAACTCTTACTAAGTTGGAAGAATTGGCCAAAGCCGTGCAAAAAACATCTCTTTGTGCGTTAGGTAAAACGGCGCCGAACCCGGTGCTTTCCACCTTGCAACATTTTAGAGATGAATACTTGGCACACGTTGTAGAAAAACGCTGCCCGGCCGGTGTCTGCAAAGCGTTAGCCCGCTATGAAATTGACGCGGCTAAATGCAAAGGCTGCGGTATGTGCAAACGCGCTTGCCCTGTGCAAGCCATCACGGGTGCGGTGGGTAAACCGCATCAAATTGATCCGAACAAATGCGTCAAATGCGGGAACTGCAAAAATACCTGTAAATTTGGCGCGGTCAGTGTGCGTGCATAGGAGCTAGTTTATGGAAAATCAAGGATTTATTTACATTGAAGGAAAGAAAGTACCGATAGAAGGCGAACGTAATGTATTGGAACTTGTACGCAAAGCCAAATTCAATATCCCTACGTTTTGTTATCAACCGGAACTGGAAATTTACGGGGCTTGCCGTTTGTGTTTGGTGGATGTAGAAGGAATGGGAATTGTAACTTCTTGTACCTTGGCCCCCAAAGACGGAATGAAAGTGCGCGTGCATAGTGACGAAATCCGCCATTTGCGTAAAATTAATTTGGAACTTTTGCTGGCCTCCGGTAACCACAACTGCACGTTGTGCGGTAAATCGGGTAACTGCAAACTCCAAAAATTTGCCAAAGATTTGGGTATCACGGAAATCCGCTACAAAATCAAAAAACATGAAAATGAAAAAGATGCTACGGCTCCGGCCTTAGTACGTGACCAAAGCAAATGTATTTTGTGTGGCAACTGTGTGCGCACCTGTAACGAAGTGCAAGGAATCGGCGCAATTGATTTTTCGTATCGCGGCTATCGTGCCCGTATCTCTACGGCATTTGCCAAAGATATGTGCGAGAACAAAGAATGTGTTTCCTGCGGTCAATGTGCGCGCGTCTGCCCGACGGGTGCTTTAATGCCCAACCCCAGCGAAGTGGAAGAAGTTTACAAAGCCATCAACAACCCGGATAAAAAAGTAGCGGTGCATATTGCTCCGGCGGTGCGTGTAGGTTTAGGCGAAGTATTTGGCATTAAACCCGGCGTATCTGTGGATGGCAAAATTGCCGCCGCGCTACGCATGTTAGGGTTTGATTATGTATATGATACTTCCTTCGCTGCGGACTTAACGATTGTGGAAGAAGCCACGGAATTTATTGAACGTTTTACCAAAAAAGACCGTTTGCCGCAACTAACCAGCTGCTGCCCGGCTTGGGTAAATTACGTAGAAAAATTCACCCCGGAATTTATTCCCAATCTCTCCAGCGCGCGTTCCCCGATGCAAATGATGGGGCCGGTGCTCAAAGCAGATTTTGAACAAAAAGGCGGTAAACGCGAAGATTTGGTAGTGGTTGCCATTATGCCGTGCTCCGCAAAGAAAATGGAAGCTAAGTTGGACAAATTCTACGTGGATAAAAACCCGGATACGGATCACGTAGTAACCACGGTTTCTTTGGCAAATATGATCAAAGCCGCGGGCATTGATTTTGCCAGCTTGCCTGACGAAGAATACGACACTCCGTTTGGTACTAAAACGGGTGCCGGTGTTATCTTCGGTGCATCCGGTGGCGTGATGGAAGCCGCGCTTCGTTATGCAGCTGCCGAACTAGATCCCAAAGCGGGCAAACTCACATTCAACGTCTTGCGCGAAAGCAAAGAATTCAAAGAAGCTACGGTAAATGTTGCCGGGCATACCGTGCGCGTCGCCGTTACCAGCGGGCTGAAAAATGCGCGCAAACTCTTGGACGATGTGAAAGCCGGTAAAGCACACTATGACTTCATTGAAGTCATGTCCTGCCCCGGTGGTTGTGTGGCGGGTGCTGGTCAACCTCAGTATGAAGGTTGGGCGATCCGCAAACAACGTGCGCAAGGTTTGTATGACGAAGATGCCGTATTGCCTTACAAATCGCAAGATAACAAAGACGTAATGGCGCTCTATGGCCGCATCTTTAAAAAGATTGGGGACCACAAAGCCCACGAACTCTTGCATACGCACTACGAAGACCGCAAAGACAGAACCGGTCAAAAATAAATTGATTAAAAACAAAACTCCCTCTGCTTAGGCAGGGGGAGTTTTTTATTTAAAAAATCTCCAACGTGTTGAGACGTTGGAGAAAATCATATGGGGTGGATGACGAGATTTGAACCCGCGACCTCCGGTTCCACAGACCGGCGCTCTAACCAGCTGAGCTACATCCACCATAAATCACTATTTCTATTCTAGCAAATTAGTATTCGGGGCGCAACTTACACTCCATCTGGAGTGGATAATTTTTTGCGTAGCAAGGGCCACGCTTGGCATAGGTAAATCCCTAGGATGAATGCAGCTAGTGCAATAAGCAAACATATCATCGGTAGCAGTGTAACAAAATTATTGGTTACTTTGGTGATATGTTCTTCAGGCACTACGCAGATAAGGTACCAATCATTAATAGAAAGGGGCAGGTAACTTATGTACAGCGTACCGCGCTTGGCTGAATGATACGTAATGACGCCGCTTTTGCGGGCAGTAAAATCCGATAGTACCTGGTGCCTAAGGGCGTGGTCAGGATCGTCGGGCATATCAAAAATGTTATACAAGCCGCTAATGGCGTTTTTGTGGAAAGATTCCACTACTTTGTCGCCGTTGGCGCGTACCAATAACGAATATCCCATTCCGCCGAAGGATTGCATATCTAAGAGCTTGGCAAAATCGGCCGTGTCGCGCGTGCCCATCAGTACGCCTATAGTTTCGCCCTCATGTTTTACGGGGGCCGCTTCTACTAAAATATTAGACCGGTCCAACATGTCTTGTCCGCGATCGGAAATATTTGCCAGCCCCGTCATCGCTTTTTGAAAATGCTGTGTTTTAGATAGCTCTAAAAAAGAGCCATCATCTAAAGTGGTGGTGCCATCCGGTTGGGCAAACTCTAAATTTTTATAGTGATTTTGATTGCGTTGTGTTTGCAAAAAAGTAATTAATTCTTGCTTGGTAAGGTTAGGATACATCCCTAGCGAAGTTGCAATTGCAGAGAGCAAATCTAAATCTTTGCTCACCTGCATTTCTACGCTGCGTGCGTCTTGCGCGGCGAACTCTTTTAAAATGAGAAGAGTTTCGGTTTTGAGTTTGGTATTTAATTGTTGTACATACCATACGATGCCCGTGGAAACCAAGCCTGTACAAAGTAGAATAACAGCGGCACATTGGGCGAACGAGAATGATTTTTTCATGTTCATTTGCTCCTTTCTGTTTTTTTGCGCAAACGCGGTCTACGCTTAAAGCGAAATAGTTTTTTCTTAAAGAAACGCGCAAGGCCGCCTTTAGCGGTTTCGCGGTATTCTTTTTTCATATCAAGTCCGGTTTGCATCATAGTTGCCAAGACGTGGTCATAAGAAATGCGGTGCTCCCCATCAGAAATGAGGGCATAGGTCGCGCAATCCAACGCGCGCGAAGCGGCCAATGCATTGCGCTCAATGCAGGGGATTTGCACAAGCCCATCCACTGGGTCGCACGTAAGCCCTAAATGATGTTCCAGGCCCATTTCGGCGGCGTAGGCAATGCGGCGGTTGTCGCCTCCTTCTAACTGGCACGCGGCGGCGGATGCCATGGCGCATGCCACGCCAATTTCCCCCTGACATCCTACTTCGGCGCCGGAAATGGAAGCATTTGTTTTGGCTAAGTTGCCAAACAGACCGGCTGTTCCCAATGCGTGAATGATCGTAATGTCTTCAAATTCATAAATCTCTTTGATTTGTCGACATACCGCGGGGACCACGCCGCTTGATCCGCAAGTGGGGGCTGTGACTACTTGCCCGCCGGACGCGTTTTCTTCCGCACAAGCAAGTGCATAGGCAAATAGATTGTTCATGCGGCGCAAATACTGGGGGGAATGTTCCGCATTGTGTAAATACCGTCGTGCTTTACGTTCTAAATTTAATGAGCCAGGCAGCACTCCGCGTTTTTCTAAGCCGCGTTGCATCGTATCTTGCATGGTTTTCCAGACGGTGGCAAGATATTCCCAAATTTGTGGCCCTTCACATTCTTCCACGTACTCCCACAGTAACATACGGTGCTGGGCCGTGTAATCCAAAATTTCCGCCATGGAGTGATGCGGATATACTTCTATAGGGGGTTGTGTATGATGTTGGTTGTCACGGATTTCGCCACCGCCTATGCTATATACGGTCTCTTGCGCAATTTCGTGTTCGGCTTTGTCTAGCGCTTGCAAGCGTAAAGCGTTGGGGTGCTCCGGTAGAAAGACAGTGGGTTCCCAAGTGATAGTTACCGGGCGTGGTTCAAACCCTTCCTTGATGGCAAAATCGGTTAAATGGCCTTTGCCGGTAGCGGCCAACGAACCATATAAGGTCACTTTGAAAGAAGCGGCTTGCGGGTAGGCGGCCGCAAATTGTTCGGCAGCTTTACGCGGGCCCATTGTGTGGCTACTGGAGGGCCCCATGCCAATTTTGTATAAGTATTTTAAGGATTGCATCTTTTTCCCCCCATTATGAAAATGGTATCATAATTTTACTATGAATATGTTATCTTCTTTTTTGGTAGCGTTGGGGCTCTCTATGGATAATTTGGCGGTCACCACGTCAGCGGGATGTTCGCAATGCCTACAGGGATGTGCTCGGGTTATCTTTCGGGTGAGCGTGCTTTTTGCTTTGGCGCACATCGTGATGTTTTCCGTTGGATTTGAGGGGGGCGTATTGTTGCATGCAGGGAAAACGATTGCCCCGTGGATTGCATGTGCAATTTTGGTATTTATCGGCGGCCGCATGATTAAAAACGCTTTTTTCGCTATCGAGCAAACGCAATCTACAATTTTTAATTCGCTACATACGCAAATTTTACTGGCATTAGCCACTAGTCTGGATGCTTTGTTGGTAGGGGCGGGGCTTGCCTTCACGGAGGCCTGCTTTTGGCAAACTGTTCTGATATTAGCGGCTTGTGTCTTTGCGACCAGTTTATGCGGATTTTATTTGGGACGGTATCTGGGGGAAAAATTCGGCCGGAATATGGAAATAGTCGGCGGGAGCGTGCTGGTGCTTTTAGGAGTGAAGGTATTGCTAGAAGGGGTTGGCATTTGGTAGAATGACGGTATCTTAAGTGCGAGGTGTCTTATGGGCATTATATCGGTAATTATTATTTTTATCTGTATCTGTGTGGATAATATGGTCAGTGCTAATATGTCTGCTAATAGAATGACAAAAGAGAATAAGAGTATTTTCTCTGTAAAAATGGCCATTGTATTTACAATTTTTAATGTGCTTTTATTTGGTTTGGGATATATCCTAAGCATTGTTTTCTTCCGTCATTGGGTATATTTTGCCCACAACTGGGTTGCCTTCGCATTTCTCTTATTGCTGGGAATTAAGCTGATGTTGGAATCTATAGAAAAATCGCCTAGCTTTGGCGATGTGGATGCCGGCGACAATTGGAAATTGGCCAAGGTTTCTGCGGTTATCGGTTTAAATAGCTTGCTTGTTGGGTATGCGTTTGAAACGATGGACACTTCCTTCTTCCCTGAAGTAATTTTGCTCTTGATTATTACATTTGTTCTTAGTTTGCTGGGTTCTCACTTGGGCGGAGAACAAAGCAAAAACTTGTTGAGTAAAAAATTGGAATTAGTAGCCGGAATTGTGCTTATTATTATGGGCATTCGGTTGATTATGATTTAAATAGTAGAGGAATATGAAAATGAAACATGGGTTTACGCTAATCGAAATGTTAGTAGTAGTGCTTATCATTGGAATATTGTCAGCAATTGCGCTGCCTTGGTTCCAACGGGCCATCATTCGTGCAAAATATCATACCTTGGCGTTGCCTGCTAAATCGGTATGGGAAGGACAGGAAGCGTATTATTTGATCCATAACCGATATGCGTCAACCGCTGGAGAATTGGACATGACTGTTCCCAGCACTAGTGAGGTGGTGCTGGAAATGCAGAATGCCGAAAATGCGGCTTATGTAAAAGCTTCTCGTCCGGGATTTGAAAACAACTATGTAGTGTATCAGCAACATAGCGCGCTTTTCCCGGGGCAAACCTTTTGTG
>ONOD01000053.1 GCA_900319325.1 uncultured Elusimicrobium sp. | reverse complement strand
GCATATCGTATTGCGTTAAATGAAGCTGCGGCTTTGGAACGCCTGGACGTAGTATATCGTGCACTAGTGGCGCTCCTGTACAATTATGTCCCTTCTTCCGGGCATCCCGGCGGTAGTATCTCTAGCGGGCGGGCAGTATCCCACCTATTATATAAGACAATGTTTTATGATTTTTCGCACCCGCAGGATGATGCAGCGGATATTATTTCTTATGCAGCGGGTCACAAGGCTTTAGGATTGTACGCCATGTGGGCATTACGTAACGAATGTGTGCGCATTGGTGCGCCGGAATTATTACCAGTTAGCGAGGCGCAACAACTTCGTTTGGAAGATTTGTTAGGCTTTCGTCACAACAGCAAACAGGGGACTCCACTTTTTACAAAGTTTCACAGCAAACCGTTGGGCGGCCATCCTGAACCGAGCACGCCCTTTGTGCGTACTAGCACGGGCGCCAGCGGCGTAGGTTTAGCTAGTGCAGTAGGTTTAGCGCTTGCTGCGGCAGATGCGTATGGAGAAAATTGCCCGCGTGTACACGTGATTGAAGGAGAAGGAGGCCTGACTGCTGGCCGGGTGAGCGAAGCCCTGGCCATGGCCGCTACGGCGCAACTTAAAAATATTACTTTCCATGTAGATTGGAATCAAGCATCTATTGAATCTGAGCGTGTTACTGCCGAAGATAATCAGCCGGGCGATTATGTACAGTGGACACCAACCGAACTATTTTACATGCATGATTGCAACGTAATTTACGTTCCCAACGGACACGATTTTAATCAGATTTTTGCCGCTCAAAAATTAGCCGCGCAACTGCCGAATCATCAACCTACGGCCATTATTTACCGCACAGTTAAAGGATGGAAATACGGCATTGAAGGTAAAGCTTCGCATGGTAGCGGGCACAAGTTCGCCTCCGAAGAATTTTATAAGGCGCTTAGCGAATTTGAGCAAACATTTAGCGAAACTTTCCCGCGCTTTGAAGGGGATAAAACCCCTGAGAATATTGAAAAATATTACTGGGATAGTTTGCTGGTCATTCGCCGCGTGTTAGAAAGCGACGCACAAATTCGTCAATTTGTGGTAACTCAATTAAAAACATCCGCGCAGCAGTTAGGGCTATCCAAACGCACGGTTCGCGCTACATTGGGTGATATACAAAAAGCGTATACATGCAATCCGGCGCAAGTACCTGCAGAATTTACATTTGAAGTGGGTAAACAATACACCACGCGCGGTATTTTGGGCAAGACGCTTTCTTATCTAAATAAAGAGACAAAGGGCGCATTGCTGGTAGGATCAGCAGATTTGTATGGTTCTACTGGCGCGGGTGCTGTGGCGGAAGGTTTTGCTTCGGGCAATTTCAACACAGTTACCAATCCTACTAGCCGCCGTTTGAGCGCGGGGGGAATTTGTGAGGATGGTATGGCGGCTGTGTGCAGTGGTATTTCCGCATTTGGTCGGCATATTGCAGTGTCGTCCTCGTACGGTGCCTTCTTAGCTTTTGAACATGTGGCCGCGCGTTTGCACGCCATTGGCGTTCAAACCTCACGCGAAGTGGGGCTTCATCCTAATACGCTCGTCCTTTTTAACGGACATGCCAGTTTACCAACGGGCGAGGATGGACCGACGCATGCAGATCCGCAAAGTTTGCAATTAGTGCAAGATAACTTTCCTAAAGGAGCTTGTATTACGATTACTCCTTTGGAAGTAGATGAAATTTGGCCATTAGTTGCCAGTGCTCTGGCAAAACAACCTGCTGTATTTGCGCCGTTCGTCATTCGTGCTTCAGGCGCCTATATGGACCGGGCCAAATTAGGTATTGATGCTGCGTTAGCAGCCGCGAAAGGAGTGTATTATTTACACCATGCTAAAGATGCACAAGCTGGCACAGTATTTGTGCAAGGGGCGGGGATTGGGCGCATTGTGGTTGAAAATGTATTGCCGGAAATCTTAGCAGGCAACGCACCGGATGTGAACCTTATCTATGTGGCTAGCCGCGAATTGTTTGAGCTATTGCCGAAAGAAGAGCAAGATCAGCTAGTGCCGCCGGCGTTGATGCAGCGTGCAATGGGGTTAACGGATTTTACGTTGCCCACATTAGATTGCTGGCTTAACAGTCAGCAAGGGCGGGAACACACGGTGTATCCACATAAAAACGGACGCTTTTTGGGAAGCGCATCCAGCGCCAAAGTATATGCAGAAGCTGGTATGGATGGGGCATCTATACTAGCGGCTATCCGCATGTATGCGGACGATTTAAAACGGGCAGCGAAGTAAGCCCGATAAGGAGAGAAAAATGGCAGAAGAAAAACCTTATTTAACCGGAAGAAGATATCTATTCCGACTTCCTAAAGGAAAAGATTTGTTGGAGGAATTGATCGATTTTTGCCACGACAATCAAGTAAAATGTGGAATTGTATCAGTGGTGGGATCTGTTTCCAATGCAACGATCGGTTATTACGATCAAGCTAAAAAGAAATTTGAAAAGTCCCTGTTTGACGAAGAATTAGAATTATTAAATCTAACAGGTAACGTAAGCATTCAAGACAATCGGCCTATGGTACATGCACATGTAACGTTGGCGGATAAAGACCACACGGTTATCGGTGGTCATTTATTGCCAGGTA
This sequence comes from uncultured Elusimicrobium sp., assembly GCA_900319325.1. Classification (GTDB taxonomy): domain Bacteria; phylum Elusimicrobiota; class Elusimicrobia; order Elusimicrobiales; family Elusimicrobiaceae; genus Avelusimicrobium. Next base: position 4,705 of record ONOD01000053.1, on the reverse strand, counting down.
CTAAAATTTATGTGTGCGAAGCCTTTATTCAAGAATTGGTGGGCGAACCCAAAGTGCGCCGTAGCGACAAAGTTACAAAACTGAGTCTGTGGGCCTAAAACTTTCAGGTGCTACCGTAACTCCCCGAGTGAAACCTCGGGGAGTTTTGCGTATATAGACACGAGTATCCACTCTTTCCAGTTAAACGTAGCCCCTTAAATTTTGCTAAAATATAAGAAAGATTTATTTTATTAAGGAGACCTACTTTCATGAGTTGTGAAAAATGCACCCCTGAAGTACAAGCCATGTGCTGCGTCTGCAAAGGCGCCAAACATGAACCGGCCCCGATCCCCGAAGAAGGGAAATGGGTCAAAGCCAAACAAATTAGCGATATTAGCGGCCTCACCCACGGTGTGGGTTGGTGCGCCCCGCAACAAGGTGCCTGTAAACTAACCTTAAACGTCAAAAAAGGCGTCATTAAAGAGGCGTTAGTGGAAACCTTGGGCTGCTCGGGCATGACGCACTCCGCTGCAATGGCGGCCGAAATTTTGCCCGGCAAAACCATTTTGGAAGCGTTAAATTCTGACCTCGTGTGCGATGCAATCAATACCGCCATGCGCGAGCTGTTCTTGCAAATTGTCTATGGCCGCACGCAAAGTGCTTTTTCCGATGATGGTTTACCGATTGGCGCGGGTATGGAAGACTTGGGCAAAGGCCACCGCAGCCAAATCGGCACCATGTACGGAACCGAAGCCAAAGGCGCGCGCTATTTGGAAATGGCCGAAGGGTACGTGCTCAAAATCGGTTTGGATAAAAACAATGAAATCATTGGCTACCAATTTGTAAACTTGGGCAAAATGATGGATGCCATTAAAAAAGGCGAAGATCCCAAGACCGCGTTTGAAAAGAACGTCAGTAAATATGGCCGCTTTGACGAAGCCGTTAAAGTAATTGACCCTCGCAAAGAGTAATCCCAAGGAGAAATTTTTATGGTAACGTTTGAAGGATACGAAAGAAGAATTGAAAAAATCAATGCCACCCTTAAAGAATACGGCATTGCCTCCTTGGAAGAAGCCAAGGAAATCTGCACCCAAAAAGGGGTGGACGTAGAATCTATTGTGAAAGGCATCCAACCTATCGCTTTTGAAAATGCGGTATGGGCTTACACGGTAGGTGCTGCTATTGCGTTTAAATCCGGTGTCAAAACTGCCGCTGAAGCCGCTGAAAAGATTGGTGTAGGGCTCCAGAGCTTCTGCATCCCCGGTTCTGTGGCTGACCAACGCGCCGTAGGCCTTGGCCACGGGAATTTGGGCGCTATGCTCTTGCGCGAAGAAACCAAATGTTTCTGCTTTTTGGCCGGGCATGAAAGTTTCGCCGCCGCTGAAGGTGCTATCGGTATCGCCCGCACCGCTAACAAAGTGCGCAAAGAACCCTTGCGCGTTATTTTGAACGGTTTAGGCAAAGATGCGGCGTATATCATCTCCCGCATTAATGGTTTTACATCGGTTGAAACTGATTATGACTACAAAACCGGCAAACTCAATATCGTTAGCGAAAAAGCTTTCTCTAATGGTGACCGTGCCAAAGTAAAATGTTACGGTGCCGATGATGTTAATGAAGGCGTAGCCATTATGCGCCATGAGGGGGTGGACGTTTCTATTACCGGGAACTCCACTAACCCGACCCGCTTCCAGCACCCGGTAGCCGGTACCTATAAGAAATGGGCGACCGAGAACGGCAAAAAATATTTCTCCGTTGCTTCTGGGGGTGGTACAGGCCGCACGTTACATCCGGACAATATGGCCGCCGGCCCTGCCTCTTATGGTATGACCGACACCATGGGTCGCATGCATAGTGATGCCCAATTCGCCGGTTCTTCCTCCGTGCCTGCCCACGTAGAAATGATGGGCTTAATCGGGATGGGGAATAACCCGATGGTAGGGGCGACCGTAGCTGTTGCAGTGGCAGTAGCCGAAGCGAAATAATTGAAGGTAGTTTTAAAAAAAGCCCTCCTAAAAAGGAGGGCTTTTTGTGGAATAGATTTTTCTTATATTCCGCCGAAACGGCGGGTGCGTTGCGCGTAGGAATTAAGTGCTTTTTGCAGTTCTTGCGCATTAAAATCGGGCCACAAGACTGGCGTGAAATAAAACTCGCTATATGCGGCTTGCCACAAGAGAAAATTGGAGAGGCGTTCTTCGCCTGACGTGCGAATGATGAGCTCCGGCTCTGGCACTTGCGGCTGATACAAATTGGCAGAAACATCTTCCATAGAAATTTCTTTTTTCCCGGCGGCAATTAAAGCATTTACTGCATGCACAATTTCTTGCCGTGCACCGTAATTGAGCGCTAAATTTACGGTAAGCCCTGTATTTTGCATCGTATTTTGCACGGCCCTGTCTATCCTCTGTAGAACGGCTGTGGATAATTTTTCACGTGAGCCGCTAATCAGTAAGCGATAATTTTTCTTTTGCGCCTCATCTGTGTATGTATCGAGCGTTTTGCATAAAAGGTCCATCAGTCCGTCAATTTCATCTTGCGGGCGGGACCAATTTTCCGTAGAAAAAGCATAAAGTGTCAAAAATTTAATTCCGACCTGCTGAGCAGCTTCAATAGTGCGTTTAACAGCCTCTGCCCCGGCGCGATGGCCGGCTAGTCGCGGTAAACGGCGGTTCTTGGCCCAACGGCCATTCCCATCCATAATAATCGCAATATGCAGAGGTAAATTGTTAGCCATATTAAGGGCGAATTTTATCCATCATGCGCGGGAACGGAATCGTTTCGCGTACATGTTGCAGACCACATACCCAGCGTACCATGCGTTCAATGCCCATCCCAAAGCCGGAATGCGGAACGCTGCCGTACTTGCGTAAGTCCAAATACCAATCATAGCCGGCAGGATCCAAGTCCTGTTCTTTCATACGCGCTAAAAGGGCGTCGTAATCGGTTTCTCTTTCGCTGCCGCCGATAATTTCACCGGCACCTTCTGGGCCAATGACGTCTACGGCTAGAACTACCTTGGGATTCTTGGGATCGCGTTTCATATAAAAAGCTTTAATGGCGGCCGGATAGCGGTGAATCATAATAGGCGTGTCATAATCTTCGCCTAGCAATGTCTCTTCATCGCCGCCGATATCACCACCCCATTCGGTATTGTTCCCTTTTTTATGCAAAATTTCAATGGCGTCCGTATAATCAATGCGCGGAAACTTTTTTGCTACCGTGGCTTGCAGTTTGGTAGTATCGCGCTCCAACGTTTTTAAATCGGCCGCACAGTTTTTAAGTACTTGGGAGACGATATATTTAATAAAGTCCTCGGCCAGGTCCATGTTGTCGTCTAGATCGTTATAGGCCACTTCGGGTTCCACCATCCAAAATTCGGTGAGGTGGCGGCGGGTCTTGGATTTTTCCGCGCGAAACGTCGGCCCAAAACAAAACGTGCGCCCCAAGGCCATAGCGCTGGCTTCTCCGTAAAGTTGTCCACTTTGGGATAAGAAGGCCTTTTCGCCGAAATAATCCGTTTCAAACAAGGTGCTTTTCCCTTCGCAGGAAGCTGGGGTTAAAATGGGCGAGTCCGACAAAATAAATCCGTTTTTATGAAAATATTCGCGGATGGCAAAAATAATTTCATCGCGGATACGCAAAATCGCCATTTGACGTGCCGAACGTAGCCACAAGTGGCGGTTATGCATCAAAAATTCAGGACCGTGTTCTTTGGGCGTAATGGGGTAATCTTTGGCCATTTGTACTATTTCTAAATTTTTTACACCCAATTCAAAGCCTAGGGGGGAGCGCTTGTCTTCGCGCACAGTACCCGTTACGATAATAGAGGATTCTTGCGTTACCTTATCGCCCAGTTCAAAAAGTTCCGGGCTGACTTCGCCCTTGAACATCACGCATTGGATAATGCCACTGCCATCACGCAGTTGCAAAAAGTGCAACTTGCCACTAGAACGTTTATTGTATAGCCATCCTTTCAAAGTGATTTCTTGGCCTAGGTATTGGCCTACGTCTTTAACACGGATTTTGCTGGACATAATTTTGCCTCGTATAATAGAATATGCCTATATTTTATCTTTTTAAGAGAGAAAATGGAAATAGGGCTATTTTTATTTCAGTTGATATTTGCTATAATAATTAAGTCACGAGAGGTAAAACCGTTTTTTGGGCGTGTAGCTCAGCTGGGAGAGCGCCTCGTTCGCAACGAGGAGGTCGTCGGTTCGATCCCGATCACGTCCACCATTGTTTTATAGGCCCCACGATTGTGGGGTTTTGTTATAATATAGTGGGAGAAATTTCTATGGACTTGCTTGCATTAAAAGAAAATTTAGAAAAAAATGTCTTAGGCCGTGGAGTATTAAAAGCTGCCAGCAAAGTATATGGCTGGGGGGCGCAGATGCATCGTGCCCTTTACGAAAATGGATGGAAAAACGTGCAGAGTGTTAATTCCCGTGTGGTATGTATTGGCAATTTGACTGCGGGGGGCACGGGCAAAACAACTACTGTTTTGTTAGCGGCCACGACGCTTGCTCAGCAAGGTATACGCGTAGCGATTGTATCACGCGGATATAAGCGGTATGAACAGAGAAAAGAACACCTACGAATTTCTCCCCGACATTCCGTCTTACGAGACATTGAAAGACTGATCCCCTCTCCTCCCCGCTCTGCGTCAGCAAGTACGTTATTCATTCTGCTGATTTATCAAGTTCACCACAACCTTCACCATCAC
>ONOD01000004.1 GCA_900319325.1 uncultured Elusimicrobium sp. | reverse complement strand
ACGCGCAGACTTTCGGGCTCGGCCGTATCGGCAAGGCCATTGTTGACAGCTGCCATTATGTGGGCATTGGGCAAAACAGACTCCACCGCGGCCACAAAGGTTTTCTCGTTAAAATCGTCCGTTACAAAAAGCACCACAATTTGCTCGCCGGTGTTTTTGCCTTCACGCACCATTAAATGGCGTAGCACACCTGTGTGTTTGCGCTGATCGTAATACGGCAAATTTTCCGCTTGCGCCCATGCGCGAATCGCACCCACGAGCGGCACTAGTTTTTCGCTAAACAAGTGACATTCTTGCAAATCCACCGCGCGGTCCCAGCGGCCTTTTAACTTAAAACCCACGCACTGTTCAAATTCTAAAGGGCGCGTTTTGTTGGCAGGGTCTTTCTTGTCGTAATCATCGCGCCATTTGACTTGGTGGCAAAACCCCAGCTCCACTTTGTTGCGGAAATACTGCGGCTCATCCGTCACGGTAACCGGGATTTCGTCCGTCCAAAAATCTTTTAAAATTTCGCGCAGTTTGGCTTGCTTTTTTTTCACTTGCTCATCATAAGCAAGGTTGAGAAGCGTACATCCGCCGCATGTGCCAAAGTGTGTGCAAGTTAAATTAGGCATTGATTTTAAACAGGCAAACGTCGCCGTCCTTTACAATATAGTCTTTGCCTTCACTGCGGATGAGGCCATGTTCGCGCAACGCTTTTTCGCTGCCGAATTTTTCCAAGTCATCAAACGTATAGACGTCCGCGCGAATGAACCCTTTTTCAAAATCGCTATGGATTTTGCCAGCGGCTTGCGGAGCCGTGCAACCCACGGGGATGAGCCAACTGCGCACCTCTACTTCCGGCCCAGCGGTAAAATAGGTGCAAAGATTTAAAAGTTTCATTCCTTCGCGCACTACTTTTTCCAAGCCGGTATATTCGTTGCCGGTTTCAGCTAAAAACGCTTTCTTTTCTTCTTCACTAAATTCCGCAATATCGGCTTCAAACTTCACGCACAGCTCCACAAACCCGGAGCCGTTCTCTTTAGCATATTGTGCCACTTTGGCGGCGTTGGCTTCGTTGCGCTTTTCGCTATTATTCCCCACATATAAAACAGGTTTTGCCGTTAAGAATTGATACTCTTTGAGTTCTTCGGGCTCCAAGCCAAGCGAAGAAACCATCTTTCCGTTTTCCAACGCGGCCTTGATTTCTTTCATCCGTTCCCACGCAGCCACGGCGTCCTTCTTGCCCGATTTGGCATTACTGGCCAGACGGTCACAAATTTTGGTGGCGGTTTCCAAGTCAGCAAGCATAAGTTCGGTGTTGATGACTTCAATATCGCGCAAGGGGTCCACGGAGTTCATCACGTGCGTTACGTTTTCGTCCTCAAACAAGCGCACTACATGAATAATGGCGTCCACTTCACGGATGTTGGCTAAAAACTTGTTCCCCAGGCCTTCGCCCTGGCTGGCGCCTTTTACAATACCCGCAATATCCACAAACTTGATAAACGCGGCGGTTTTCTTGGGCGGTTTGAACATTTCAAAGAGTTTATCCAAGCGTTTATCCGGAATAGCCACGATGCCCACGTTGGGTTCAATGGTGCAAAACGGATAGTTGCTAGCTTCCGCGCCGGCGCAAGTAAGCGCGTTAAACAAAGTGGATTTGCCTACGTTTGGCAGGCCTACGATACCAATTTCCATAATGAATGAACTCCTAGAGAAAAATCCTAAACGACTATATAGCTATTTTAGCATTTTAGCGTCTCATACGCATTGGAAAAATTTGATACAATAAAAACGCACCGCTTTTTTTTTCGCTGTAATCCTTATCGGATTAGGAGTTTGCCTCTTGGTGGCTGCGAATTGGGATACCCTGGGAGCAATCACCAAAATAACAGGGGCCTTCATCTTATTAGGAGGCCTGTTTTACACCACTTGGTGGTGCGTTGTGCAACAAAAGAAAGGGCTATCCGAATTGTTTGCCATTTTATCCTTTCTTATGATTGGGGCTACCATTGGCCTTATAGGGCAAGTCTTTAATTTAGAAGGCGGGTGGAAATCGTTTGCAATGGCTTGGGCCTTACTGGGCTTACCGTTTGTAATCATCAGCCGCTCCCTGTTTTTTAACATGGGCTGGATCTGTTTATTTTGCAGTTCTCTAAAATTTGTTCAGTTGGAAATCCTGCTGGACACCCTTTGGGAAGATCTGCCTAATGCCACATTATGTGTAATAGGCTTGTGTCTTTTAAGTTACGCCGGTAATAAACTTGACCAGGCCGTCCATTCCCGAACGATGTTGCCTAAATCCTTTGAGAAATTAACGCTTTGGACTACCTACCTGTGTATATGGCTTATCGGGCTGCACTGGGGCTGCTGGAGATGGAGCGATCGCTCCTTGCTTATTGCGTTGTTAGCCAATTTGCTGGTATTTACCTTCTTTGCACTACGCATGTTTTTGGCTATTAAAACCCAAAATATTAGTTCTTTCCGGCGTAACGCCATTGCCTTAGAAGTTTACATCTTCGTTTTATTTGCAAGCGCCTTTGGCAACCTCTTCCTGTCTGGGGTAGGATTCATCCTGGCAGGAGGCGTTATTTTAGCCATGATTTACGTGTTTAGGCGTACCGCACGTTATATCAAAACTATGGAGGTCTTCAAATGAAAGCCAAAATATTAGCTATCTGTTTTGCAATTCCTTTCTTTTGTTTATTGATATGGACTTTGTCCCTTGCCTGGCATCAACATCATGGAACGGAAATAAAAGTATCCATCGCCGGATACGACCCCAGAGACTTGCTTTCCGGCCATTATATCCAATATGAAATTGATTGGGACCATACCGATTGCACGCAATTTCCTCAAACAATTTGTCCTTTTCAAGATTTTTGCAAAGAAGCGCGCTGGGGACGTCAATGCCGTTTTTACATCCCGGAAAAATATGCCGAGCAATTGGACGCCCTTTTCCGCAAACGTAACAACGAAGATATGAAATTTGAAGTCGTTTATTCTTACCATCCCAACAAACAAGCTATTGCTAAGCAACTCCTTATCAACGGAAAAGATTGGAGAGAGCGCTTCCTCTAATTTACATATTATCTAGAAGCCCCGGGGAAAATTTGCTAAAATATAAGTAACTTGTCCCGTTCGTCTAGTGGCCTAGGACGCCGCCCTCTCAAGGCGGAGATCACGAGTTCGAATCTCGTACGGGACGTTTTTTAACGATAAATTTATGGAACTATCTATTTTACAAATCATACTCCTGGCTTCCTTAATTGTAGTTGTGCTTGTGCTACCGCTAGCCGTTCACAAAGTAGAAGAAAACCTGGAAGCATTTCTGTTTGCGTGCGGTGCGTTCGCGGTTACCGTTTCTCATGTTTGGAGCGGACACCTGATACTTACCGCGCTCAAAGATCCCATCAAAATTACGTTGGCTGTATTGATTGCCGGGTTATTATTTCGCAAATTCAATACTCAATTACAAAAACTCACCAAAAAAGCAGTCAAGGCAATCGGCCTACGATGGACGCTATTTTTAATCGTACTAATTTTGGGAATAACCTCCAGCGTGATTACCGCCATCATTGCCGCACTGGTGCTGGCGGAAGTGGCTGTGATGCTTCCGCTGGAACGTGCTAGCCGTATAAAACTGGTTACATTTTCGTGCTATGCCATTGGCATGGGGGCAGTACTTACCGCCATTGGCGAACCGTTGGGCACGGTTGTTATTTCCAAATTAGCCGGCCCGCCGCATAACGCCGGATTCTTCTACCTTATCCAACATTTAGGTTGGTTTGTGGTTGGCGGAATTTTATTTATGGCCGGCATGGCTAGCTCTATTCGCGCGGAAGAGCAGAGAGCTCCCGGCGCCAAAGCGGCCGAAATGGGAAGTGATAGCACCGTTAAGGGAATTGCGATCCGCGCCGGCAAAGTGTACTTGTTTGTAATGGCGCTCACCTTTTTAGGTGACGGACTAAAACCCTTGGCGATGAAAACGATCACCCACTTAAGTGCCGGTTGGCTCTATTGGATCAATATGCTTTCCGCCGTGCTGGACAACGCTACCCTGGCCGCCATTGAAGTAACCCCCGCCATTAATGACCGCACCCTGACGTTCCTTCTTATGAGCTTGGTGATTTCAGGTGGGATGCTCATTCCGGGGAATATTCCCAACATTATTTGCGCTTCTAAACTCGGCATTAAAAGCAAAGAATGGGTTAAGGCCGCCTTTGGATTGGGTATTGTGCTGATGATTGCTTTCTTTGTGCTGCTTAGTGCCGTGCTGTAAAAGCCCCGCGCACATGGCCTAAATTTCCCCGCCCGCGTAGGGCGGTTTTTTTATATAATCTAAGTAACTTTAATTTCAGGGGAGAATTTTCATGAAAATTCATTCGTTTAACGTCCAGCCTAATCTACCGGACAATATCAAATTTTTAGAAGAACTTGCCAGTGATATGTGGTTTACGTGGAACGCCCATGCCATCGCCTTATTCGTACAAATTGATCCGCAACTATGGACCACCGCCAAACGCAACCCGAAATGGTTTTTGGGATGCGTACCGCAAAAACGTTTTGAAGAACTCAGCAACGACCAAAACTTTTTAGCACTGCTCGCCCAGGTAAAAGGCAGCTACTATGCCTATAAAAATGAAAAACATACTTGGTACAATGATCATCATCAAGAAAAAGGAAACCTCTTAACTGCATATTTCTCTATGGAATACGGCATTGGTGAGGGGTTACCTATTTATTCCGGCGGGTTAGGCATGTTGGCAGGAGACCACATCAAATCCGCCAGTGACCTGGGTATGCCCATTATCGGCGTGGGGCTTTTCTACAAACAAGGCTACGTGCGCCAAGTACTCAACCGTGAAGGCTGGCAGAACGAAGAATATCCCGATAATGACTGGGCCCACATGCCGGTAGAACGTGTACAAAAAGACGGTAAAGACGTCATTGTGGACATTCCGCTGGGCGCAGAATCTGTAAAAGCCTGCGTGTGGCGTGTACCCGTCGGGCGCACTTCCCTTTATTTGCTGGATACCAACTTGCAGGAAAATACCCCTGCCCAACGCGCTATTACCGAAAAACTTTATGGCGGCGACCGCGAAAACCGTATCCGCCAAGAAGTGGTGCTGGGTATCGGCGGTGTGAAAGCGCTAAGCGCCATGGGTATTACGCCTACAGTCTACCACATCAATGAGGGGCATAGTGCATTTCTCTTATTCCAACGCATTATTGATCTGATGCGTAACGAAAATTTGACTTTTGAACAAGCCCGCGAAAAGGTGTGGGCCACCTCCGTCTTTACCACACACACACCGGTTATCGCAGGCAATGAACATTTTGACCCAAACCTTGTACGCAAATACATGGACTATTATGCCCGCGAAATGGGCCTTACTTGGGACCAATTCTTGGCAATCGGCAAAGAAACCCCGCAATCATCTATGTACTGTATGACGGTAGTGGCCCTGCGTTTAGCCGCTTTTTGCAACGGAGTAGCCAAGCTGCACGGTGAAGTAAGCCGCGAAATGTGGCACAACCTATGGCCCAACTTGCCCAAGGTAGAAGTACCGATTACCAGCATTACCAACGGGATTCACAGTTCATCCTGGATCTCGCATGAGCTCAATGACCTCTACCGCAAATATCTGTTTGGTAACGATTTGCAAGGCAATCCGGATCCCTCCGATACCGAAGCCTGGGAAAAGATTTACGATATTCCCAACGAAGAATTATGGGACATACACACTACACGCAAAAACAAACTCATCAACATGGTGCGCAGCCGTTTGCAACGCCAACTCACCCGCCAAGGGATGGATGTAATGAGCATTAAAAAAGCCGCCAACGTGTTGCGACCGGATGTGCTAACTATCGGCTTTGCGCGCCGTTTTGCCACGTACAAACGCGCCACGCTTTTATTCAAAGATCTTAACCGTCTGGATAAAATCATTAACAACCCCGCCCGCCCGGTGCAGTTTGTGTTTGCTGGTAAAGCACACCCGGCTGATACTGCGGGTAAAGAATTTATTAAACTAATTGTGGGCCTTACACAAAACGATCCGCGCTTTAAAGGAAAAATTGTATTTGTGGAAGACTACAATATGAACGTGGCTCGCTATATGGTACAAGGCGTGGATGTGTGGCTCAATAACCCCATCCGCCCAATGGAAGCTAGCGGAACCAGCGGCATGAAAGCCGCCCTTAACGGAGCCTTAGCGCTCTCTATCCTGGACGGTTGGTGGGATGAGGTCGGCCCTTGCGATTTTGGCTGGTCTATCGGCGGAAATGAAAACTACAAAACCGAAGCCGAACGCGACGCCGTAGAAGCAGAAGCCCTTTACAGTTTGTTAGAGCAGGATATAGCCCCCACTTATTACGCCAAAGCCGAAAATGAAACCTTCTCCCCGGCATGGGTGGCGCTGATGAAAGAATCGGTCAAGCACATTGCGCCTTTCTTTAACACAAATCGCATGGTTAAAGAATATTACGAAAAATTCTACGTGCCCGCCAATAACTACGGGCTGGTACTGGCTGAAGCTGGCAAAGTGCAAGCCGTAGCCGATTGGCGCAAACAGATTGCAGATAATTGGTACCGCGTCTCCATCACCGATGCGACCCAGGCTCCTACTGAAGCAATCTTAATGGGCGACAAGGTAAACTTCAAAGCGCGAGTGTCCTTAGGCAATTTAAAACCCGAGGAAGTACAAGTAGAAGTGTTTCTAGGTAAACGCGGTAACGTGGGCGGCATTGAGAAAGTGGCTACCATTCCCATGAACTGTGTAAACAAAGACGGGGAGACGTACCTGTATGAAGCATCTGCCGCGCCTGCCAACAGCGGTCGCCAAGACTATGCACTACGCGTGCTACCCAAAAACGACAACATTCCTAACGTACTTACCCCGCTATTTATCCGCTGGGAAGAGTAATTTAAAAAGCCGGGGGCGCATCCCCGGCTTTTTTGCGCTATGCTAAATATCGTTTTAATTAACCCCGAAATTCCGTTTAATACCGGCAACATTGGTCGCTCGTGTGTGGCTACCGGCACGCGTCTGCACCTAGTAGGGAAACTTGGTTTTAAAATTGCCTCCAAAGAAATTCGCCGCAGTGGACTAGATTATTGGCCCAACCTAGACTATCGCCGCTACGAAACCTGGGAAGACTTTTTAGCCGCCGAAAAACCCGCACGTGAAAAATTATTTTTTCTCTCCACCAAAGGCAAAACTGCATATTGGGACGTGCAAATTCCTGCGGATGCATTTTTGTGTTTTGGTGCGGAGGGATTTGGGCTCCCCAAAGATTTCTACGAAATCTACAAAGACCGGCTATTTACCATTCCCATGACGGGCCCGGTGCGCTCACTCAACTTATCCAGTTCTGCTGCCATTGTACTTTTTGAAACACTACGCCAACACAAAGCAAACTAAGAGTGCCCTTCTTCTTGCAGAAGAGCACTCTTGCAATCAAAAAACACAATCACTTCACTTGAATCAGTGCAAAGTGCAGATATTCCGTTTCCGGCATGCCGATTAAAATCGGATGATCCTTAGCTTGGCCACGCAATTCTACCAGCACAGCTTGACGACCGGCTTTACTGGCCCCTTGGCGAATAATATCCACAAACAGTTCACGTGAAATATGATGGCTACAGGTAGAGAACGCCAAATAATTCCCGGGTTTCATTCCTTCCAACGCCATTTTGACAAGCTTCACATATAAGCCCACCGCTTGCGGTAACGCCTTGCGGCTTTTTACAAAAGCGGGCGGATCCAAGAGGATCATATCCGGCTGATCGGGAAGTTCGCCTTTCTTGAGTGCACTAAGCAAGCGCTCGGCGTCGTCCCGATGGAATACCACCGTATCTGCCACGCCGTTAAGCTCCGCATTCTTTTTAGCATATTCTACTGCTGCAGCGGAAGAATCACATCCCCACACTTGCGTGGCTCCGGCCAGTGCCGCGGTAATACCAAAAGAACCGATGTAGGAATATAAATCCAACACAAGCTTGTCTTTGAAATACGGTTTTAAAAATTCACGGTTTTCGCGTTGATCAAAATAAAAACCCGTTTTCTGTCCACCCCGAAGCGGTACAGCATATTTCACTCCGTTTTCTTCAATGGCAACTTCTTCGGGCACTTCGCCCACAATTTCCGGCGTATTGGTTAAGCCTTCCAGCGCGCGAAAAGAACTATCGTTTTTGTAATAGATGCCGGCGGGCTTAAAGATTTTCTGAAGTGCTTTGGTGATTTGCGGTTTTAGCTTTTCCATCCCCGCCGTGAGCACATCCACCACCAAAATATCGCCATAGCGGTCCACCACTAAGCCGGGCATATTGTCGGCCTCACCATAGCACATACGTCCATATTTACGAATGCCGATTTCCTTGCGATACGTGTACGCTTTATCCAAGTTTTCAAACACAAAATCTTCGGGCAACTCTTCTTCGCCCTTTTGAATCAAACGTACCGCAATTAAACTATGCGGATTGAAATATCCATACCCTACTTGTTTGTCTTCGTGCGACACCACGCGCACCAAGGTCCCCGGTTCAATGGAAGTATCCAATCCGTCAATTTCGTTGGAAAAAATCCACCAATGCCCGGCTTGTAGGCGGCGCTCTTCTTTAGCTTTAAGTTTAATATCTGTCATCGTTTTAATTCCTCAACTTCACTAAACGGAATCTTAGCTGCGCATAGTGGGCATTGAGTCGCGGTAAACGTCTGCATCGGATATGACAAAAGCGCGCGAAGCGGTACAGTAAGCGGCAAATATCCCATAGAGCGATCTACCAACACACCCACGCCAATAACGTCCCCTTTGCAACGATTGACCAAGTCAATGGCACGATTAATTTTGCGGCCGGAAACAGCCACATCGTCCACTACGAGCACATTTTCGCCAGGCTTAATAGAGAAATTGTGTTTCAAAATCATTTCGCCATTATCGTCCTTGGAAGCAAAAATAGCGCGCACGCCACGCACACGAGCGACCTCTTGAGCGAGTACGCTATCTGACGGCGTAAGCGCCAAAATTACATCCGCTTTTTTGGTAAACTTATCCGATAACGCCCGGGCAAGTTTTTGCGCCAAATGAGGATGCTGCATCAGCAAAGACGTTTGAATATACGTCTGGCTGTGGAACCCGGAAGGCATCACAAAATGTCCTTCCAAAATAGCCCCGTGTTCTTGCAAGAGGCAGAGTAAGTCTAGATTATTTCGTGGCATGGTGTTCTCCTTGGATAAACGTTGTTGCTGCGCTAAAATCGGTACCGACGCCCTTTTTTTGCGCGTCACTAATGGTTTTGCCGGCCTTCTTGGCGCGGAGCATTTCCAGCTTGGGTTTCTTCATGGAAGAAGATACACGAAATGCTAACGCCGGATTACCGGACTCGTCTGTCAAATTCTCGGCCAATACGCCACTTTTTGACGTATTGGTGAACATAGTGTAAATGGTAAGATCAAAGGTTTCTTTCACCCAATCGGTCTTTCCGCTCACAGCCGCTGAAATGGTGGGCCCTACCGTATAGGCATTGTGAATGGTCATATCGCCATTGGCTAAGCTGACCCAACCGCCCAGTTCATTCACTTGCACATCTTTGAGCACTTTGCCTACGCTAAAACTTCCCGCGCGTTCCATACGGTGCATCATGATAAACGGCTGGAATGTAACATTGAGCGCTTCCTGTTCGGCCGCCAGTTTTTCCATCTGATGGATGACCCCATTTTTTAAGTGCAAATGTAACGGACCGGACAATTTTTTTGCGCCGGCTTGCAAACCAGTAAAATCAAACTCGGCATTAAATTTTTCCGCTGATAGAACCGTGGACGAAAAGTGATCAGCCGACAAAGTGCCCGCCAAGTTGGGCATAAAATTCGGGAGCCGATCGCGGAAGTTGCGCAGCCACGCCAACTCACCCGTAACTTCCGGCGTGGAAGACGTATTCCCCGTCAAGGGCACAATGACTGTCACAAAATCTTTTATCGTTTCAATAAATGCCATTGGGTCAAACGTGCGGAAATACATATTCGTGCGGATGGTGCGATTATCCCGCTTTAAGTTGTTAACGGTTACGTTCATTTTAAGCGGAACGCCGTTGAGTTCACTGGATGCAATATTGACATATAAGTTTCCTTTGCGCCAGGTACCGCTAAGTTGCAGTTTATCAAAGGTTGAACGATCCACGGTTACTTTTCCCCCCGTGGTGCGGGCATACAAATCGGCAAAATTTGTTTTGGCTTGGAAATTGCCGCTTACATTATCTGCTTTAAAACCGTAGAACAAGCCGCTTACATTTTGTGCTTGTACCGTAAGTAAAGGAAACGTAAATTTCCCTTTGCTACGTGCGAGGGTTCCACTCACAGTCCCTTTCCCCGTTAGTTTGTATTGCTTTAAGAAAGGCCAATAGAGGGCTTTATCCGCCAAAGCAAATGGTTGCGTGGAAAAATCAACTTGCAGAGCAACTGGGCTTTGCGCAAAATTTGCACTCCCCTTAGCACTTAACACGATATCTTGTGCGCGGGCTTCCAAGTTGGAAAGTTGCATTTGATGGTATTCTTCGGTTACTTTGCCTTGCGCCGTTAGCGTAGCGGCCGGCACAGAGAAAGACACTTTGTCCACTCCCAAAATGGATAGATCTTTGGCATCAAACGCCGGAGTATTTGCACTCAATGTAAACACGGGTGAAACTAAGTTATCCAAATCTACTTCAATTTCAATGGGCTTTTGGAATAAATAAGCTTTTGTTTTTAGATTGCGCAACGCAAATTTTTCCCAGTTAAAATCTGCAAAGTTGATTTGTCCCGTAGCATCAATCTCCAGCTCCGAAATACGTTCTTGCCATTGATTACGCAGAACCATGTTCATTTCAAAATTAGACAGTTCATTAAGACTTAGATCTTCAAAGTGCGCATTTAGGCCATAGATAGCGTGAGAGGCGGCTGTTTCCAAATTTTTAAAACTAAGCACCCCGTTTCTGATGCTCCAGTCTTCTATCGTAACGTCCATTTTTTTGCCGGTATTGCTGGTATAGGTTGGTTTTTCTTGCCGGGAGAAACGAATATCCGCCACATTGTACACGCCCTCTTTAGTACGCACCAAATTGAAACGCGGGGCATTTAATGTAACTTCATGCACTACCAGTTTTTTCTCCAAAAGCGGCAAAATATCAAACGCCAAAGTAACCGAATTAGCCGCCACCAGCGGCTTACCAGGTTCGCCCACCGTGTCTAAGATAGAAAATCCTTTGAGCTCTATCATGTTTAGAAATTTCATATTGATAGAAGAAATTTTAACGGGGCGATTGAGTTGTTTCTGCAGTTGTGCGGTGATTCGTTCGCTGAGTTGCTGCGCGTTAAAGACCCGCAGGAACATAATCCACACAATACAGAACAGAACCAGCAAAAGCATCACCGCAAACAACAAAAGACGGCACGCTGCGCGGGCGCTTCGCTTGGTGAAGTGTTTCGCTTTTTGCGCAATTAAGCGCTTTTTGGAGTGTTTGCGGGTACTTGTGTCTTTCATGCGGCCAGCTCTCTAATCTTCTCTAGTATATAGTTTACTATAATTCGGGCCCCCGTGCCCGTTTGATGAGCTACTTCCTGTATGGCCCCATATAAATCCACCGCTTGCGGAAATAAAATTTTGAGCACTACTGCCAGCACCAACATATTCGCCAGCACAATGCTCACAAACGAGAATACCTTTCCTCCGGCTAACTTTAAATCAGGCTGATCGGCTTCCCAGAGAGTATGAAATGTTTGGATAAAATGAAACGCCATAAAAAACCCGACAAAAAACAAGACAATCTGCCGATAGGGTGTTAAATCTATAAAAAAGCTAAGTAATAAATACAGCATCGCTATCAGTATTACGTATCCTGGCACAAAGTAGGGTGCCAATACCACAAAGGTATTGGTGCGTTGCATTTTTACATAACCGCTCTCTTTGCCGATAGAAATATCTTGAATGCGAATCCCGCACAAAATAGCGGCCACAGCGTGTGTCATCTCGTGCATGAATACATACATCCGGGAAAAATTATAATACCGATAGTGAATACTGGCATAAACGACGGCCCCCAGCAAGAAACTAATGGCCGCGCTTAAATGTTCCACTACGCCTAGCAGAATACGTCCGTCTTCCACAATCACCAGAAGCGTGATGGGGAAAAGAATAATTGCCAGCAAGAATTTTAACAACTTAACCATTAAAATTTCTCCGTCCAAGCCGTCGTTTGATATTGCGCACCTGCCGATTGCCGGGCCGTAGCAAGCAAAGACTCCGGCACGTGCCTAATCTGCAAATCTATGTCCAAAAAGCTACGCACTGCTTGAATAATGGCTTGCTTGTAGGCGGGATTTTGGCGCGCATCGGGCCTTTGCAGAGAGCCTTGGTAAAGTACCGTATTGCCAAAACGCCGAATGGCTCCTCCGAGCATCTTTTGTCCGTTTGCTGCTAGCAAATCATTCTCTACGGGGTTGGTGAAACAGGTGCTGGCTTGATGATTTTGGCTGGGTGCATAGGCTTCCGCTGTCGGCTTTGTATTAAACACGCGGGCCGATAGCCCGCTTAGCGTAAGTGCCGCGTGAATAGAGCCATGTAGATTTTTATAAATTTCGGCAGGCCTTTGCTGTGAAGGAAAAATAAGCGAAAACGTAAGATCATTTATATGATACACTACGCCGCCCCCGGTAGGCCGGCGGCAAATTTCTCCTCTAAACTCAGCGGCCGCCGCTTGGGAACGCACCTCGCGCACAAACTGGGAATATCCAAAGGTAAGCGCATTTCCCGGCGCCCAATGATAAAAACGCAAAACAACTTCGTCCACGCCGGCCGACACGAGCGTCTCATCCAGTGCCATATGTTCGTACACGTTTAAGGCTGGGGTAGTAAAAAGGGATGGCATATTTTCCTCACGCTTAGCGTCAACAGATTATATCAAATTACCAAGTATCGCACGAGAATATCCACAATAGGCCCACAGCAAGAGCTTGTAATAAATAAAAGAGCCGCCCTCTACGGGCGGCGTTTTAATGTTTATAAACATCTTCATCGTTTAAAAAGTAAAATCCGGGTGGCGGGGGCACTGCATAATTTGGTGCGGATCTTCATACGTGTATTTTCCCTCTGCTTTTTGCTGTTTGGCACGAAACACAAACGAATCTCCTCCGCCGGCATAATAGTAAAGTTGTACATACAAATTGCGCGCCCATAGAGCGTTGCCGTTTTCATCATAAGCGTAAATATATTGTGAATCTACCGCCTTGCTAACAGCTGCTTTTTTCTTCTTAACAAATTCCTTACATTTATCCCATTGCTGGCATTTATACAAGCTATCGTTCCCGCTAATAGCCATATGATATCGTACATGCTGAGAAGGATTGCCCGGAATGGGATGCCCCGGGAATTTGTTTATCTCTACGGGATCCGAAGAAGTAAATTTGCGGCCGTTTTTGACCAGGTCAAAGCGGTATGTTTTTGTTTGACTATTTTCCATATTGCCCATTAAAGTTACAACGCGAACGGGCTGAGGCAACTGGGCCTTTATGTGACTGTCTTCACGCGTTTGCACATAGAAATGGTGTTGCCAAACGGCTTCGTTGTTTTTCCAGCTACTTAGCCGCCGTTCCACTTCGCCGTCCACAATTACAAAAGAGCTGTCTGCGGCAAGGCGTTCTTTTACCCATTCTTTACATCCGGGCCACTCTTGGCACATGGTTTTTACACGATTGGACATGTAAAAATCTTCACGTTCTAATAATTTGCGTGCGATACTGGACTTCAACTTGGAAGTTGTAACCTGTGCGTACGCGGGGGCTAGGGCAATTAAAATAAGAGCCGCACTAATCAGTAAGCAATGCAATTTCTTCATAAATTCTCCTTAATACTTTTAATTAGTATTTTGTCACAAAAGAAAACCTGGGTCCACTAGAAGCTCTCCTTAAGACAGAGGTCGTTACGGATGAGCTAGTATATCTAAAGGGTGCGCCTAATTTTTCCTGCTGGGCTATTACCGCTGTGTCCCGGTTGTGGTCGCCTCGGATATCAAGGCGGCGTTCCCAACGGGGATTGCCATTTCTGTCCCAAATGACACGTTGTTGCTCTATGAAGCCCCCCATTCTTAACAAGTCCCAAACGATGTCCAATACTTCAGGCCATCTTTTACGAAACTTACTGTTTTTGGGAGGGTATTGACTAGGAGGCGGCGGCCAGCTTTCCCCTTCGTATTTAGCATGGTCGGAAGGCATATCGGTAAACGGATGCCCAGGGAACTTCTTAAATTTTGAAGGAGCAGTCCCGGGAAAATTATTCTCAGTAGCAGCAAACACATACGTTTGCGTTTGTAAATTCTCCATGGTTTCTACATACATATTATAGTGCCAGTCGCTTGAATTTGCCTTGGGCACATAATACTCCACTTCCGCGTCAATAATGGTAAATGAAGGGTTTGCTTTGCGGCGTTTTATTGCCCATTCCTCGCATCCGGGCCATTCTTGGCACATGGTTCTCACGCGGTCAAACATGTAGTATTTTGACTGTTCTACCAATTTCTGTATAGTAATGGGTTTTACCTGCGAAGTTGCTTTTTGTGCGTGCGCAGGTGTCAAGCCGATTAAAGCAAGTGTTGTGCTGAGCAATAAGCAATATAATTTCTTCATATTCCCTCCCTTAAAGAAAACTATTTACTGAAATTATGCGCCCTCTTAACAAATAATACAAGGGCCAAAAGACCTAACGAGTAATAGGCCCTTTATGTAAAAGAAAAGGCTCGTTTTTATTGCGTAGAAAAGCAAAATTTGGTATTATATCTCTGTAATGCCGAGGTAGCTCAGTGGTAGAGCACTGGTCTGAAAAACCAGGTGTCGACAGTTCGATCCTGTCCCTCGGCATTTCGTTTTTTATAAAGTAAAACTCCCCGAATTTCTTTCGGGGAGTTTTGGACTTAAAGCTTTATTTTACTGCGTCAAACCCGGCTTGGAGTGCTTTTTTGTTAAGATCCAGCATTTCCGGCTTGGCGCGTTTGTAAACCTTCTTCATGGCATCGGCCACAGCCTCTAAACTAACCGCGCCCGTAAGCTTAATAAATGCCCCCAGGGCCACTAAATTAGCGATGCGGTCCATACCCAACCCTTCCGCAATTTTATTACAGGGGATGCACACGGTGGTAATATCGGTGCGTGTTGGGCGCGAATTAATCAGCGAACTGTTTAAAATAAGAAGCCCGCCTTTTTTGAGCATCGGTTCAAATTTAGGCAGGGACGGTTCGTTCATAACAATCACAGTATCGGGCGTAGACACAATGGGCGTGTAGACTTCCCCATCAGAAACCACTACTGAGCAATTTGCCGTACCACCGCGCATTTCAGGCCCGTAGGAAGGCAGCCAACTGGCGTTTAATTTATTTTCCACGCCGGCTTGCGCCAACAAAATTCCCGCCGAAATAACACCTTGTCCGCCGAAACCGGCTATACGAATTCCTTGGTACATTATTTCGCCTCCTCATCTTTGAACACGCCCAACGGATATTGCGGTACCATTTTGGTACGCACAAATTCCAGTGCTTGTTCCACGTTAGCGTGCCAGTTTGTAGGACATTGAGAAATCACTTCCACCATAGAAAACCCGACGTTTTTTGCCTGATTTTCAAACGCTTTTTTGAGATATTGTTTTGTTTTGAGCACGTTTTGCGGGGTATCCACACAGCCGCGCGCCAAAAATTTGGAGCCGGTAATTTGCGAAAGCATTTCGCACATATTAATCGGCCAGCCCTGTAATTTCGGGTCGCGCCCTTTAGGTGCGGTAGTAGCCACTTGCCCCACGAGCGTAGTAGGAGCCATCTGTCCCCCCGTCATCCCGTAAATTGCGTTATTAATGAAAATAACCGTGATGTTTTCGCTACGCACAGCGGCGTGTACAATTTCGGCCATCCCGATGGAAGCTAAGTCGCCGTCGCCTTGGTACGAAAACACAATCGCGCCCGGTTTAGAGCGTTTAACGCCTGTAGCAATGGCCGGGCCGCGGCCATGCGCACCTTGCACACAATCGCAGGCAAAGTAAGAATCCGCAAACACGGCACAGCCTACCGGCGCTACGCCGATGGCACGATCCGCCAGATTTAATTCTTCCAATACTTCCGCAATCAGGCGATGCACAATGCCGTGCCCACAACCGGGGCAATAGTGCATGGGCACATCGGTTAAAGTATTTGGTTTCTTCGCTAAAATCGTAGACATTACTTGGCCTCCTTGCGGTCGCCTTGCACACCTAATTTTAGATTGCGTTGGCAGTTGTAAGTAAATCCGGCCGCATGGTCTTGCAGATTGAACAGCCCTTCTTTCTTGCCGGTCAAGAGTGATTTGGCTGCGGTTAAAATTTGTGCGCCATCCGGTTGTCCGCCGGAAGGATACGCATTCAAACCGATGGGAGTTTTGTCCCCTACGGCCAATTGCACATCTTGGACCAGTTGGCCTAAACTTTGTTCCACTACCAAAATCCCCTTGGCTTTTTTAGCCAGTTCGGCCAAGCGTTTAGAAGGAAAGGGCCACAGGGTAATCGGGCGGAAAAGGCCCACTTTAAGGCCTTGTTCTTTGGCGTGACTCACAGCTTCCAAACAAGCACGGGAAGAAAGTCCGTACGCCACTAAAATCACATCGGCATCTTCGCAATTGCGTTCTTCGTAGCGTTGTTCGGTTTTTTCAATAAGTCCATAGCGTTTGGCACGTTCCACCACGTCTTCAATTAAATGATCGCCCTTGTACGAATAAACATTGTTTTTAGCGCGACCGTTTTTGTGAATATCAACCGCCCAATCAAATTTACCCAGTTTATTGGGATCCACAGGGTCAAAGTTAAAGGACATGCTTTCCATCATTTGGCCCAAAATACCATCGGCCAAAATCATGGCAGGCATGCGGTATTTTTCAGCGAGGTCAAAAGCAAGCTTAGGGAAATTGCCCAGTTCTTCTACCGAGTTAGGTGCTAAAACAATGACGCGATAATCCCCGTTGCCGCCGCCGCGCGTAGCTTGAAAATAATCTCCTTGCGCCCCGGAAATACTCCCTAACCCCGGGCCGCCGCGCATTACGTTAACGATAAGGCACGGCAAATCGGCGCTGGCTAAATAAGTAATCCCTTCTTGTTTGAGGCTGATGCCCGGCGAAGAAGACGAAGTCATCGCGCGTGTACCGGTAGCGGCTGCGCCGTATACCATATTGATAGCGGCCAGCTCACTTTCAGCCTGGACAAATGCGCCTCCTTCATCGGCAATGTGGGCCGACATATATTCCGGAACTTCGTTTTGCGGAGTAATCGGATAGCCGGCAAAAAAGCGTACCCCGGCGCGGATGGCTCCTTCGGCCAGCGCCTCGTTTCCTTTTCTAAGTGTTTTTTGGGTCATATAAATAAAATCCTTAATCTTTGAGTACCGTGATGGCTACGTCCGGGCACATGACATAACACATTTTGCACCCGATACAATCTTGCGGTCTTTCTTGCGTGGCAGGGAAATATCCCTTTTTGCTGATCGTTTTTGATTTGCCCAAACATTTTTTAGGGCAGGTATTGACGCATAGATAACAAGCTTTACAGCGGTTAGCGTCTACTTCAATTCTTGGCATAAGCCTCCTAAGGATTGAGGGTAAAATCAATCCTATTTAAAAGAATACATCTTTTGCACACTAACTGCAATAATAGTAAAATACCTTCATGACTAAAACCCAAACTTACGAGCTCTTATTGCGCCAGCTGGAAGAACTGTTATCTATTGAAACAGATTGTGTGGCTAACATGGCAAATACGTCTGCCGCCCTGTTTAACGGACTGCCGGATTTAAATTGGGCCGGGTTTTACATCTTGCGCGGAAATACGCTCGTGTTGGGGCCTTTTCAAGGGAAACCCGCCTGCGTGCGTATCCCATTAGGGAAAGGTGTTTGCGGCACAGCGGCACAGACCGGGCAAACACAGCTTGTGAAAAATGTGCATGAATTTGCCGGACATATCGCATGTGATAGTGCTTCCAACAGTGAAATTGTAATTCCGATTTTTAAAGAAGGACGCGTGTGGGGCGTATTGGATATAGATTCTCCCTCTTTGGCCCGTTTTGATGATACGGACCGAGCATTTTTAGAAAAATTTGTAGCAATTTTTACAGACAAAACCGCTCTTTAGATTTTAGCACGCCAGGCAGCTAAGGCGCCCGGAACCAGCATCAAACTGGCTACCAAAACGGCTACTTTCAGATTAGACACGTCAGAAATCCATCCAACCAACGTTGGGGAAAATGCGTCCCCCAACAGATGAATAATAAAGATATTTAAGGCAAATGCCATGGAACGGACTTTTTCATCCGTAGTGGCCACCAGCGCGGCAGCAATTGCCCCAGTAGGGATAAAAAGCAGAACAAGCGCTACCGATAAGAAACCTAAAAGTAATACGGATTGCCGCGCCGCCAATGTAAGCCAGCAAATCGGCAACGCACACACAAACGAACCAGCCATTACCCATGAATAGGCACGACGCATTCGTTGTAAAAGATAGGTAGCCAATTTCCCGCCGGCATAGGTCCCCAACGCGCCGCAAACTATTACCAGTATACCAAAATAAGTACCCGCCTGCGCCACATCCAACCCACCGTATCGGTGCAGATACATCGGCATCCAAGCGGCCATTCCCCCCATGACGAACGTACTCATTGCTTGCGCAAAACATACGTACAAAAAAGGCTTATTGTGTAGCAGCGGTTTATACTCTTTTAATGCCGGGCCGCGCGTTTGTTTTTCACGGATTTTATCTTTTAGCCATATCCCGGCTAAAAGCCCCAGTAATACCCCTGGAACCCCGGCAAAAACAAAAGCAATTCGCCAACTGAAATGTTGCCCCACCAAACCGCCCAATACATACCCTAGGGCGCTACCAATCGGCAAGGCAAGTCCAAATAACGCCAAGAGCGAAGCGTGCTTTTCTTTGGGATGATTTTCGGCTAAAAAAGGTTGTGCGATGGTGGTAAAACCGCCTTCTCCCACGCCGATAAGCGCACGCGGAATAAATAAAGAAATATAATTTTTAGCTAACCCGCACGCAAGGGTTGCCCCACTCCACACCAAAGCGCTTAGCGCAATTAACCGCGGCCGGTTCATCCGGTCCGCCAAATATCCCATCACAGGGGCATAACACATATATATCAGCATGAAAGCAGACGCTAGCGCCCCCAGTTGCAAATCTGTTAATTGCAAATCCGTTTGCAACAAAGGGAATACCGCATAGAGTACTTGCCGGTCTACATAATTAAGTAAGTTGAGTAAAAACAAAACCCAAAATAGGCGCTTAAGATTCATAGCATTTCCTTTATTCTATAAAATACAAGCACAAGTTAGTAAAATTTTGTATAGTGAGTGTGATATGAAAAAAGGATTCTCACTTATTGAGTTACTTATCGTACTGGTTATACTGGGCACAGTAATGGCGTGGGTTCTTCCGCAATTTTTGCATAAAGCGCAAGAGGAACATAAAACCCAGCAAACTGCCCTGGAACAGGCACGCGCATTACAAGGAGTATTAGACGCGCGCAATCAGCAGCAACAATTACAACTGGACAGGTTAGAACGTACCATTCAAAAGCTGCCGCAAAAAACGAAAGGCATTTCTAAAACAACAAAAAAATAAAATTTGTTTGATACAATACACAGGGAGAAATTTATGAAAAAAGGTTTTACGTTGATTGAACTACTTATTGTTATTATCCTGGTAGGGATTTTAGTTACGGTGGCTTTGCCGCAGTATAAGCGTGCCGTAGAACGCGGCCGTGCCGCTATTGGCTTGGCCTCTTTACGAAAGGGTGCCGACATCTTAAATGCATACTATTTACTGCATGATAATCAATACCCTAATAGCTTGGGAACCATGATGGACTCAGAATTAGTGGGTGTGGACGATTTGTTTACCAGTGCATACCTGTTGGACGCCTCAGGAAGCGCTACCTCCGCATCTTTTGCCATTCTACGCAAAAAAAATTCTGGTTGGGTCTACGCTCTAACAGCCCGCCTGCGTAATGGCGAAATCACGTCAATTTTGTGCCGCGCGGATACCTTTGCTTCAGAAGCCAGAGAAGATGAAGGGGATTGTGAGCTACTGGGGTTATCAGATGATGACTTATTAAATAATTTATAATCTTGCAACCCAACAAAATCCCCCGGCCTAAACCGGGGGATTTTTGTTGATAACTTATTGCCACCGCAAGTTGGGGTTGCGCGCCGCGGATACCTCGTCAATCCTTTTAACGGGTTGATTGTGTGGGGCGTCTTTGACGGTTTGCGGTTCGCTCTGGATCTCATTGTAAATTTGTTCCATGGCCGATACAAACGCATCCAGCATATCTTTATTTTCCGTTTCCGTTGGTTCTACCATCAAGGCCTCGGGAACAATGAGCGGGAAATAAATTGTCGGTGCGTAAAAGCCGTAGTCCAAAAGACGTTTGGCGATATCACTTGTGTGTACCCCCGTTGTATGCGGATCGGGCGGTGTAAGTACGCATTCGTGCATGCAAGTACGATCAAAAAACGCATTGAATTTTCCCTTCAAGCACACACGCACATAGTTCGCATTTAAGATGGCGTTTTCGGCAATCGTTTTAAGCGTTTGCGCATCAAACTGCCGCAAGTAACAATATCCACGGATAACCACCGCCATATTGCCATAAAACGCTTTCATACGGTTGTGGCTCTCCGGGCGATTGTCTACTAGTGTATATTGCCCGTCTTTATGTGACACAATAGGATGCGGCAAGTACGGTGCTACGTGCTTGGCAGCACCTACCGGGCCGGAACCAGGCCCGCCGCCCCCGTGCGGCGCGGCAAACGTTTTATGCAAGTTGAGGTGCATAATATCTACGCCAAAATCCGCCGGCTTAGCAAGCCCGATAAGCGCATTAAAGTTGGCCCCATCCATATAAAGAAGTGCGCCTACTGCGTGTACCATGTCAGCAATTTCTTTAATGTCCGGCTCAAAAAGCCCCACCGTATTGGGAACCGTCAGCATTACTACCGCGGTTTTTTCACTCAAAGCGGCCTTTAGCGCGGCTTTATCTACGCAGCCATTGGGGGCCGATTTGATATTGACCACATGATATCCGGCCATATTGGCAGTGGCAGGGTTTGTGCCGTGGGCAGTGTCGGGCACGATGACCTCCGTGCGGTTCTGCCCACCGTTTGCATCGTGATAAGCACGCGCGGTTAAAATCCCGGTGAGCTCCCCATGAGCCCCGGCTGCCGGCTGCAATGTGAAGGCCGCAAGTCCGGTGATTTTTTTCAAGAGTTCCTGCAAATTGTATGCTAGTTCCAGCGTACCCTGCACGGCACTTTCGGGCGCGAACGGATGCGCGCTCGCAAAGCCAGGAAGCACGCTTAACACATCGTACGCCTTAGGATTGTATTTCATGGTACACGAACCCAGCGGATAAAACTCCGCATCCAGCGAATAGTTTTGTTGCGAAAGTTTTGTAAAATGGCGCACCGTGTCAAATTCAGCCAGCTCCGGCAAATTAGGGGCGGTTTTACGTAACAAGGTAGCCGGCAAATAGTCCGCCGCGTGTTTGTCAGCAGCGGCAAAACGTATTCCCCGCCGGCCCGGACGGGACGATTCAATAGAAAGCTTATTCTTCAAAATTTCTTGCATATCAAATCCCTCCCAAAGCATCGGCATATGCTTGCAAATCTTCTTCTGTGCGAAGCTCGGTTGCACACACTAGCAACTGTTTGCCGCCCAAGTCATACCCTGCTGCAATGCCGCGCTTTTCAAGCACTTTAATTACGTCAAAAGCTGACACAGGACACGTGACTACAAACTCGTTAAAAAACGGCATTTTATTTTGTATGCTAAAGCCTTTTACTCGGCTGATTTTTTCGGCCAGTTGATGGGCGCGTTCCAAGTTTAGTTCAGCCACTTCTTTAAGTCCTTTCGGCCCCAACAGTGTTAAATAAATCACAGCGTTTAATGCACACAATGCTTCGTTAGAACAGATATTGGAAGCGGCTTTTTCACGGCGGATGTGTTGTTCGCGCGCTTGAAGCGTAAGCACAAAGGCACGTTTGCCTTCTTTATCTTTGGCAATCCCTACCATACGGCCCGGCAATTGACGCACGTACGCCTTTTTTGCCGTCATAATTCCAAGACCCGGCCCGCCAAAACTCATAGGGTTACCCAAGGGTTGCCCTTCGCACACGGCAAAATCGGCATCGTATTCGCCGGGGGTTTGCACCACTCCCAGCGAAATCGGGTTTACAACTGCCACCAACAATGCTCCTACCGCATGCACAGCAGCGGAAATTGCTTGAGCATCTTCTAAGTAACCATGAAAATTAGGCGTTTGTAAAATGAAACAAGCTGTTTTGTCTGTTAGTTGCGCTTTAAGCGTGCCGATATCCAGCACGTCCTCTGCCGTAACCGTCACTTCTTTTAGGGTAATGCCCATATGGCGCGTATAGGTTGCAAGCACTTCTTTGTAATGCGGATGCAACAGAGAAGAAATTAAAATTTCACTGCGTCCCGTAACGCGGTGCGCGGCAAGTGCCGCTTCCGTCATGGCTGTAGCCCCATCGTAATGAGAGGCGGTGGCTACGTCCATATTCAGCAGCGCGCACATACAGCTTTGAAATTCATAAATTGTCTGCAACGTCCCTTGGCTGGCTTCGGCCTGATAAGGCGTATAGGCGGTTAAAAATTCGCCCCGGCTAGATAACGCCGGCACCGCCGCCGGAATAAAATGCTCATACATCCCTGCACCGATAAAATTTTTGAGCGGTTTATTTTTGGCTGCTAAGGCGTGCACATGGGCTGTAAGTTCGGCTTCCGTCAAGGCTTTGGGCAAATCCAAGGCCGGATATAAGAATTTTGCAGGAATTTGCGCCAGCAATTCTTTTATATCTTTTGCACCGATTTTGGCAAGCATGGCCTCTCGGTCTTCTTTTGTGTTTGGGATAAACATAAGTGTCCTATATAAAAAATTCCCCCGCACATAGCGGGGGTGAAATTATTTTCCGATAGTGGCGTTATAGGCCGCAAAGTCTAATAGCGCGTTTACTTCAGCGGGATCGGCCATTTTAATTTTGAAAAGCCATCCGCCAGCATGCGGTTCACGGTTGACAAGCGCCGGGTCAGCATTTAAGGCGTCGTTAACGGCTACAATTTCGCCGGAAACAGGGGCGTAAATTTCGCTGGCCGATTTGACAGATTCAATTACGCAGCAGTTTTCACCTGCTTTTACCACGCGGCCTACTTTGGGCAAATCAACAAACACAATGTCGCTGATTTCTTCTTGTGCGTGGTTAGAAATACCGACGACAGCATTTTCGCCTTCCACAAAAGCCCATTCATGGGTTTTCAAAAAACGGCAATTTTGTTCGTTATACATAATTACTCCTTAAACTCTATTTTTATAAAACGGCGTTTTGACAACTTCGGCCGGCACTTTGCGCCCGTGGATTTCAATTTCCACCTCAGCGCCGACGGGGATTGCGCTGCTGGCATAGCCCACGGCTATTCCTTTAAACAGAGGAGAAAATGTCCCGCTAGTCAGCGTACCTGTTTCTGTTCCTTGATAGAACACTTTGCAACCTTCGCGCGGCACACCCGGATTTTTGAGCTTGAACGCGCGCAATTTTGTGGTAAAACCAGCGGCTTTTTTTGCTTCCAGCGCGGATTTGCCAATGAAATTTTCTTTTGTGAGTTTAACTACCCATCCGCAATTCGCTTCATACGGGGTTTTGGTCTGATCGGCATCCGCCCCGTTTAACAAATATCCAGCCTCTAAGCGCAATACGTCGCGTGCGCCTAAGCCGCACGGCTTTACGCCCAGTTTTAAGAGTGCATTCCACAACGCTTCAATCTGTCCGTTAGGAAGCATAATTTCCACGCCGTCCTCGCCGGTATATCCGGTGCGGGTGACATAACCCTGAGCCCCAAAAAGTTCAATTTCTTTAATATGAAAACGCGGCAGATCAATCACCCCAGGCAAGATTTTATCCGCAATTTCCACCGCAGTTGGCCCTTGGAGCGCAATCATACTCCATTGTGAACTTTCATTGGTAACAGTGACGTTAAACGCCGAAGCTTGCTTTTGAAACCATGCAAAATCTTCGTCCACACAGGCCGCATTCACAACTACTAAAAATTCCTCCAAACTAAGGCAAAAGGCAATGGCATCATCAATAATGGTGCCCTGCTCGGTTAAAATATGAAAATATGTTCCTTCGCTAGCCCCGCTTTTAATAATATTACAGCTAATGTATTGCAAGAAATGCAGGGCCTCTTTCCCTGTTACGCGCAGTTGCCCCATGTGAGAAACATCAAAGAGACCACACTTATGTCGCACGGCCAGGTGCTCCAACTGAATGTTCTTATACTGAATGGGCATGCAGAAATTGGCAAACGGTGCCATGAATGCCCCTTCTGCGATATGTCGCTCATAGAGACATGTTCTTTTCTCCCGATCCTGTTTTTCTTGTTTTATTGCCATTGTCTTAAGTTTTTAGTATTCAATTTAATTAATGTATTCGGTTGATAAACTCTTCTTTCAGATAGGTCAGTTCCAATTGCTCGATGCCCGAGACCTCTTCGGGCGTCAACACCCGTTCTCCCTGGCAGAGCGTCGCTCGCACCAACGCCTTGAAATCCTCCAGCGTCAGCGACGTATGGTCCT
>ONOD01000024.1 GCA_900319325.1 uncultured Elusimicrobium sp. | reverse complement strand
CGGCAGCTTTGGCTTTCGCTTCTTCTTTGGCTTTTTTGGCTTCGGCTTTTTTGGCTTCAGCTTGAGCTTTTAATTCCGCCTTTTTGGCAGCGGCTTGAGCCTTGGCGTCTTCTTGAGTTTTGTTGGCTTTTGCTTTTTCGGCCTCTACTTGGGCTTTCAAATCGGCCTTTTTAGCGGCGGCTTGAGCTTTTGCATCTTCTTTCGCTTGTTTAGCGGCAGCTTTTGCATTGGCTTTGGCGTCGGCGGCTACTTTGTTTGCTTTTTTGGCAGCGAGTTTGTTAGCCACTTCTTCTTTTTTGGTTTGGATGTTTTGTCTCAATGTGGTTACTTTAGACAAGGTGCAGTTGTTAATGCAGGTTACATCCGTAGCGGCACAACCGCAATCATTAGCGGCGGCTTGAGAGTTGGTCGGCCAAGAAGCGCTTAAAGCGATGGCGAACGCTACAAATAATACTTTTTTCATTTTGTTTTTCTCCTTAATAAAGTAAAACAGCTTACCTATGTATTGTACTAAAATATGTGTTTTGGCTCAATGGTCCTATTTTGCTAAAATAATAATATGGAACAGGTAGTGTCGCAACCCTCATTAGGGATTAATATTTTGCTGAGTCTGGTGGCGTTATGCTTGCTTATCTTGCCGCTAACGATACGCTGGGTGGAAAGCCATTTGGAACTTTTTTTGCTGGCGGTGGGCGCCGTTGCAGTTACCATTAGCGGAGGTTGGAGCGGGCAATTAGTACGCGATACACTTTCTTCCCCGGTATATGTGTCTTTCATTGTAGTAGTGGTCAGTATTATTTTTAATAACTATTCACGCTATATTTTTCGCGTGTTATTTGCTTTTTTTCGCGCATTGGAACCACGTTATAGCTTTGCGTTACTAATTTTGGTGTTAGGGATCTCTTCCTCGTTAGTGAGTGTAACGGTGTCCGCCCTTGTGTTGGCCGAAGTTTTAAAAGTAGTAAATTTAGAGCATAATACCATGGTCAAAATCACGGTCTTTGCTTGTTATGCAATCAGTTTGGGGGCGGTACTTACCCCCCTGGCAGAACCGATGGGGCTTGTGATTAATCAGGCGCTTTCGGGTGCGCCGCATTACGCGGATTTTTTCTTTCTGTTGCGCCATTTCTTTGGGTGGATCTTCCCGGCGGTTTGTATACTGTCCGTGGTGGCGGGATATACCGCCCGTAACGCCGGCACCACGTTACAAATGCATATTCGGGAAGATAAAGAAACTTATTCTTCTATTTTACGGCGTACCGGACACATCTATATGTTCGTGGCGGCACTTACACTAATTAGTGCGGGGTTACGCCCGCTGGCTCAAAGTACCATTACGCACTTGGGAGGTAAAGTTTTATTTTTAGCCAATGCCGTATCAGTTATTATTGATAACGCTACCCTAGCAGCTATTGAAATTGTGCCTACTATTTCTACCACTGACTTAGTTTATATGGTCATCGGTTTGGCTGCTTTCGGAAGTATGTTGGTGCAAGGGAATTTGCCAAACATCGTGGCAGCTGAAAAATTGGATATTAAAAGCCGCGAATGGGCCTCAATTGCCGTACCTACGGGACTGATGTTGATGGCAGGGTATTTTATCACGCTTTCAATTTTTTTGTAAGATTAAATGAGAGGATATTTATGCTACATTCACAGAAGGGATCTATTTACAGGGTTGTGTTAGGTTTTTTTATTGCATTGGCGTTTTGCTTTGCGTTAATTTGGCCGCAATATAGCAAACATCACAATGTTAAGCAACTATCGCAAGCTGCGGAACTAGGTCGCGCGTTGGCTTTTGCAGAGGAATCGTACAAGCAAACGGAAGGGCAGTATACGGCTCAATTTGGCAAGCTGGGTTTATCGTTGCCTTGCCCGCTTATTGCGCACGATGGAAAGGCCAGACTTTCCTGTAAAGATTATACATATCAAATGGAAGGGGATCATATAATCCAAGTGAAGCATAAGCAGCTGCCCCTATGGCTGGAAATTGATATCCCCGCCGGCACCGTAGATTGCAAATATACTGAGGATGATTGGGCCGGGCAAGACTTGTGCAAGCATATGCAATAAATTGTGGGGATAATTTGTTACAATAAGAGGAGAATTTAACAAAGGAGAGATTATGAAAAAACTACTTATTGCTTTATTAGCGGTACCGTTTCTGTTTGCGTGTTCCCCCAAGGTAAGACGTGTAGAAACAAACCTTGTCAAAGATGTAAGCGGAGGATGGAATGATACTGATGCGCAAATGGTTGCGCAGGAAATGATCACCGACTGCTTGGATAGCGGTTGGTACAACAAGTTTTTAATGCAGAAAGGCAAAGAACCTACCCTTATTGTGGGAACGGTAACAAATAAAACGATGGAACATATTAATACGGGCGTATTTATTGAGGAAATGCAACGCGCGCTTATTAATTCCAGCAAAGTCAATTTCGTCGCTTCCAAGGATGAACGCGGCGAGGTTCGCACCGAACGCTTAGAACAAGACGAATTTGCCAGCGAAGAAACCCGCAAAGCTTTTGGAAAAGAAATCGGTGCGGATTTTATGTTAAGCGGGGTTCTTAACTCTGTAGTAGATCAGGCGGGTAGCAAAGCGGTTGTTTTCTATCAAGCCAACCTCAAGCTGATTAATATTGAGACGAATCAGATTGTATGGAACGGTCAAAAACAGATTAAGAAATACGTAAAACGCAGCAAAGTTTCATTCTAAAATATATGAAGAAGGCGCTTTTAGTGATGTGTGGGGTGTTGATATGCTCCGCCTGCGGGGCGCCTTCTTTGCGTTATAAATACGAAGTGAATGAATTGGCGGCTCAAGGTAAATTTGAACGGGCAGCCAACTTAGTAGAAAGCAAGCATAAGCACATGTACGGCAAACGAGACACGTTGCTCTACGAGTTAGACCGCGCTTCGTTGCTGCATGATGCCGGTCAATATCCGCAGAGTGATACGCTACTGGCTGACGCCCAACAACGTATTACGGATTCCTATACAAAAAGTATTTCTGCTTCAGCTTCCCGGGTGCTGGTGAATGATCTGGCTACGCCTTATTATGCGGCAGATTATGAAACAGCCCTTACATTTTTTTACCGAGCTATGAATTTTTTGCGTCAAAATGATGTAGATTCGGCCGGGGTGGAAGCACGAAAAGCGGTATTCTTTTTAGATCATTTGCGCGGGGATAAAAAGAAAGGCTACACGGATGATCCCTTTGTGCAGTATATGGCCAGCTTAATTTTTGAATCTACGGGAGATTTGTCCGATGCGCGTATCGCTCGTCAAAATGCACTAAACGCCTATAAAAAACGAGGGTGGGCTGTGCCGCAATTTTCTGTACCTGCGCATGCCGAAAATTACGGGGAGGTAATTCTTGTGCATAGCGTGGGGCAAGTGCCGCTTAAAAAGAGCCAGACGGTTCAGCTGGCGTGGAATCATATTTTGGCAGTGGCTAATTCCCCCGTAGAAAATGAATACACGGTCTCTCCGGAAGTGCAAAATGCTATTTCTGCCGGGTTGATGGGGTCAGCAATTACTGTAGCGTATCCCGTATTGGAGACGCAACCGTATTACATTACATCTTCCACCGTACAAATTGCCGGGCAGCGTTATCCCATGCAACCTATGAGTTATGTGAGCGAATTAGTTACCCAAGATTTAGAAGAAAAACTGCCGGGGATGTGGTTCCGGGTGGCCACGCGTGCCGTTTTGCGCCGGATTGCCGCTGTGCAAGCTCGCCATGCGTTGGAACGCGATCAAGGAAAAGACAATTCGCTGGGGTGGCTGGCGGAAATGGTGGTAGATATCTTTGGCGCGGCGGTGGAAAAAGCAGATACCCGTCAGTGGTTTACGTTACCGGCGTCCATTTATATGGCGCGTGTATTTATTGAGCCCGGGGTACAAGATATCCAACTTTTGTTAAAAGACAGAAATGGTAATATAATAGGGACACATACTTTTGAAAATATTCAAGTACCGCGGGGTGGCAGAGTGTTTCTGCATTATCGCAGTGCGTATTGAGAGGTGAAAAAATGAGAAAAATCGCAGGGCTCGCGCTCGCTTTGGCTGTAACGGCCTGTAGCGGACTTAACAAAAATACGGTTAGTTATCAAATGTCTAAATATGATACGGCGCGGTATTATGTGGTATCCGGGGAAGGAACTACCAAAAAAGACGCGGCCGACAATGCGCTTACCAACATGCAACGCGCTCTTACGGCACATACCCCGGCTGCCGGGCAAGATATTTTAGGGGATTTAGTAGCCAATGCCGATGTGGAAAAAATCTGGCGTGATAAAGAGGCAGATGGCAAGCATTTTTATTCCTTGGCGGTATTGCCGCGCACGAAAGCCAATTCCATTTTAATTCCGTTACTTAATCAAGCTGATGCTCGATTAACGGGGCTTGCACAACAATTCTCTACACCGGCAGATCCGCTTGCGGATTTGCAAGTGGCTTATAAAATGCAACCTATCATTGAGCGGCGCAAGGCTCTAGATGAAACCTATCAATTTTTGCAAGCTGATCATTCTTCTTATATGCCGGATACATTTGCCCCTTATAAGAATATTTTCAAAGAAAAAATGGCGGCTGTGTTGGTGGGGGTGTCTGTACAAGGAGTAGGAGGCCAAGAACTGCTTTCTTATGTGGTGGATTCCCTAAATAAAATGGGGCTGGGCGTAGTGGACGCGACGGATCCGAATCAAACTATAGCTGTGATAATTGATACGGAGGTAGACAATTATACTTCGCGGAAAATTGATAATTTGATTTGGTGCTCCAGTGGGGCTACAGTGCAACTGGTAGATGTAGAACGGCAAGCCACATTCTCTAGTTTTAGTGTACATGAACGGGCGGGAACTTCACGTTTAGAAGATTCATTGCGCCGTAGCATGCAGGAGGTTGGGGAGCAGGCCGCACAACAAATTACCATTCGTTTAGAAAATTATTTAAAAACAAAATAGGAGGAATTATGAAAAAACTAATTGTATTACTTTGTCTGTTATTGCCAACGGCAGTTATGGCGCAGAAAGCGCCAGAAACGCAACCGTCACAAGGGGCGCAAACTTCATCGGCTAACGACCCGGCCGAACGCAACAAAATGCTTTATTCTTTAGGATTTTTGTTGGGGGATAATTTGAAACGTCAATTGGTGTTGGATAATGAAGACGATTACAAAGCGGTTTCACAAGGGATGAGAGATAATTTGTTAGGCAAAAAGTCGCAAACTGATATTGAACAATACAAACCTCAAATCTTGCAGAAATATCAAGACGATGCGCGTATCATTTCTCAACGGCGGGAAACGGAACAAAAAGAGTATTTAGCCGATTTCCAAAAAGAAAAAGGCGTTAAAGTGTTGGATAATGGGGCCATGATAAAACTTTCTCGCCCCGGTAAAGGCAAAACGCCTAAAGCAGACGGAACGGCTACAGTACACTATACCGGAACCTTAATTGACGGCACAAAATTTGATAGCTCTCGGGATCGCAACCAACCGTTTACAACGCGGTTAGCGGATGTGATTCCCTGCTGGACGAAAGCCCTGCAGCAAATGAAACCCGGCGCCCGTGCCCAGGTGGTTTGTCCGGCCGATACTGCGTACGGAAGTCGCCCGGTAGGGCCCATCCCGCCTAATTCCGTATTGGTATTTGATATAGAAGTTACAGACGTTAAATAATATGTCAAAAGTAAGTTACTGTTTGATTGCACTGATCATGACCGCACTCTTGTTTATGGGTGCGGTCCGAGTGCACGAATGGTATACACAACGGCAGGAAGAACAGGAAATTGCTTCCCAAAACGATGGAAATCCTTTTACTTTCCAACAAGTGCCGGTATCGTTAGCTGCCCCTGAAGTGGAGTGGGTGCAGGACCCGGTTCAATATAAACGCACTTATCCGGAAATTTATTTCGAAGACGCCCCCCTTACTCCTGAGCAACAGGCTCAACAAGCCCAAGAAACAATTTCGTCTATTGTGGAAGATTTTAAAAATGACCCGGCTATGGTGGAATTTAATGAAGAATTGCAGGCGGCCTCAAATGGGGAGGTAAAAGATTTAGTAGATTTGAGCACGCAAAATTTACAGCAAATTTTACAACAAAACCCCGAGATTAGTCATATTGTAGAAAAACATGCAAAAGACGTTGATTTTGCCAAAGTTTTGAAGGAAATTTTTGAAAATCCACAGTTTCAACAGAGTGTGAAAGAATTGCAAGGCGAAAGCCCGTTGATGCAAAAACAAGCTGCCCAATAGGTCTTAAATATTGTATGCTATAGAAAAGGAGCCCTTATGATAAAAATTCTAGTAAAAGCCGCCGTTTTGGTGTGTATTATTTTAAGTATTTATTTTATTGTAAATCCTTCTGCCTGTTCCAATTTGATAAGCGGAAGGGAGGTAAATTCTACCGATGAGTTGCCAACCTTTGTACCGGATAATGACAAATCTCATAGTGAATTATTAGTCCCGCAAGGAGACAAGGGCACACAACCTTCTGCTCAAGAAAATACAACTACGCCGAAAACAGCCCCCGCTTCCACTGATTCTACGCAGACAACGCAAGATACAACCCCGGTGGTAACGGATACCAATTCTGCGGTGGCTACTACTCCCGCAACGCAGGAACCCGAAACCAAAGGGTTTACACAGGCAGATATTGACTATGCAATTGCCAGCCGTTACGTGGAACTTGAAAATGAATATTTGTCAAAGAAGAAAGACGTCAAAAACGCCGCCAAAGAAATTTCATACATTGTAATGGATGACTTTGAGCTTACGCCGGCCGAGTGGGAAGCTTTCTTGCAGCGTGCCACAGTAGATAACTTGTTTGAAAAAGTTCGCCAGCAGCAATCGGCACAGTAATAAGTAGATTTGCATACAAAAACCCCCGGTGATAAGCCGGGGGTTTTCATGTAATAGAAGTAATTAGCTGCGGCGGTCCATTGCGTAATAGCTGCCTTTCTCGTGTTGTTTAGCCAAACACTTTAGCTCGCTACCGATGCTGCTCACCATGGCGAAGGAAGTTAGTTCCCGCTTGGTATTATGTACAATACCAATTCCCATGGCTAAAAAGGGAAATTTTTCCTCCTCTCCCTTGCGATTGGTAGATAACATAAAACCTTGTTTTTGATCTTCGGGACTGTAAAAAGAAGGGGCTATCTTATCAATTCTTTGGGCAATTTCTTTAGCAATGGGCTCCGCTTTATCAAAGGAACATACTACAATAAAATCGTCTCCGCCGATGTGCCCTACAAAGGAGTTTGGATCCAGACGGGCGGATTGAGTAATAATATCCGCGGTTGTTTTAAGAACATGGTCTCCTGCATCAAAGCCATATTTATCATTAAAGGATTTAAAATTGTTCAAATCGCAATACAACACGGCAAAAGGATTTTTGGTATTTATTTCCCGTTCCACACGCGCTTGTATGGAAGGATTCCCTGGCAGATGCGTTAGGGGGTTGGAATCCATTTTTTGTTGACTACGTTTTAAAAGCAGTTTTACACGCGCTACAATTTCATCTTCGTCTGCCGGCTTGGTAAGGTAATCGTCAATATCTAGTCCTAGCCCTTCCAGTTTGGTGGATTTGTCGGTTACCGCTGTAAAAATAATGATAGGAGTGTGCAAATATCCCGTGCGACTGCGGACTTCTTTCACGACCTCAAAGCCATTCTTTTTGGGCATTTCATAATCTAAAATTAACAAGTCTGGGTTTTCTTTGTAGGTTTTTTCAATGGCTTCCTGGCCATCCTCTGCCTGTACTACCCGAAACCCAGCATTGGTCAGAATTTCGCTTACTAAAAAGCGAATTGCATGCGAATCGTCTGCCAATAAAATTTTTGCACTATGTTCCATATTCACATATTAAAGAAAATAATTTCTTTCTATGCAAGCATTAAGGCTTATATAGGAAGGAAAGCAACATGTTTTTTTCATGGTCTCGTCTCCATGAAAAAAAGTTGTTTTTATCCCCGCAGGTACAATAGTAGGGGGTTTGGATATCCTCCCGGTTGAGCCCGGCTTGCACTAATTGTCGTTTAATTTCCGCATTTAAATCTACAAAAATTTTATCTTT
This sequence comes from uncultured Elusimicrobium sp., assembly GCA_900319325.1. Lineage (GTDB taxonomy): Bacteria > Elusimicrobiota > Elusimicrobia > Elusimicrobiales > Elusimicrobiaceae > Avelusimicrobium. The sequence goes on along the minus strand of ONOD01000024.1, from coordinate 3,649 downwards.
CTGGCGAATAATACATTCGGATGGGAATTGTTTTGCAACGTCTTCTTGCACTTCAAAGCAACAGGCTTGAATATGGGGCCCCAGCCAAGCATTTAGATGTAAGCGTGGGGTTTTGGAAAGCAACGCTTGGGCTGTCTTGAAGGGTAAGCCTTTCACCACGCCGCGCCACCCACAGTGGGCCAGTGCCATATAAGTGCCGGTATCATCCCACAAAAAAAGGGGGACACAATCGGCCGTTACAATGGCAGCTCCCCAACCGGTAAGGCTGGGGGCAAATAGCCACGCATCTGCATCCGCAAGAGGAGAAGAGAGGCGGTTTTTGGCCTCTTGCAGCGTGGTGATAGGGATAATTGTATCGCTATGGGTTTGGTGAAAATGTAGGATATGGTCAGCGTTTACACCCAATTCGTTTAACGCTGCTTCTTGGGATGAAAGGTCGCGCATATTCCCTTTATGACGCGAAAAAGTTCCGCCTATTAGTCCGGCGCGCAAGAGACGTTTATCTGTATAGATTGTCATAGCGTTAATTTTTTAAGGGTGGCCCTGGCTACTTTTTCATTTAATAATTTTTGAGCGGATCGGGAAAATTTTTGCGGGTCATCGCTGGCATAGAGTTTTAGGGAACCCCGCCGTCCCGCTACGGCTGTCATCCGATGCGTTTTCAAAAAGGATTTTACGGCCTGCGCTAATGTTTCGGCGGAGTCTACCAGAGAGATTTTTCTACCCAAAACGCGCGCTATCATTTCTTTAAGAATGGGATAATGCGTACAGCCCAAAATAACAGTATCGGCCCCGCTTTTTTGAACAGGGGCCAGGTATTCACGCGCGATGAGTTCGGCGGCCGGCTTGTGGGCAAAACCTTCCTCCGCCAGAGGGACAAACAAAGGGCAAGCTTGCTGAAATACGCGTAATTTTTTGTTATGTTTCTTAATAGCTTTTACGTACGCACGACTTTCAATAGTTCCTTGTGTGCCCAGTACGGCAATTTTGTGATTTTTGGTGGCGGATACGGCTGCTTGCGCCCCGGGTGCAATCACTCCCATAACGGGCACGCTTAGGGATTTGCTTAGGGCAGGTAGTGCCTGGGCGGAAGCAGTATTGCACGCTACCACGATTAACTTGACTTGTTGGGTTTGCAAAAATTGAGCAACGGCCGTAGCTAAACGGGTGACCATCGCTTTGGATTTTCCCCCGTAGGGGACGTTGGCGGTATCGCCAAAATAAATAAAATTTTCATGCGGAAGCGCTTTGCGTAACGCGCGCAAAATAGTTAATCCGCCAATGCCGGAATCAAAAACTCCAATAGCTTGTTTATGCATACTTAGTATTATAGTAATTTGCAAAACCGGGAACAAATTCTCTCGGGATGTGCTACAATAAATATATGAAGAAATTTTCCGCGTTGTTTTTTTTGATGGCGATTTGTGTATTTGGGAGCTGGGGTGTTGAATCCAAAACAGCCAATGTTTCTTCTCCGCTATTAGTAGGAGGAAGTTTTTCCACACAAGTCAATGCCACTTCGCAAAATGCTTTTGATCAAGCAGCGCGCGATGAAGAAATCGCCTCCTTGCGCGAAAAATTGCGTAACACCCAGTATGAGGACGTAATTCGGCGTATTAATTTTTTAACTGCCAATAATCATATGGATGACCGGTTTTATTTGCTTTTGGCCATCGCGTTTGATGGGCTTGAGAAATACGACGATGTGGTATATTCTGCCGGCCAAGCAATAGCGGTGGCTCCGCAAGATGCCCGTGCCTATATACTGCGTTGCAGAGCGTATATCAAACAAAACAATTATGAGCGGGCAAACATAGATGTTGAAACTGCCCTTAAACTGAATCCTTCTTCTACTTTGGCCCGCAATTTAAAGAAGGAAATAGATGCGCAACTCATGAAAAAACGTGGAATTACGGCCCCCAAAAAAGAGACAAAGAAAATTTCCAATGGTCTGATCGCCTATGTAGGGGTTATTTTGTTGGGGATTTTTCTGTTTATTTATTTCCGTTACGAAGATTTATTCCGTCGCAAAAAGAGCTCCTATTCGCGCAAAGAAGCCGCTGTAAAAGACCAATATGATTTTATTCGCCAAATTGGGGAAGGCGGCATGGGAAAAGTGTACGAAGCATATGACAAGGCACTTAAACGCAAAGTGGCGATTAAACGTGTTCGCCCCGAACTTGTCCGTAGCGGGTATGTGCGGGAACAATTTTTATCTGAAGCCCGCATGGTGGCGTTGCTACGCCATCCGTATATTGTGGAAATTTATACCGTAATTGAAACGGAAAGCTCCCTCTATTTGGTATTTGAATATGTGGACGGGCAAACGTTGGAAACCCGCTTGGATATTGACGGGCGGTTGCCGTTCTCTCACGTAAAACAGATTTTCAAATGTGTATGTGAAGGGTTGCAGTATGCCCACAATCAAGATATTATTCATTGTGATTTGAAGCCTAGCAATATTATGATTTTGGAAGATTATAAAGCCAAGGTCATGGATTTTGGCGTGGCCAAGAAAGTGGATAATCAAACAGGCGCACGCACAGTAGCAGGCACGCCTGCCTATATGGCCCCCGAGCAACAACGCGGATTTATGCGTAAACAGTCCGATGTGTATTCCTTGGCGTTGTGTGTATATGAAGCCTTGGTAGGCCAAGTGCCATGGACGGTAAAGGGGTTTGATATTGCCAAGAAAAAGATTGTCCCGGCTTCAAAATTAGCGCCGAATATTCCCCCAGGAGTGGATGCCGTTTTAGAGGATGCATTAAAAGAAGATCCGGCTGAGCGTATTCAGTCTGTGCAAGAATTCTGGGATCGGCTCAATATGATTAAGCCGCTGGATGATGATAAGCCGGAAATCACCCACTATTAAATCAATAAAAAGCCCCGCTTAGGCGGGGCTTTGAGTTTATAGGGCTTTGAGCGCGGTTTCAAAAATTATTTCAAGCGTTCGGTAAATAGGGCGCTTACCAAAGTGTGTTTCCCATTGATAATTGCACAGCTTGTCACTTATCCCATAAGCCGCAACGCCGCGCGCTTTACGCTTTTGACAAACAGCATAGAAGGCCGCAGTTTCCATTTCTACGGTTAGCACATCCACTTGTTGGTAATGTTTAATTTCCTCTTTGGTTTCGCGGAAAATAGCATCGGTTGTCCAGTTGCGTCCTATATGAAAATTTTGCTTGTTGGCTTTAAGTGCTTTGGTAAACTTAGTAAAAAGCGTACGGTTAGGCTTGGCCGTTTCGGTAGCGGTATAACAAGGAGAAGTTCCATCATCGCACAATGCTTCGCTGCATACCACGATGTCGGCGGGCTCAACTTCCTCTTGCAAACTCCCGGCCAGACCGATAAATACAAATTCTTTCACACCTAAGGCAATCAAAACTTCCAGCTTCATGGCCATAGCCGGGGCCCCGTAGCCAAAGTTTGTTACATAACAACAATTTTTCCCTTCTAATACGTAAATATCCATTTCGCACGTGTATTTTTTCCACTTGCTGTGCGAGGTAACATATTTAGTAAGTGACGAAATTGGGCAGATAATTGCTTTGGAGGGCAATTTAAGCCCGTTTGCTAAGTGGCCCACATAATTTTGGGCGGAAGAAATGCCTTTTAAGGCAGGTTTTTTATTTTTAGGGAATAATAGTTT
>ONOD01000026.1 GCA_900319325.1 uncultured Elusimicrobium sp. | reverse complement strand
CTTAACGCCGCGTTTGGCAAGTGCCTGCGCCAATGTGCGGGCGGCCGTTTCATCTTCTAAAGGTAGAATGCGCGGCTGCATTTCAATCACGTGCACGTCCACTCCTAAAGCACTTAAAAAATCGGCCATTTCACAACCGATTACGCCGCCACCTACTATCGCCATACTATGGGGCAATGTGGGCATTCCAAACAAGTTGGCGTTATTGTAAATCTTATCTTGGATAACATCAAATGGCGCCGGGAAAAAAGCCTGCGACCCCGTTGCCAAAATAATTCCGTCCGCTTGTAGAGTTTGCGTGCCTTGCGTTGTTTCTACAGAGATTGTATGCTCGTCCACAAAGCTGGCCGTACCGTTCATCACGGCTATATTGGCTTTTTTAAGTAAGAATCCAATCCCTTGCACTAACTTAACCGTGGCTTTTTGCTGACGCGCCTGGATTTTGGCCCAATCTTTTTTGGCAAATAATTGCGCGGCCAGATCGGTGGCGCCTTCTTTGCTCCACGAAGCCAGCGTGGGTAACAGTGCAAATTTGTGTGCCGCATCCAGCAAAGATTTAGACGGAATGCACCCACAATTCAGGCACACTCCACCCAGTTTATCCTTTTCAACCAAAGTGACCTGCGCCCCTAACTGTGCCGCTTGCAACGCGGCCGGATACCCTGCCGGCCCCCCGCCAATGACAATAATTTTTTGCATACCAACTCCTAAAATTGAATTATACCTATTGTACCATTAAAAACGGTATAATAAAAATAGATGAAACAAGCTAAACCTTCTTTTGTGGGACATCGCGAGCGCTTGCGTCAAAAACTAACCGAACACGGCTTAAACTCTTTTATGCCGCACGAAGTGTTAGAGTTGCTACTTACGTATGCCATCCCTCGAAAAGATACTAAGCCACTGGCCTGGGCACTACTTAAAAAATTTGGTTCTCTGGCAAATGTGTTGGACGCTGATGAAAAGCGCCTGCGCGAAGTGGAAGGCATCGGCGAGCATACCGCTCAATTTTTAAAATTAGTCCGCGCTGTATTCAGAGCTTATTCCTTAAATCACGTACAGCAGAAAGAATCCATCCGCTCCCCGCAGCAAGTAATTGCCTATTGCAAAGCATCCTTGGCTGATAAAACTGAAGAATGCTTAGAGCTGATTTTTCTATCGGTACGCAACACGGTAATCGGCACCGAAATTGTGGCCACCGGGCTTTTGGATCAAGTAACCATTTCACCCCGTAAGATTGTGGAATGTGCGCTAAAAACACAAGCCGCCGCTTTGATTTTGGTACACAATCATCCTTCAGGAGATGCCTCCCCCTCCAAAGAAGATATTGCCTTAACACGTGATGTCATCAATGCCGCTGCTTTATTTAGTATCCGCGTGCATGACCATATTATTATAGGTAAAGGCGGCACGCATTTTAGTCTGCGGGCAAATGATGTAATTTAGTTTTCCCGAGCAAATGTATAGGCCATTACGCGTTTAGCCCCGGCCTTGCGCAACGCTTGCGCACATGCTTCCAACGTGGCCCCGGTAGTGGCCACATCATCCATAAGCAAAATGATTTTTCCCTTTACGGCCGTAGCATTTTTCACTTCAAATGCGCCCGTCATATTTGAAACGCGGGCTTCACGCCCCAGTTTGGTTTGTGAATCCGTATCCCGCACACGCACCAAAGAAGCCGTGTTCAGAGACAGCCCCGTTGCTTTGCAAAATGCTCGTGCCAGTAACTCGCTTTGATTGTAGCCGCGTTTCTTTGCACGTTTGGGAAATAACGGTACCGGAATTACCAAATTTGCACCCGTTAATTCCGCAAGCATACTAAAACGCTGTGCCATAAATGCACCCATGGGTGAGGCTATGTAATCGACTCCCTGGTATTTAAGCGCGTGAACTAGCCCGCGGGAAAATTCATTAAAATTGCATGCCGAGCGAATAATTTTACACTTAAACTTATCTTCTTTACTGCCGCGACAATGGAAACAATGCGCCCCGCCGGATTTTAACACTACTCCACAACGCTGACAAATCAGCGGACCAGGCAGTGTAAGACCGTTTTCACAAGCGGGACATAACGGAAAATCGGCGTTCCAGGCCAGATCTTTCCCGCATGAAAAGCACGTGCGCGGAAATAAAATATGTAAAAGATACTTGCTCCCATTCAGAACATACGTTTTAAAATTGGACAGTAACATTGGCAGCCATGTGATACGCGGTATAATCTTCGCTCTCTACGTAAGCGTGATCCATCACAGATACCCCACCGCTTAGCGTTAAGCGCAAGTTTTGAGACATTTCATAATCCAACGAAGACGTAGCATCAAACAAGTGATAGTTGTCTTTTACTTCTACGGAAGATTTTTTATCCGTGTACGAAAAAGTAGTATTCCAAATAACGCGGTTTGAGGTACGATAGACACGATTTAAAAACGGCAGTTTAAACCCGCGCGGCAGCTTAAAGTCCCACCGCAAATTAAGGCTGGGGATCCACTGCGTGTAACTTTCACTGATGCGCCCCCGCACCAGCCATCTGTCGTGCGTATTATAAAGCACTTTGGGAGTAATGCGCATTGACCCGATATAGAACGAAGTTTGTGCCGAGACATCATCGTCCAAAATACGCTCCGTGCTGTAATTACTACGCAGATCCCACTTTTCTGTTTCGTGACGGGAATACGTAAGTACCGTATCAAAGAACCTAAACAACATAAAGCGTAAATCAGCCCCATACTGGGTATTTTTCTGCTCATCCAAATCAATATTGGTCTGTTTAACTTGGCTATAGCGCAACTTTAAGTTAGAAGTGTTCATCCAGCGCCCGCCGTAAAAGAATTTTTCCAAGTCCGAAATAGAAATGGTAATATCCGGCAGTGTCATACTAGTAGAATCATATTCCGTGCCTGTTTGTTCGTTACTTTGCATGGTTTTTGAAAAATTGTTAATAATCGTCACCGTTTGCAACGGAGCAAGCGGACCGGCTAATCTATATTTGGAAAGCGGGCTCCAGCGTTGCGTAGAAGTAAACGTATCGCGCAACGTCATGCTGCGGCGGTATCCAAAGGAACCGACGTCTTTTAAGGAACGGCTACGAATCCACAAATCTTTGCGCGAATCATAACCGCCGTCCACATCATCCCAAGTATCCGCGTCCTGCATACGATAGCTGGAAGAAATAACGAACGTATTAAAAAGTTTGTTGTTTGGAAGAAGTTCGTTGCCGCTTAACGTAAGCGTAATGCCTCCGTCGGAATTGCGATTGATGGTTTTTACGTCCCCAATACCAAATTTTTTATTCCGGTCGCGCACGCTTGTTTTTTCGCTCAGGTTATTATTTTCTTGTGTGGTAATGTTGTAGCTAACCGAAGGCGCTAACCATTTAGTAATTTTCCACGTGCTGTTAAACCCGGTATTTTGGTTCATCGCTTTGGGATAATGCCATGATCTATCCGAGGCCTCTTGGTGTTGGGTACGGTCCTCTTTGCTCTTTGTTAAGCTATAACTGGGCGTAAATGTAAACTTATTATTGGGTTGATAAGTCACCTTGGCATTCATTTTTTGCGTATCTTCATCGGTATTATAGTAAGTGCCGTTGGATTCAATATGACGGATGCGGTCATAATCCACCGAAGAAGTAGTATAGTGATACCCCGCCTGAATATTTTTGAATGAACCTGCCGTATGGCTTAGTGTAGCGCCGTAGGTATGGCGATCATCTTTACGTTTCATCGCATCATACTTAGTGCTATCTTGCGTGTATTCCAAACCGATATTAGGATAATTGGCTTTCTTAAATTCTCCGCGTACTACGGCGGTCTCCCGTTGCACACGACCTTTATCCAAGAGGCTGACGGTATTATAATTGGTACTATCGCTAATGAGCGGAGTGGTAATTGTGGAACGCGTGAGGTTTGCTTCCATCGGAAATTCTTTAATGCGATCAATTTTAACAAAGTATTCTTCTTGCGTAGTCTCTTGTTCTTTGGAGACGGCCAGCGGGGTTTCAAAATTAGCGTCTTTGTGCACGTATTTGGCCCCCGCACTTCCCCAGTTATCCAACCGGACCACCACATCGCCTTTGTAGGCATCACCGGTCAGCGTGATGGCTTCAGCCAAGTGAATGACGTTAAGCCACACTTCGCCCTGAATTCCGGTTGCGCCCTCCTTTTGGATGCCTGCCAAAATCAAGCTGACTTCGCGAAAATTGAGTAAACCATTTTCCACACGAGTGGACTCCACACGCACGTTATAGGAAGAATCAGATACGTTTTGAAATGTATCGGCAATACCATCCCCATTGGTATCTATCATCTTGACGGAAATTAAACGCCAACCCGAAAAGTTAGTGGGCACAACAATTTTATCGTAATTTTGTTGCGTACCTACTTTTAAGTAAAATTCCGCCCCGTCTGCATCTAGGGGAATGTCCGTATCTTGCTGTACCGCGCCGTGCAAAAGGAAACGGAACTCTTTATGTTGCGTAAAATCCATGGTACTAAAGTTGCGGTTGGCATATCCCTTTTCATCATCCCAAGAGGAACTGCTTGTATCAAATTTGATACGTAAAGCCTCGTCTTTGGCGTTCTCACTGTTGTTCATTTCTTTGTAATCACCCACTGAGCCATACAAATAATTGAACACGCGCAGCCCATCCCCGGGCTCTGCAAAAATAGGACGATAGGTAGCCGCATTGTCTATGTTATTAATGCCGGAGACAGAGAACGAATCATTATTTTGTTGATCGGCCGGATTCCACGCCGTACCGGACAGCGCCACATTGGCAATTTTAATTTGCCCTTTCAGTTTAGCACCTTTTTTTAGCGTAATACGCAAATGATGGATGGCCGTCCAATCTGCTTTTTCCGCAGCCGTAATCGCCAACGGTTGCGAATACGTGTGCCACCCGGCACTGGCGGCAGAAACGGTAAATTGGCCCTTTACCGGGATACTTTCGCTATCGTAGCGTCCGTTCCCGTTCAAATCTTGCGTGTCAATACGACCGTTGGGTTGGGATTCATAGTTAAATTCATTATGCACAAACGGATTGTAACGTTCCTCACTCCCATCCGGATTGGTAAACAACCAGCCAATATCCTCGTTCGGGGCTAAACTGTTGCGGCAGTTTACATCTTCCGTTTTGGGCACATCCGTACCGCATTGGGTATTCATCCCGGTGCTACTGTCCGAATGTTCATCTATATCCCCGAAGTCCACTTCAATTTCCGGGCCTCCTTCTTCGCCTTCGTAAGTTAAATCAAATGACGTTTTGTCCGACAAATCCATGCCCACTTGGCTAAGCGGGTAGACAATAGAAACTTCGTTCAACGCCGTATCATGCGCTTGGGCTTGCGTGAAATCATAATTAAGGACCAAGACTTGTTGTTTATCGTTATAATTAGCAATCGCGTTGGGGTTAATTTGCAAGGAGGACACATCCTGCGTGTCCCAACGCAATGTATTTAAGAAGGTAGATTTCCTGTTGGGGTTGGAAGCAAAAATCCAGTCTCTAAATACCATGCTTCCGCCTACTTGAGTATTGGCGTCGTTCATGCTGTCAATCATGGCGTAGCCAAAAAGATTTTGTTTTTTCACACTGCGTGCGGCTTCCACACTAAAGTCCACCGCTAACGGTTCCGCCAGTTTAATGTCTTTACCGTTGATGTCGGCCCCGTAAACAAGCAAATCTTTTGTGTATGCACCCACTTGCGGCACGGCTTTGGGCTTTTCGCCCCCTTCTTTGATAGCCGTTGCGCCCACGGTAACTTTATCAAACAATTTATAATCCAACCGTCCGCCAATAACCGAATTGTTTGTATTACTGCCCACGGTAGTATCGTAAGAAATATCAATAACAGAATTTTCGGTAATCATTTCACCCTTGTAGAAAGTGATAAAACCGGAGGTATAGTCAATATAATAATCGTTATTGCGGGTAAGCTTGCGGCCGTTTAGTTTCACTGTTTCTGATTGAACAACAATCCCCGACTCAATAAAATACGTTTTCACGGTACTTTCATACTGAATTTTGAATTTCAAGTTGCGCGAAGAAACCGGAGTTGTAGCGTATAAGCCTTCATCATCAATGCGATAATCCAAATTAAAAATACCGGCGTTAAAATCAATGTCCACATACGTTGGATAGAGCAAATAGGGATTGTTGTACTGCTGGCCGTTAGCGTCTTGCAAGCGCAAAATAAAGTTACCTTTACCGTTGTCCGGCGTGATTTTTTGCGCGCCAATATTGTAATACGTTTTTAACTCCAGCTTGTTAGCAATAATTTCGCTTTCTCCCACTCCGGAAGGTAATTTATCATTCATCAATTTGATGTATTTAATGGTGCCGGGATTACCCATATTGCTGAGCAATTCCCCGTGCGAATTACGGTAATCTACGGCGATGGCTGCGTCCGCTTTGATGTTACGCTTAAATGTAATGATACCCCGGGCATAATCAATGGTATAGTCAACCCCTCGGGTCAATAGTTCCCACTTGGTTTCTATACAGGTACTATCTCCCAAACAAGTGGAGGTTTCTAACAAGTCCGAGGCTTTTTTATAAATGGGCACGTACGTATAAGCCGTCTCATTATTATCCAAATAGATTTCTTCCGTCCCCGGAGAAATCGTCCCAAAAGAACTCCACGCAGATATGGCATTATTAAATGCGGTGGTTTCTTGCCCATCTTTGTAATGCCCATCATCGGGGGAAGCCGCCCCCGGGTCAATATATTTTTTTACATTACTACCAAAGGTTAAATCGTAATATGTGCGGCGGATGTAATTTTTATCTTCTAAAGTAACAATTTCGGACACGCTGCTACCCACAAAGCGTTTTTGCTTGCTGGACCCTTTGGTTTGCGAACCGATGATGTACAAATTGGCATTTTTGTGCTGTAAATGCATCTTCGCCCCGAATAATTGCTTTTCATACGCGATAAATTCGGTTTGCGGCAACGCCAGGTCTATGTCGCCAAATTCGGCTAGTTGAATAAATTCCCCCGGTTTGCCGCGGTAGGCCACAGAAATTGTTTTTTCTTCTTCGCGCTGATCATCGTAGTCAATATCTACAAACACACGGTCCAAGATTTTCCCCTGCATCTTCAATTGTAACTGCTGATCCATTTCTATCGTGTGTGCGTTACGGTTTTGCACCGTGCTGTTAGGGTCGCTCTTGTATTTTTTACCCGCCAACCGAAGCCCCAGCACGTAGCGTCCTGTCAATGCAATGCTGGTTCCGTAAAGCGGCAGGGAAAGCGTGGGATTTAAGAGAGTTAAATCTGGGATGGGTTCTGGGTCTTTGTCTAGCGTGTAAGCGCCTTCTACTGAGGTTACCGCCTGGCGCCAAAATTCATTAGAATATCGTAACAGTTGGGCATCATCCGGGGGTTCTTCCAACGTAAGTTCTTTTTCGCGCTGGGCGGCTTGTTCTTCTTCAAAAATATCATACGCGTTTTTATCTACCAAGCTATACGGCAACGTTTCCGCCCCCGCGATGGGTGCGAAAAAAACATTTAACATTAAAGTACATGCAAGTAGCAGCCGCAATGCTTTCATAAAAAGCAACAAACCCTCATTTTTCATTTTATAAATTATGTCGTTCGCGCGCCACTAAAATATAAGGGACTTGTTTTTTTAGGATTTACTGCTTATACTGTAAGTACCTTTAGGTACTCACAGGAGAGGAGTCATGCGAACTTTACGAAGATGGATAATTTTATTGGTCATTTGTATGTGGAGCGCGGTACTAACCGTTGGCGCCCCAATTTCCCCTGCCACGCTGGAAAAGCATGTCCGCCAGCAGACGCGAAAATCCCAAACCACTAAAAAACACAAGTCGCTCAAAGCCAACTCGGCCCGCCCCTCCACCGGTTTAACTGCCAGGCAAAAGCAAATCACGCAAGCGTTAGACAAGGTACGCGTAAAATTGGACGATCCCGATATAAACTGGAGTACCTTTGACATGTTTAAGCAGGTTAATGAGAAAATGACAAAATCTGCGGAACAAACATTGGCCGCCTGGAATGCCATTAGCGAGAAATCACAAAAGCTTTTAGAGGAGAATTCACCGGATTACGAAGCCCTTGGCATACATTCCTACGGGCAAAAACGGCCCGACTACGCCAAAGAAACCAAGGGCGTTCCGTTTATTTATTTAACGGACGACTCTGGCCATAGCACTCAAAGTATCGTGCAAGAAGTAAAACGCGTCATGAAAGCTGTACGCCAAGCCAACCCGCAAGCCCGCATTTTGCTGGCGTTGGAGTTTGCCGAGATGACTAATTTTACCACTCCCATCCGCTTTGCCGGTAAACCGAACAAAGATATGGACATATTTGCCCCTTACGATCAGCTAGTTCCGCAAGCCAATCAGCTAAATATGGATATTTTATCCCTGGATGACAATATGTGGTGGCCAATAGAGGAGGGAGACTTTAAAGGCCAAACAGCCACCAAAGTTGGCTCAAGACTGATTATCATTCCAGAGTCGCCCGCCAATCTAAATTCCAATGAGGATCTCTTCTCTAAATACTACGGATTTTTGGGGGCCTCCACAGCAGGAATGTATCTGAGAAATTTACAATGGATTTCTTACCTACACGCGGTTAAGCCGTTTTATGACCTTGTAATTGTATATGCAGGAAGTGGCCATATAGACGGTCTACCCTTTTTAAACATTCCCCTCCACATAGGGGAAAGGCACGTTATTTTTAATTTTTACACGCTGGAAACAAACAAAAGAGCGGATGAGTTTGCAATTAGCACCTACCAAATGCTTTGTGACGCACATGCATGTGTGGTAGAACCCCAAGAAGAAGAAAGCACGGAAGGCACGGAGTTAGAATGGGACGGCGAAAGTGTGATCTATGTAGAACAAGATAATGTTGCTTTGGCAACATACGTAGAAACGTTGCCCGAGCAAACCCAGCGCAAATTGGATGCCTATGAAAGGGAACTATCCCAAATTGCCCAGGTAAATACCGAAACACCAGGGCCAGAGGCTACTTTTACTATCTATCTGCCGGAAGCAAACCAATAAGCTGCCCAATTGACTAAAAAAGCAACTTTTCCCCCGTCTACTTGTGTATTTTGGTAAAATAGGGAATATGCGTATTAGCATTTTTACAAAATACATCGCTAAAAATCTGCTAACCCTATTTGCCGGAATTTTAGGGATTTTGGCGTTTGTAATCTTTATGAACCACTTCATCCGCGTCATGAATATGGCCATGAATTATGGCACCAGTTGGGGATGGGTGGCGTCTTCGCTACTGAATTTAGTGCCCGATGTGTTCTGCTTAAGCGCGCCAATGGCATTTCAAATTGCCATTCTGCTTACGCTGACTACCATGAGCGAACATGGGGAGCTGATTGCCTTGCGTGCGGCGGGATTTTCTTTCAAAGAAATCGTCCGCCCCTTAGCCGGCTGTGCTATTATACTGGCGGCGCTCCTGGTATTTTTAAGTAATTGGGTAACCCCGCGCAGCTATCAGCGTATCTTGAATTTGCGAAGTGAAGCCCGCAGCAAAATTACCAAAGTTAACTTGGAACCCAAAACCTTGCTGGATTTAGGGGAATGGCAACTGTATTTGGAAGATTTAGATCCCTCCACCAACGAAGCGCACAAAATTCAGCTCATTAAGACAAATGATTCGGGGGCTTTGTCCACCAAAGTAAACGCCTCCCGCGGTAAAGTGACTTTGACCGATACGGCCATCGGCCTGCAACTGCACGACGGACAAATGCAACGCTTAGATTCCAAGGATCCTTCTTCATTTATAGCCGCCAATTTTGATAATTACACCATGCACATCTCGTTATTCAAAAATCAAACCCGGCGCTTACGCGTGGGCGAAATGACCACCACCAAACTCTTACGCCGTTTACGTAATACGCCGCTTGACAAAGCCACCCGCAACGAATACCGCACCGAAATCAGCATGCGCAACGTAATGGCGCTTTCCCCCCTCATTCTGCTGATTGTAAGCTGCCCGATTGGGTTTTCACTAGGTAAACGCACCAATAAAGGGTGGGGAATGCTATTTAGCGTGGTTATCATTTTCTCGTTCTATCTATTGATGACGTTAGGGGTATCCCTAGGCAAAAAATTTGGTTGGCTATCCTATCCGGCCCCGTGGCTACCGATGTTTGTGGGCGTTTTTGTGGGCCGACACCTGTGGAAAAAGAGGTTAAATATTTAATGAGATTATACCGATATATTGCCCATAAATTTTGGGGACCCTTCTTTTTTGCGCTCGGCGTTTTTACAACGCTGGTGGTGTTGGGCGATATTTTTGAAAAGATGAAAAATCTTTCAAATGGAACCACCACCGTTTGGGATTTATTAACTTATGCTGCGGCTACATTTCCCAATTGGCTCACAACCATTGTGCCAGTGGCTTGTTTATTGGCCGCTATTTCCATCATCAGCGAAATGGTAGCCAACGGTGAATGGACCGCCTGTGTGGCTGGCGGGTTTGCCCCCAAAGATTTATTTAAACCCATTGTTTTATGCATTTTGGCCGTGGTAGCCGGCACGATGTTAATACAAGAATTTTTAGTTCCGCAACTAAACCTAAAAGCGGATACCATTTATTATACGCGCATCAAGCCTTCCGCCAATTTCAACCCGAACGTAGAAACCGATGTCGTCATCAAGCTTTCCCCCAACCAGATGTTATTCGCCAAACGGGTGGACCCTGCGAAAGGACTCATGGAGCACGTATCTTTGGATACGTATAATGATCAGTGGAACATTTCCACACAAATTATCGCGCAAGAAATGCAATGGAATCCCGAAACAAAACAGTGGCTTTTTAAACAGGGGATTGAGCGCACCTTCTTAAATGATATGGATACTACGGAAGTCTCCTTCGCTGAAAAAGAGGCTCCGTTCGCTACTGCCCCTCAAAATATGGCCGTTAGCAAAGCGGAGGACAAACTGCTCAGCATTCGTGACCTAACCACCAAAATCAATTTTTATAGTCATAGCGGCTTATCCCATTACGCGGCAGAAACCGCTCGCCAGGCCAAGCTGGCTACCCCGTTTGTCACAGTGATTATGTGCCTTTTGGGAATGCCTTTTGCCATCAGCACCCGCCGAAAAAGCAAAATTTTGAACATCATTCTATCTATGGTGATTGCCTTTGCATTTTGGTGGCTGATTTCCATGTGCACTTCCGTTGGGCAAAACGGATACATTAATCCTTTCTTAGCCGGTTGGGGGCCCGTACTCATCTTCGGTCTAGCGGTATTTTTTGAATTCAAATGGATAA
>ONOD01000076.1 GCA_900319325.1 uncultured Elusimicrobium sp. | reverse complement strand
CCCGATGATTATAGGAAGTTCACAGCTCAAAAAGTATGGCAAGAGAAACAAATCCAAAAAGCCGTAGAAAAAGCAAAGGCAGAACGTGAGGAACGTGAGAAAGAAGAACGGCAACAGGCACAAAAACGAGAGGAGCTGTTAGAGGCAGTAGACGGACATAAAAAATTGGTGCCGCTCTACGAAGATTTTCAAGCCCGTTATGATTGGAGTGTTGATTTTAGCTCCAACGGGGTAGAGTTTGGTACCACAACTCTGATGAATTTGCCTCCCAATCGCATAATTTTTAAGACGACTTCTCCTGTATTGGTTGTGCAAGAGCATTCTAAAAAACATACAATTGTTTTTGATAAAAATGGGAAAAAAATATTTGAGTGGAATGGTAATGGCCGCGCTGGTATCGTTAGGGTCACTCGCGACAAAAAAGGGAAGGCAACGGTGTGGAGTAGTGGATTGTGACGCTAGGATTGTCATTGCTCCCAACTCGTTGAGTGTTATAAGAAAATCTCTTACAACGAACTCCCCGGAGAGGCAACCCATCGCTGATAATTTCAAAAACCCCCGCTCAAAAGAGCGGGGCGGGGGTTTTATTGTATTTAAATTTTACTTCCCGGTACTTCCGCGTTTGGTGAACGGCTGGCCTGATTTGCACAGCGGGCAATCTTGCGCTGTGTATGTTTCCACAGTTAGATGTACCAGCGCCTCGGTGCGCACGCCGAAATCGGCCTTGCCGCCGCTGCGGTCCACCAGCAATCCTACGCCCGCTACGATGCCGCCGCGTTCGTTAACTACTTGCATTACTTCGCGCACACTGCCGCCCGTAGTGACCACATCTTCCACTACTAGCACCCGCGTACCGGCAGGGATTTCAAAACCGCGTTTGAGGGTCATTTTTCCATCTACGCGCTCGGTGAAAATGGCACGTGTGCCCAATGCTTTACCCACTTCGTGGCTAAGCAGTAATCCCCCGGTAACCGGGCCGATCACCAGTTCAATGTGATCCTGGGCAAAACGGCGGGCAAGTTCTTGGCAGAGCCGCTGCGTATATGCCGGATGCTGCAGCACGTTGAATTTTTCCACATATACTGGGCTATGCAAACCGCTCGTCAGCAAAAAATGCCCATGAAGTACAGCTTTTGTTTCTTCCAGTAATTTTAAAACGTCTTTTTCGGTTAATGTTTCCATACTTTTATCCTTTGTGATTAATTTCCTGTTGAATGGCGTGCGCGGCCGTTTGCGGGTCAGCCGCTTGCGTAATCGGGCGGCCAACTACGATACAATCGGCTCCGTTTTTAATGGCTTGGACAGGCGTGGTAATGCGGCTTTGGTCTTGCGTGGCCGCCCCGGCCGGACGAACCCCCGGTGTTACAATTAAAAAATCTTTCCCGCACGTTTGGCGGATTTGCGCGGCCTCTTGGGGGGAAGCAACTACTCCGTCCAATCCGGCTTGTTGCGCCAATTTTGCCAGTGCTACCACCTGATCTGCCACCGTAGTTTTATAATTGAGTGCAGCAAATTCGGCTTCATCCATACTGGTCAGCACCGTTACCGCGATGAGTTTAGGTGCTGTGATGCCTGCCCTTTGCGCTTCTTCATGCACACTTTGCCGAGCTGCTTGCATCATTTTAAGTCCGCCCGTAGCGTGCACGTTGATCATATCCACCCCTAGACGTGTAAGAACTCGCACCGCCCGGGAAACTGTATTTGGGATATCCTGTAATTTTAAATCTAAGAAAATTTGTTTGCGGTGCTCCTTCAAAAAAGCGATCATCTCGTTGCCGGCACTATAATAGAGCTCCATGCCCACTTTGTAATAAGTAACTTCTTCGCCGCAGGCCAATACGCAACGCTGGGCTTGTTCCAATGTGGAAAAATCCAACGCGACAATCAGTTTATCTTTCGTCATAATTGCTCCTTGTGAAAATACGGCATACTTTGTTTACCCTGCGGCAAGGCTTGCCCCACTATCTCTTGCAAGTGGAAATTTTTTTCGCGCAGGCAATAGGTTTGCAGCGCTTGCGTAAGCGTGCGGAGTGTATCGGGCTGATATAAGTTGGCGGTGCCTACGGCCACTGCACTTGCACCGGCTAGCATAAACTCAAGCACATCTTCAGCCGTAGCAATTCCCCCCATGCCAATAATCGGAATACTTACCTGTTGCGCTACCTGGTACACCATGCGCACGGCCACCGGGCGAATAGCGGGGCCACTCAAACCGCCAACGATATTACCCAGGACGGGTTTACGCGTATGAACATCAATCTTCATCCCTAATAGTGTATTGATGAGTGAAAGGGCATCGCTGCCTGCCTCTTCCACTGCGCGGGCCAGTGCTACAATATCGGTTACATTGGGAGATAATTTAGTGATAACGGGTTTATGTGTATTTTTCTTGACGGCTTGCACCACTGATGCGGCCATGCGCGGGTCAGTGCCAAACGCTAAGCCGCCTTGTTTCACGTTCGGGCAGGAAATATTAATTTCCAACGCGTGCACGCCCGCTACATCTAACGTTTGCGCAACCGCGGCATATTCTTCCACACTATGCCCGTAAATGTTTGCAATGACAGGCACGTCATACGCACGGATTTTTGGCAGAATATGTTCCAAAAAATAGTTACAGCCCGGGTTTTCCAAACCGATAGCATTTAATAATCCGGATGGGGTGGGCGCCACACGCTGGCCTTCGTTCCCCGCACAAGGCGTAAGCGAAAGCCCTTTTACGCAAAGGGCGCCTACTTGATTTAAATCAATCAGCTCCGCAAACTCCGTTCCAAACCCGAACGTGCCGGAGGCGGCAATCAGCGGGGTTTTTAGATGAATACCGGCGATGTCAACCGCTAACGAAGAAGCTACCATGCGCTCACCTCCCTACTCCAAAACACGGGGCCGTCTGTACAAACTTTGAGGCGTTTTTCACGCCCCTTGCATGTGCAGGATAAACACGCTCCTAATCCGCAAGCCATGTATCGTTCCAGCGATACTTGGCACTCTATGTGATGCGTTTCACAGGCGTGCGCCGCCGCTTGCATCATCGGGGAAGGCCCACATACATACACACGCTCGTATCCTTTGCAAAGCAGGGAAGGCAACAGCGCCATCACGGTTCCGGGCGTTCCCAGCGAACCATCATCGGTTGTCATAAACATATGGTGCACAAACGGGCGATATAATGCCTGCCAAAACAGTTCATCCTTCGTTCGGCCGCCCATGAGCACATCCGTTTTGTCCGGCCCTAAATGGGAAGCTAAAAACAAAAGCGGGGCAAGCCCCGTGCCGCCGCCAACCAGCAGCGCTTTCCCGCCAACGGATAAATCAAACCCTCGGCCTAACGGGCCCAATAGACTCAGGCAATCTGCCGAAGTTAAGGTGCAAAGCGTTCGCGTAAATTCGCCCACCACACGATAAATAATATCTACCGTGCCTTGCGTTTTATCCGCACGAGCTACCCCAAACGGATGACGAAGCAACGAGGTTCCGTCCCCGATTTGTTTAATATGCACAAACTGCCCCGGCTTAACCTGCCGGGCAATTTGCGCAGCTTTGAGACGCAACAAATACGTGCGTTCATCTAACGCTTGTTGTAGAAGCACCGGGGATTCTTCAAGCACTTTAGGCATTATGCTTCGCGCTCCCATTCCAAATCTTGCAGGGCAAGCACCCGCGGAACGCGGCGGCGCATGGCACGCAGTACTTTTTGCAAGCCGCGCGCGGTATCAATGGAAGTTAAGCACGCAATGGCGCGCTCCACGCTGGCCCGGCGAATTTTGAACCAATCCTGCGCCGCAACGGATGTGTGATTGGGCGTGTTAATTACCAATGCAATGCGCCCGGCCTTAATATCCTGGATCAAATTATTTTCGCCCTCATTTACTTTGAGTGCGGTTTGCACGGGGATTCCCTGTTCTTGCAAATACTCTGCCGTGCCGCTGGTAGCCAAAATGGAATAGCCTAAATCAATAAACCCCTTAGCGATTTGCGCGGCCTCTGGCTTGTCTTCATCCGTCACGGTCATTAATATCGTACCCGTCTGGGGGATACGTACGCCGGCCGCCAAAAAGGCCTTGTAAAGGGCGCGGTTATATTGATAATCACACGCCATTACTTCGCCGGTGGATTTCATCTCCGGGCCGAGCACCGTATCCACATTCGTCATTTTATTGAAACTAAAGACCGGGGCTTTTACAGCGTAGTAATTGGGAAAGAGCTGCAATCCGCCCTTGTATCCTTGTTGTTTGAGCGAAAAACCCAGGGCGCATTTTACCGCTACTTCTACCATCGGCACGCCGGTTACTTTGCTTAAAAACGGAACCGTGCGTGAGGAGCGTGGATTCACTTCAATCACATACACTTGGTCGTCGCGCACGATATATTGCACGTTCATCATTCCTTTTAAGCGCAACCCCAGCGCCAGTTTAGTTGTGTAATCAATAATTTGTGTGATGACGTGTTCGGTCATATCGCGCGGAGGATACACGGCGATGGAATCGCCCGAGTGAATCCCCGTCTTTTCAATGTGTTGCATAATGCCGGGCAGGAACACTTCTTCTCCATCACAAATGGCATCCACTTCCACTTCATCTCCCATAATATAGTGATCTACCAAAACCGGATGTTCCGCATTGACCTTTACGGCGTAAGTCATATAGCGGGAAAGTTCTTCTTCGTGATGAACGATCTCCATCGCGCGCCCCCCCAACACATACGAAGGCCGCACCATGACCGGATACCCAATTTGGCGTGCGGCTTCAAACGCTTCCTGAGTGGTAAAGCACGTACGTCCTTGCGGACGCAAAATTTTGCACGAAGTTAATAGCTCATCAAAACGGCGGCGGTCCTCTGCCTGATCAATACTATCCACGCCGGATCCTAAAATTTTCACGCCGGCTTTATCCAGCGAGGCTGCTAAATTGATGGCCGTCTGTCCCCCAAATTGCACCAATACTCCGTCGGGGTTTTCTTTTCCCCACACTGCCAGTACATCTTCTGTGGTTAACGGTTCAAAATATAACCGGTCCGAGATATCAAAATCGGTAGAAACTGTTTCGGGGTTGTTGTTAATGATAATAGTTTCGTACCCTACGGATTTGAGCGCAAACACGCCATGCACCGAGCAATAATCAAATTCCACCCCTTGCCCGATACGAATGGGCCCTGAGCCCAACACTACCACTTTGCGCTTGCCGGAAACGGAAACATTATCCGGCGCGTTGTACGTAGAATAATAATATCCGGTATCTTGCTTATGTTCGGAGGGATAAGTGTTCACCATACGGTATGCCGGCACGATATGATGCGTGCGGCGAAACGCGCGGATTTCTTCTTCCGTATGTCCGGTGAAGGCTGCAATGGTTTTGTCGGCAAATTGAAATCTTTTGGCTTTTTGCACTCCTTGCGGCGTCAGTTTTTTCTGGCAGAGTTCACGTTCCACCGCAACGATATTGCCAATTTTATCTATAAACCACGGATCAATTTGCGTAGCGTTATAAATTTCTTGCGTGGTAAAACCACGGCGCAGTCCCTCGGCAATTGCAAATAACCGTTCGCTATCCGGCGTGGCAATAGCGGTGCGGACTTCGTCATCGGTTTTAGTTTTTAACTCGGGTTGCTGTAAATGGAGCCGCCCGATTTCCAACGAGCGTACCGCTTTTAACAAAGCGCTTTCAAAGCTATGTTCCAGGGCCATTACTTCGCCGGTGGCTTTCATTTGCGGCCCTAATGTGCGGTCGGCTGTGCGGAATTTATCAAATGGCCAGCGCGGAAATTTGACCACAATGTAATCTACTTGCGGTTCAAAGAGTGAGTGCGCCCCCGGGGACATTGGCGTGGCAATTTCGTCCAGCCGATACCCCAGCGCAATTTTAGAAGTAACTTTAGCAATCGGATATCCCGTTGCTTTGGAAGCGAGTGCCGAAGAACGGCTCACGCGCGGATTGACTTCAATTACATAATACTCGGTAGAATTGGGTTTAAGTGCCAGCTGCACATTGCATCCGCCCACTACCCCCAACGCACGCACGATGTCCAGCGCTGCTTGCCGTAGTAATTGCAATTGAGAATCGTTGAGCGTTAACGCCGGTGCCACCACGATAGAGTCCCCTGTGTGGATGCCTACCGGATCTACATTTTCCATAGAACAAACGATAACATTATTGTCCGCGGCGTCGCGAATCACTTCAAATT
>ONOD01000128.1 GCA_900319325.1 uncultured Elusimicrobium sp. | reverse complement strand
GCCAACTTCAGCGAGGGCAACCCCGACAGCTGTGAGCATGTCGCCACGCACGAGGCCACGATGAAGCGCATCAGCGACGAGCAGCAGCGTCTCTACGACGCTCAGGTGGTGCACATGCGCCAGACCCTTTCGGTCTCCACTGGGCGCCCCGGAGAAGACAAGATCCGGATCCTAGCCGAGCTGACCAAATTGCGTCAGATCTGCTGCGATCCCTCGCTGCTGTTTGAAAACTACCACGGCGCTTCCGCCAAGCGGGAACGCTCAATGGTTTTTTCGTACAGGGGCACCGCCATAGATACTAAAATGGTAACAATTACTACGGCAGTTAAAATTTCAACTAACGTATAACCTTTTGCGTGTTGCATGTAAACTCTCCCAGTTTCACCAATTAGAATCTAATTTTACCTTCAATGGGCTCCCCGATAATTTTATCGTCCACTCTTATCAAGTCACCCACGCGGCCAAAGTCGCCCGGGCGGCCAGGCCTTCCGCCGGTGCCACCGCTATTTGCATCGGGATCCATATCAATGTTAAACGCGTCACAAGCTTCCTGTGTGCCCACACATGTAAGCCGTGGCTGATCCTCACGATAGAGACGGATTTGCACCCCTGAGAACGGGTCCCGACGTTTCTGTGCAGTAGCAAAGGTGCTATCTCTGTTTAGAGAATACACGAAGTGCGGACACGTGATGGTATCATCAGCCACTCCACAAGCAAAATGATCTTCGTGGAACATATCCATATTGGCAAATATAGCACGTCTTGGCTCCGCGGCAGCCATGCTTGCAAAATCACGATAGCCCGCCATAGCGGCCAGGCGCTCGGCCGAGTCGTTAATGGTGCGCAGCATGGTAATGGCTTCCGTAGCTTTGGAGCGTTGAATCGCCCGCCGATATTGCGGCAACGCAATAGCGGTTAATATCCCAATAATAATTACAACCGTTAGCATTTCTACAAGTGTAAAACCAGTATTGTTTTTCATATATTTTCCTCCTTACTCGTCATCTTATGCGGGGTTACACTCTTCAACATTTAAATGTTGGCAGGTGGCGCCTTCTCTCGCATCACAACAGCACAATCTGCGGCCATCATAGACCAATTGTACCCAACTTAAACCCTGGACCCCTCTGAACGAAGCTGACCTTGGCGTTGCTACCACTGCTTTTCCATTTCCTGTACAGTTGCCTTGCCCTCCATAACCGTACGTAAAATTGCTTGTGATAAATTGACCATCCGCCGGAATCCCTCGGGCCTCTTTAAATTCAATATCCAAGGCTTCAAGGGTTGGCCTGGAAACAGTTTTATCCTCCGCATCTACTAATTGATTAGAACCATGTATACTCCAGCGGACATCATTTGCAAGCATCCATCGTTCAAATGACTCATATAGCGCAGGCAAAATTTGCATAGCCTCCGCCACCCGGGCACGATTCATGGCCTTCCTATATTGCGGCAAAGCAATCGAGGTGAGCACTCCTATCATGAGCACTACTACCAGCAGTTCAATTAACGTAAAACCTTTTTTGTTCATAAA
This sequence comes from uncultured Elusimicrobium sp., assembly GCA_900319325.1. Classification (GTDB taxonomy): domain Bacteria; phylum Elusimicrobiota; class Elusimicrobia; order Elusimicrobiales; family Elusimicrobiaceae; genus Avelusimicrobium. Next base: position 624 of record ONOD01000128.1, on the reverse strand, counting down.
ATCCCCCTGCTATATAGTATACGACTTTTTTTGAAAATTACAATACCATTATAGCTAAAAATATTCTTTTATGCACAATTTAAAAGAATAAAACTTGTCATTCCCAAAGGTTAAATAAGGTGTCATTCCAAACTTGATTTGAAATCTGCCCCGCAAAATTTGCTATGATATACGGGGTTTCCCACTATACCTACGCCAGGAGAAATTATGCGAATTCACGATGATATCCAGCTGGACTATTGCGACGTATTACTGCGCCCCAAACGCTCCACGTTAGCTTCCCGTTCCGAAGTGGAAGTGCTACGCAATTACACTTTTAAATGGTGCCCTAAAACCATTACCGGCACGGGCATTGTAGCTGCTAATATGTATACGACCGGCACGTTTGAAATCGCCCGCGAAATGCAAAAAGAGTCCATGTTCTGCGCGTTACATAAACATTACACCGCTGAGGATATCATCCACTTTTTAACCGCTAACCAGCAGGAACAATCCAGCAACGATTTGATTTTTGTCAGCTCCGGCGTGAGCGATGCTGATTTTGAAAAGTTGACCACCGTGATGGCAACCGGGCTTATTGACAACATCTGCGTAGATGTAGCCAACGGTTATTCCCCCTACCTC